>JAJYVV010000092.1 GCA_021791815.1 Bacillota bacterium | reverse complement strand
GCGCAGGCGCGCGCCGCGCCGCGCGGGCCCGGCGCGCGCCGGGCGGCGGGACGCCTCTGGGGATGGCGCATCGGGAGAACCGGAGCTCGTGCGCCGCGCTTCCGCCCGGCCGCCGCGGGTGCGGCGGACGGGCGGTTGGGGCGCCTGGACGCTGGGATTCCTGGCCGTGCTCGCCGCCCTTTACGCGACGAGCCTCCTTGTGGCCCGCGGAGATCGGGCGCAAAGGTCGGGCTCCCCTGCCGGCGGGGCGCCCGCCGCGCACGCCGGCCGAGGCGGCGCGTCGGGGGCCGCCCAGGGCGGCGCCCGTAGGTCGGCGTCCGGGTCATCGGCCGTCTCGGCGCCGGCCTCTTCATCCGCGTCCACGCCGCCGGTGCAGGTCACCTCCACCGAGGTCCACGCGTCCACCGGCTGGCAGATCACCTATCTCGTGACCGGGGCGACCTCCCTCCAGGTGGCGCTCCGCGCCACGGCTTACTGCTGGACCGAACGCTGGGCCGACGGCGCGAGCCAGGGCGTGCAGTACCGGCTGGCGTTCTCGGGCCCGGAGGCGGTCACCTGGACCGCGGCCTCGGCGTTGGAGATCGAGTTGGGCAACGCCGGCGTCGTGACGTCGGTCACCGTCGACGGCGATGCCGTCCCGCCGCTCCCGGTCCAGGCGCCGGATCCCGCGGAGTACCTGTACTTCCGGCTGGCCTGAAGCGCGGCTGGCTGCCGCTTCCGCGGCCCGGGCCGGCGGCCGGGGCGGCTGCCCGGGCATCCTACGTCCATGAGAGCCACCGGCCGCCGCCTCGCCCGCCGCATCCTCGCCGGCCTCCTCCTGCCCGCGGTCCTCGCCCTGCCCGTGGGCGCGGAGGGCGCGCCCGGCCCGGGGGCCGCCGCCGCGGGGTGGTCGGTGCCGTCGCTTCCGCCGCCGCCATTGGACGTTCCGGCCCGCGAGCCGTCCGGACCCGATGTCACCGCCGACGCAGCGGTGCTCATCGATGCCGCGACCGGGCGGGTGCTGTGGGCCCGGAACGCCGACGAGCCCCGCCATCCGGCCAGCACGACCAAGATGATGACCGCGCTGGTCGCCCTCGAGCTGGGGCGCCCGGACCAGCAGGTCAAGGTCGGCCGGGACGCCGCGGGCACGCCCGGTTCGTCCGCGGGCATCTCCGCCGGCGAGCGCTACACCCTGGCCCAACTGCTGCGGGGCCTGCTGCTGCGCTCCGGAAACGACGCGGCCGTGGCGATCGCCCAGGCCGTGTCCGGCTCCGTGCCCGCCTTCGTGGCGCGGATGAACGCCAAGGCGCGCGCCCTCGGCCTCCAGGACACACACTTCGTCAACCCGCACGGACTCACGGACCCCCTGCACCGCAGCAGCGCGTTCGACCTCGCGCTGATCGCGCGGGCCGGGCTGCGCGTGCCGGCCTTCGCCGCGCTCGTGGACAGCGCCGAGGCGCAGATGGCGGGGGAGACCAGCCTCGGGCAGGAGATCCGCCGTGACATCCACAACACCAACCGCCTGCTGCTGGCGTACGATTGGGTGGACGGGGTCAAGACGGGCACGACGTCGGCGGCCGGGAGCTGCCTGGTCGCCTCCGGCACCCGGGGCGGCATGCAATTGATCGCGGTGGTGCTCCACAGCGACGATCGCTGGGGCGACGCGTTGCGCATGCTGCAATGGGGTTTCAGCCACTTCAGCCCGCGCCTGGCGGCGGCCCGGGGCCAGGGCGTGGCGCCCGTGCCCGTGCTCGGGGCGCGCGACCGGCGCGCGCGTGTCGAAGCGGTCGCCGCGCGCGCCCTGGAGGCGCCCGTCGGCCTCGACGAATGGCCGTGGCTCACGGAGCGGCGGCGGCTCGCCGCGCACGTGGAGGCGCCGGTGCGGGCGGGGCAGCGCCTGGGGACCCTCACTTTGCTCCTGGCCGGTCGTCCCCTGGGCTCGGTGCCGCTCCTGGCCGCGGCCGATGTGCCGCGGGCGTCGGTCGGCCGCCTGCTGCTCCGGGGCCTTGGTCTGCCCGTATGAGCGGGGCGCCGTCCTACGGCACCGTGGGCAGGGAGGTCGCGGCGGCGCCCGCCATGATCGCGCCCAGCGCCTCCAGCGTCACCGCCTGGTAGCTGTGGGCGCGGAGGGTGGTCGCGAGGGCGGGGACGTCCGGCGCGAAGGTGGGGGGAATCGTCAGGACGGCCCCGGGCCGGAGCGCGTCCTGCAGCTGGGTGACCGTGAGCGCCTCCTGCCCCGGCGCCACCACCGCGAGACTATCCGCGTGGGCCGCGCTGAGCAGGCTCTGCTGGGGCGTGCCGCCCGGCAGCCGGGCATAGATGGGCGCCTGGCCCGTCGCCGACGCGACCAGGCGGGAGGCCGCGGAGAGCGTGGCGCCGCTCGGGTCGGCGAGCACCTCGATTTCGTCGCCCTCCTGGGTGAGGATGCGCAGCGCCGCCGGGTGGGCCGCGGCGTAGCCCTGCGCCACGAAGACGGTCGCGGGGAGGCCGGCGGCGGACAGGGCCCGCGTCACCCCCTCGATGAGGGCGCCGTCGGGCGCGTCGACCGTGAGCGCCACGACCGCCTCCTGCACGGCGGCGGTGCCGGCCGAGGCCGCGGACGTGGACGCGGCCGCACCGGCGAGCGGGGGGATGCCCGGACTGCCCTGAAAGCCCCAGCGCAGGAGGCCCACCACCACGGCGCCGGCGGCGCCGACCGCGAGCCAACGGCGCAGTTCCGGACCGACGCGCAGCACGACCACGGCAGGTCCCCCGCTCTCCGCGGAAGGGGTCGGCCCCCGGCCCGCACGACCCGGCCGGTACTGGGCCGGCAGCGGCCGCGATCCCTCACCGCACGGGACAGGGCTATGCGGGCCGGTCCCGGCCCAGTACGCCAAGGGCCGCGCCCCGGCCCTCCGCCCGAAGGCAGGCCGCCCCCGGAGGCCCGTCCTCCGGGGGCGGCTGCGGGGCCGGCGATCCAGCACCCACGGGGTGCCTCAGGGGTCGCACCCGCAGGGCGCGGGCCCGAGCGTCGGCGTGGGCACCGGGCACTGCGGGGGGAACAGCGGCGACGGCGGGCACGACAACGGCGGGGTGGGCAGGACGACGCAGGGCGCGGGGACGCAGAAGCCGTATGTCGGCACGAGGAGTTTGACCAGCGCGGTCGCCTCCGTCAGGAGGCAGATCATCGTGGTGGTGACGACCTCTCCCGCGCTGGCGACGACGATGGCGGTGACCGAGGTGTTCGGAGCCGAGCAGGTGACCGCCGTACCCGCCGGGGCGCAGAGCGTGATGGTCTTCATGTACCAGAACTCGCCCGTGAACGTGCACACGGCGGTCCCCGAGGGCGACGTGATCGTGATGGACTCCGTGACCGCGATGAGCATGGTCACGTTCGCGAACCCGCCGGAGCCGCTGATCGGGGCGATCGTCTGCGCGGTGCACGCCACGGATGTGACGGTGGCCGCCGCCGTGCTGCCGACGGGGATCGTGCCGCAGGAGGCCGGGATGGAGAAAGGCTGGGTCTCCGTGTCGGTTTGGAAGCAGAAGTCGTAGACCTTGGTCACCTCGATGCAATCGATCTCGGTGGGCGGGGGGCAGCCGCAATCCGGATGACACGGGCCGGGGACGACGCCATCCGCTTCGGTCATGTCTCCTCTGACCTCCTGCGCCGGGGCGCGCGCCCCTCTCCCCGCTCGCCGGCGCGATCAGCTGTCCAGGGCCGCGGACGTCGGTGGGGCCACCGTGCACTGGGGCGGGAACAGCGGCGAGGGCGGGCAGGTGAACGGCGGCGTCGGCAGGACGACGCAGGGCGCCGGCACGCAGAAGCCGTACGTGGGGACCAGGAGCTTGACGAGCGCCGTAGCCTCCGTCAGGAGGCAGATCATCGTCGTGGTGATGACCTCGCTGGCGTTCGGGGCGAGCATGGCGGTGACGGACGTGCTGGGCGCCGAGCAGTTGATCGTGACCCCGGGGGGCGCGCACAGCGTGACCGTCTTGATGTACCAGAACTCGCCGGTGAAGGTGCACAGCGTGGTCCCCGAGGGTGACGTGAGCGTGATGGCCTCCGTGACCGTGATGAGCATCGTCACGTTGGCGAAGCCGCCGGAGCCGCTGATCGGGGAGATGGTCTGCGCCGAGCAGGTGACCGCGGTGACGGTCGCCGTGGCCGTGCTGCCGACGGGGATCGTGCCGCACGAAGACGGGATCGTGAAGGGTTCGGTCTCCGTGTCGGTCTGGAAGCAGAAGTCGTAGACCTTGGTCACCTCGATGCAGTCGATCTCGGTGGGCGCGGGGCAGCCCTCCGGCGGACAGGGGCCCGGAACGACGGTATCCGGTTCGCCCATCTCTCCTCCGACCTCCTCCGCGGGGGGGCCTCCCGGAGCGGCGCCTCGCCTGTCCCCGCGTCTCTTCGGCGCCACGGTATGCAGGTCCGAAGGCGGGGGTGCGTCCAGTGTGCGAGGCGCGCGTCCTGGTCATCGCGGGCATGACCGCGGCCGGCAAGACCGAGCTCGGGCTCGCCGCGGCGCTGGCCCTCGGGGGGGAGGTGATCTCCGCCGACTCCGCCGCCGTGTTCCGGGGGTTGGACATCGGCACCGGCAAGCCCACGGCCGCCGAGAGGCGCCTGGTCCCGCACCGCTGCCTCGACCTGCGGGATCCCGGCCTGCCCTTCTCGGTCGCCGAGTACCGGGCGGCGGCCCTGGAGGCCATCGGCGCGTGCGCGGCGCGCGGGGCCGTGCCGCTGCTGGTCGGCGGCTCCGGCCTCTACATCCGGGGGGTGCTCGAAGAGGCCCCGCTGCCGCCGGCGCCTCCGAACCCCACGCTGCGGGCGGATCTGGAGCGGCGGGCGGACGCCGAACTGCAGGAGGCGCTGCGGCGCGTCGACCCCGACACCGCGGCCAGGCTCAACCCCGCCGACCGGCGGCGCGTGATCCGGGCGCTCGAGGTCCACGCCGCCACCGGTCGGCCGCTGTCGGCGTTCCGCCACGCCGCGCCGCCGCCCCGGCGCCCGCACCTCCTGGTCGTCCTCGACCGGCCGCCCGCCATCCTGCGCGCCCGCATCGCGGAGCGCGTGGACCGCATGCTGGAGGCGGGCCTCGTGGCCGAGGTGGCCGGGCTGCTCGCGGCCGGCGTCCCGCCGGAGGCCCAGTGCATGCAGGCCGTCGGCTACCGCCAGACCGTGGAGCACCTGCGCGCGGCCGGCGGATCCGTCCGTGCGCTGCGCGACGCGATCATCCTGGCCACCACCCGGTTCGCCAAGCGGCAGCGGACGTGGTTCCGGCGGGAGCCCGGCGCGATCTGGGTCGACCTCGGCTCGGGCCCCGCCGCCGAGGCACTGCCGCAGGTGGTCGAGCTCTGGCGGGAGGGGACCGGCCCGGTCGAGGGAGAGCCCCCCCGCGCGTAACATGGGGGACGAAGCTCGGGGCGGGGCCCCGGCCGAGCCCGGGACGGGAAGGGGTGGGCGCGTGGCCCTGCGAGCGTCGCCCGGCACGTCGGGGCGGAACCCGGGGCCGCCGCCGGGAAGCCCGAGACCGGCCTCCCTCGCGGCGTCGGCCGGCAACGCGGGCGCCGGCGGGCCCGGGGGCGCGGGGGGCCGCGGCGTCGACCCCGCGGCGGTGGACGCCGCCCTGGGCGAGCTGGAGGCCCTGATCGGGCTTGGGCAGGTCAAGTCCCTGGTCCGCGAACTCGCCGCCTTCGCCGCCGTCCAGGGCTGGCGGGCCTCGGCGGGCCTCCGCTCCGAGACCCTCGTTCTGCACATGGTCTTCAGCGGCAACCCCGGTACCGGCAAGACGACGGTCGCCCGCATCCTCGGCCGCCTGCTGCGGGGTCTGGGCCTGCTCTCCCGCGGCCAGCTGGTGGAGGCGGAGCGCGCCGACCTCGTCGGGGAATACATCGGCCACACGGCGGCCAAGGCCCGGGAGATGGTGCAGCGGGCGCTGGGCGGCGTCCTCTTCGTCGATGAGGCCTACTCGCTCGGCCGGGGCGGCGACCGCGACTTCGGCCGCGAGGCGACCGACGTCCTCGTCAAGGCCATGGAGGACCACCGGAAGGACTTCGCCCTGGTCCTGGCGGGATACCGCGCCGAGATGGAGCGGTTCCTGGCCACCAACCCCGGGCTCCGCTCGCGCTTTCCCACGCACCTGGACTTCCCGGACTACACGGTCGACGAGCTCCTGCGGATCGCCGACGCCATGCTGGCCGCGCGGCAGTATCGGCTGACGGCGGCCGCCCGCGGGCGGCTCGGCGAGATGCTGCGCCAACCGGCAGCCCAGCCGGCGCTGCCCACGGGGAACGCGCGACTCGTGCGGAACGTCGTCGAGCGGGCGATGCGGCGCCAGGCCGTCCGCCTGTATCGGGCGGGCTCCGCGCCGCCGCCCTCGGCGCAGAGCCACCTGGTCGACCTGCTGCCCGAGGACCTCGCCGTCTCCGCGCGCGACGTGGCCGGCCTCGCCGGGATCCACCCCCCCGTCCCGTGGAACGCGGGATGACGCCTGGCTAGCCGCTCGTCCCGTGATCCCCAGCCCGTCGCGTCCGACCGGCGTCTCCGGTCGCGCGGCGCGCCCGCGCACCCCGCCGGGGCGCTGGCCCCCGACGTGGGACCAGGGGTCGGCGTCGGGGTGGGGCCGCGCGTAGCGGGCAAGGCCGACGGACGGTGCTCCCGCGGCGCGGTCGCCGAGGGCGTGCCACTTCTCGTGGAGGAAGGCCCAGAGGTGGTCATCGGCGACGGCGGTCCCGCCCCAGGACGACGGGGCAGCGGTCGGGGCGCTTGGCCGCAACGCAGGGGGCGTTGCGGGCGTCCACGACCGCTGCGGCGGCACGGTGCCGCCGAGGGTGTCGCGGACCGCCGTGGCCAGGGGGGTGTCCGGGGCCGACCGGGCGCGGTCGACCGGGAAGCCGGCGTAGGCCTCGCCGCACAGCGGCCATTCGGGGAGGCGGACATCGCCGCCGGCCCGGCCGATGGCGTGCCGGTCGTCGGCGGAGAGCGCTTGGGAGCCGGTGCCGCAGCAGGCCGCGACCATGTGGCCCGGCATGGGCGTCAGGCTGTAGGGGCCGACCACGTCGTTGAGGGCCTTGGTGCCGGCGACGGTCCAGCCGGCCTCGGCGAAGGTCTCTGCGACGCCCGAGCCCTCGTAGCAGAAGCCGGCCAGGTGGACGCGCGCGTGGCCGAGGGTGTCCGCGCGCGCCAGCAGGCGCGCCGGCGGCGTCCTGGCCGGCGGGGCCCGTCTGCGACCATCCCTGATCGATCCCCACCCAGCGCTGCGGCGCTGGCATCGGGCGCTCACTCCCCGCCGGGCGTGGCGCGGACCCGGGGAGGCGCCGGCGCAGGAACCCCGGTGGGCGCCTCCCGGCGCCTACAACCCGCAGGCGGGGACGTCGCGCCGCGGCCGAACAGCGCTCGCATGCTCAGCCAGTGGTGCAAGGGGGGGCCCCGCGGACAGAGGGACCAGGCCGGCCCGCCGGCCGCCAAAGCCCCGTCGGCCCAGCGGTCGCCGTCGTGGGCCGGCCAGCCCGGCGGAAGGCCCCCGCGGTCGGGTATACCGTTGGGGCCTGGGAGCGGCGGCGACAGGGGTTGGGCCGCCAGGGCGGGTGGTCCGAGCGCCCTTCCGTGGCTCCCGTGCGACGAAGACGAGGACGGCCACCTCGATCCGGCCCGTGGCGCCGCGGTGCGGCTCGAGGTGGGCCGTGTGTCGGAACGGGGAGCGATCCGCCGCCGCCCTCCGAACCTGGGGCGCGGACGCGGCGCCGCCCGCGAAAGGGTCTCGGCATGCACAGTGTTCCCGGGGCGGAGCGTCCAATGGCCACCGGGCTGACGCGGCAGCCGACGGGATGTGCCGGTGGCGCGTGCCGGGCGGGGGTGCGGCGCGATGGGGCAGCGCAGGGCCCATCCGCACGATGCGCTCTGTGCCGGCGGGCGGCGCCATGCGCGGGGCCCCGCCCCGGACACGGGCGATGGCAGGGCGCGCGGATCGCGCCCTGGGCGGAGGCCCGCCGGGTGGCCTTACCAGGCTGCGGCCTCAGGCCGCGTGCACGAGATCCCAGCCGATGAGGACGGCGGCCGCCAGCAGGAGCACGCGGATCGCGCCGGCCAAGACGCGGCTGCCGACCCGGCCGACCACGTACGCCGACACGACGATGAGGGTGGCCCACAGCCAACGGGGGAGCACCGGGGGCTGCCTGGCCGACAACCAAGCGGCGGCCCCCTGCAGGGCTGCGCCAAGCGCTTCGACGAACCGCGGGGCCGTCTCCGTGGGGTGCAATCTGCCCACCGCCCTCGCCCTGGTCGGCGCCATCCATGGCTGGCGACCGCCGAAGGCCCTGACGACGAGCGCACGTTCGTACAGTGCGCCTTATATACAGCATACGTCGTCGCGCGACGCGGTGCAATACCCATGCGCAGCCCGCTCGCCGCGCATGTCGCGGCGGGCGGCAGGACCCCGTCCGCCCGGCCCGGAAGTCGGCACGGACGCTGCATACCACCCGCCTCCCGGGGCTGCTCCGTTCGTGGGTGCATGAGAATAGGGCGAATGGGCGGGGCGCCGCGCATGACCGCCGACCCTCGGGTGCCCGGAGTACCAGGAGCGGGAAGCGACCCGGACCACGGCCATTCGTGGGACGAGGCGCTGCGCTCCGAGGGCCGGTCCCTGCGGAGCCTCCCCGGGGCCCTGCTCCTCGGTCCCACCGGGGCGCGCCTGTGGGCGGACTACGTGGAGCCGGTGCCCGGCTTCGCGGGCCGCTTTGACTTCATCCACAAGGCCAACATCCCGTTGCTCTTCCGGGTGTGCGCCGACCGGGAGCGGCACCGGGAGCCCTGGCGCGCGGTGTGGTATCCCAGCCACCTCTGCCTCGAGCACGACGGAGCGTTCACCGCCTTCCGCGAGGACAAGTTCATCACGTGGGACGACTGCGCCGTGTCCGTGCAGTCCTGGACGAACCGCGGCACCGCGGACGTGACGCTGCGGCTCGAGGTGGACGGCGACGCCTCGTTCCGCGGCTGGAGCGGGGGCCTCGAGGGCCGACTCGGTGGCCTGGCCCACGGCCTCGACGTCGACCTGGTCGTGGCCTGGGACGAGCCTGCCCTGCTCCGAGGGCTCCGGCTCCCGCCTGGCGCATCCGCGTCCTTCGTGGTTGCCGCCGCGGTCGGCAGCGGCGACCCACCGGAGGAGCTCCGGTCGCGGGCGCTCTTTTGGGCCGGCGCGGCGGCGGGTCCGTCGGGTCCCGGCGGAGTGCTGGCCACGCACCGGCGGGCGTACACCCAGTGGTTTGGCGAGGCGCCGCGCTTCTCGTGCGACGATCCGGTGCTGGAGCGCACGTGGGCGTACCGCTGGTTCCTGCTGCGGCACAACCTCGCGGACCCCCGCTGCGGGCTCCTGCGCCATCCGCTGTTCTACGAGGGCCGGTCGCACAAGAAGGGGAAGTCCCCTCTGCGCCCCGGCGGCTGGGAGTTCAGCAAGTTCATCCCCCTCTCGGCGCCCATGCATCTGTGCGACGCGCGCTGGCACTCCCGGGGCGACGCGGGCGCCGGCGTGCTGCGCACCGCCCGCGACGCCGCCGACGAGCAGGGCCTGATCTGCTCCCTGACGGTGGACGGCCGCCTCGCCTCCTACGCCAACTTCCTCGGATGGGCCGCCTACCAGTGGTTCCTCGCCCGGCCGGACCCGGACCTCGCCCGCGAGGTCCTTCCCGTGCTGCAGGGCCAGGTCCGCGCCTGGCAGGCGGTGCACGGCAATCCGGCCGACCAGCTCATGGTGGAGCAGCGGCACAGCCGGACCGGCAAGGAGTACCAACCCAGCTACTGGTACTTCAGCGGTTTCCCGTCCGATCCGAAGGACCCCGCCGGGTACACTCCGCTGAAGCGCGTGGACCGCTCCGTCTACCAGTACATGAACGCGCTGGGTGTCGCACGCCTGTCGGCCTGGGTCGGCGACCTGCCGGCCGCCCGGGCGTTCGAGGAACTGGCGGCGGCGGTCGCGGCGGACGTGCGGGCGAAGATGTGGGACCCGCACACCCGCTTCTTCTATGACCTCCACCACGAGACCGACGAGAAGGCCTTCGTGCGCAACGTCGTCGGTTTTCACCCCGCGTGGGCCGGGCTCTGCGGCGACGGATGCGAGGGTCTCTGCGAGCATCTCCTCGACCCCGCGGCGTTCGCCACGCGCTGCCCCTTCCCGTCGGTCGCGGCCGACAGCCGCGCGTACGCGCCGGCCGGGGGATGGTTTGGCCGGTTCCTCAAGGGCCGCAACGGGTGCATGTGGAACGGCCCCACCTGGCCGTACACCAACGCCATCGTTCTCGACGGTCTGGCCCGGGAGTCGCGCCGACTGGGCCACCGCTACGACACGGCCTTCGGCGCCGGCCTGCGCGCGTTCGCCCTCCTGCACTTCCAGGGCCGGGACCTGAGCCGCCCCGGTCTCGTGGAGCAGTACGACAGCCGTACCGGCGAGCCGCTCAGCGACGAACAGGACTACAACCACTCGTACTGGATCGACCTCGTGGTCCGGCACGTGGTCGGGCTGGACCTGCAGCCCGCGCACCTGCTGCTCGATCCGCTGGAGGTCGGACTGGACCACTTCGTCTTGGACGGCCTGCGGCTCGGGGGCAGCGCACTCCGGGTGACCTGGCGCCGCCCGGGCGCGGCGGGCGCCCCGTCCGATCTCGAACCGGGCTATCACGTCTGGGAAGGGGACCGCTGCGTCCACCGCGCCGCGACGCTGTCTCCCGCCCGCGTCCCCCGTTCCGACCCGTGGTGAGAGCCGGCGTCGACGGCCCGGCTCCCGCGGGAAGTCTTCCTCCAAGCGCGAACAGGGGGAAGCATCGCGCGCGCGGGCGCCCGAGGTGCCCAGGGGGTGAGCGGGTGGAGGCCGAGATGCCCGCCGTCGACGGCGTGCTGCGCCCGGTGCCCGGGGATCCCGGACGGGTGGGTGCGTGCCTGCCGGTGTGCCGGGGACCCGACCAGCATGCCGCCAACCTGGCGGTCCTGGACGACGGCACCCTGCTGTGCGCTTGGTTTGCGGGCAGCGGCGAGGGCAACCCGGACACCGACGTGGTGCTCTCCAGGCTCGAGCCCTCGGCCCCGGGCTGGTCACGGCCGGAGGACCTGTCGGCCGACCGGGAGCGCTCGGAGCAGAACCCCGTGGTGTTTCAGGCGCCGGGGGGCGTCGTGTGGCTCCTCCACACGTCGAACGAGCCCCACGACCAGAAGACGGCGCGCGTGCTGGCCCGGCGATCGGGCGACGGCGGCCGCACCTGGACCGGTCCGGAGGTGCTCTTTCCCGGCCCCGGGCTGTTCCTGCGTCATCCGCCCCTGATCCTCGGCCCGAGCGAATGGGTCCTGCCCGCCTACCGCTGCACGCGGCTGGGCGACTACACGGTCATGCTGCGGACGTCGGACGGCGGCGCCACGTGGCAGGAGCGGCCGCTCGACGGCAGCACGGGGCGCGTGCAGGCCTGCCTCCTGCCGCGCTCCGACGGCACACTGCTGGCCCTCTTCCGGAGCCGCGCGGCGGACCGCCTCTACGCCGCGACGTCGCCCGACCGGGGCCGGACGTGGTCCGCGCCCGTGCCCACGGCCCTCCCGAACAACAACGCCTCCGTGCAGGCCGCCGCGCTGCCCGGCGGCCTCTTCGTCCTGGCATTCAACGACGCCACGCTGGAGCGGGACCAGTTCCGCTGGGTCTCCCGCGGGGACGCCTGGCGGAAGAAGCCCCTGCGCACCCCGCTGCAGCTGGCCCTGTCCGAGGATGAGGGCCGGACCTGGCCCTGGCGCCGCAACCTCCAGACCTGGGAGCCCGCCCACCGCGACGACCCCACGGGGTATTCGTACCCCTCCGTGGCCGCGGGCGGCGCGGGCGTGGTCCACGTGGCGTTCTCCTACCTCCGGCGGGCCATCCGCTACGAGCGCCTGCCCGTGGACTGGATCCGCGGGGGAGCGGTCCGCCCGTCGCGTGGCGGCGCGCCGGCCCCCGCGGACCTCGCGGGCGGCGCAGCGCCGTAGGGTTCCGCAGGCCGTGCCGTGGACCGCCTTATCAGGCCCGACGCTGCCCCAGATCCACCGGTCGTCCGGTTCTCGTGGTCGACCCACCGTCGAGCCGTGTGCGCCCGGGCCTCGGGCAGGGCACGAGGCGGCCCCGGCCCGCCGCGCGGGAGGAGCGCCAGGGGTTCCCTGCATCCGAACCCGGCGGCCGCCGGAGCCGCGGGCGGATGGATGGAGAGACCCCCAGCCGCTTGTGCGGGTGCCGCGTGCGGCGGTACTGCTCGTCGAGCCGCGCCGCCCAGGCCAGGGCCCGCGCACCGCGCGGGAGCCCCAGCCCCGCCATGGTGGCCGCCGCGAAGATCGCGTCGCTGCCCGGCCTGAGGAACGACAGGCCGTCGGCCTCGAAGGACGGGGCGGCCCCGGCCAACCGGTTCTCCCATGACTCGGGTGGAGGTCACCCCGGCGGCCAGCGGGAAGGCCGGCGCCGCGCCGCCCGAAGTCGAGCCGCGCTCAGGCGGCGACGTGGGCCCGCGACGAAGCTGGCCGCCGCCGCCCGCGCCGCCGCGAACAGTTTGTGGAAGCGGTCATCGCACTTCAGTCTGTGGATGTCGCGTGCGGCACCGGCGCGTTCCCCGCGCCGAGGTCCACGAACGGGTGCCGGCCCCGGCGCAGCAGACTGCAGGGGCTCGCCGGCCGGTCGGGCTCAGGGCTCTCGGGGCAGGGCGCCGGCGGGGCGGCCCCGCGCAGGACCGGGACGCCCAGCGCGGAATGGCCCCGCTGCCGAGCGCGGCCGTGGGCGGGCCGCCGCGGCCGCGTCGCACGACGGACGTGGGGGGAGGCCCGATCCGATGGCGGACCAGCAGGCGATGTGGGTCGACGGAGCGCCGGCAGCGGGCCACCCGCCGGGCCTGTACCGCAACCTGCGCACCGCGGCGGGCGGCGTCGAGACGCTCGACGCGGTCGACGCCGAGGCCGTGGCCAGCTACTGGGACCAAGGGTTCCTGGTCGTTCGCCAGGCGTTCGCGCCCGAGCGTGTCGCGGAGGCCCTGGATGCCGTCCTCGACCTGATCGGCGGCCGGGTGCCGGGCTTCCGCGGGGTCCAATTCGAGGCCCGGGCCCGCGAACTGCCCGCGGACGCCCCGGCCGAGGTCCGGCAGGACCACGTCCGCAAGCTGTGGCTCTTCTGCGCCCACCAGCCGCGCCTCCGGGCCATCGCCGAGGACCCTGCCCTGCTGCGGGCCGTATCGGCTCTGATGGGCGGCGCCGCGCCCTTCATGTTCCAGGACCAGGCCCTCCTCAAGCCGCCGCTCGGCGGTCGGGAGAAGCCGTGGCACCAGGACAACGCGTACTTCAACGTCGCGCCGGAGACGCCGGTGGTCGGCGTGTGGATCGCCCTCGATCCGGCCACGCCCGACAACGGGTGCATGCATGTGGTGCCCGGCACGCACCGCGAAGGGCCCACCGTCCACTTCTCCCGGCGCGACTGGCAGATCTGCGACGACCACGTCGCCCTCGACCGGGACGTGGTCGTCCCGCTCCCCCCGGGTGGCCTGATGCTGTTCCACGGCCTCCTCCACCACGGCACCCCGGCGAACGGGTCGGGCATGCGCCGGCGGGCCCTCCAGTTCCACTACCGGCCGGCCGACACGGTGAGCATCCGCGGCGAGCAGCGGACGGCGATCTACGGCAGCGAGGGCAAGGACGTCACCTGCTGATGCGGCGGCCCGGGGCCGCCCCAGGCACCGGCAGGCATTGGGTCGGGCTGCGCGGAACGATGGCGAACCATGGGGTTTCTGGTCGGCGTGGCCTTCGCGTTGCCGCTGGCCGTCATGGTCGCGGCGCTCATCGCGGACGCCCTGGCGGAGCGTCCGCCGGCCCCCGCGCAGCCTGCCGCCGGGTCGCCGCTCGCGGATGCGGGGGAGGAGGCCCGGGAGTCCGGGGCGCCGCCCGCGTCCCGGGACGAGTCGGCGCGGGACGGGGCCGCCGTTCCGGCGCCCGAATGGGTCCTGCCCGGGTCGGAGAAGCCCCTGGCTCCATCCGCCGCGGGCGTGCGCCCCGCGGTGGATCCGCGGACGCCCTCGCCCTTCGGGCCCCTGGAACCGCGGACCCTGGCCGAGCGGCTGCGGAGGCGGCCCGGGGCCGACGGGCCGGGCTCCTCGGCGAACGCCACTGCCCAGGGCGTCCGGTACGTGGTCTTCGTGCCCCGCTATCCGCCGGAGCCGCCCTCCCCGACGCGGGGTGGCGTCGTGGCGCCGGGCGGTCGCGGACCCGATCCGGCCCGTCCGCCGCAGCGGCGACCGGCCGTGCGCACGCCGCCCCCGTTCTCCCGATCGCCGCGCCGCATCCGTCTCCGGCGGCCGGACGGGCCCGCGGCCGCGAAGGGCGGTCGGTGGGCCGGACGCCGGCCGGTGCCGCGGCGCCCGGATCCCCCGCCGGCACGGCGCGTGACGGCCCGGTGGCTGGCCCGGCTGCAGCGCGGCGACGCCGAAGTGGAACTCCGCCGCTCCGACGGCGGGACCGTGCGCGGCAGGCTGGTCGGGTTCGACGACGAGGCGCTGCTGGTCGAGGTGGGCACCACGATCCTGGTCTTTCGCTCCGCCGTGGCCGTGATCCGTCCGGCTGCGGAGAGCGGTGGCAGCCGCGCGGGCGGGGGAGCCGCGGGGGGCCGGGGCCAGGCCGCCCCGGCCCCCCGCGGCGCAGCCATCCGGAGGCTCGCGCCCCCCCCGGGCGAGGGTCCGCCCGCCCGGGACACGCCCGACGCGCACGTCGGGTGACGCGTGGGGCTCCCGGTGCTCGTTGGGTCACGCGGAGGCGGGGGCCGCCATGCACCAGGCGCACCGGGCCCGCCTGGCACGGCCGGCCATCCCAGGGGCGCAAATGCCCGACTCGCGCCCGGCGCCGATGGGGACAGACCTCCGGCCATAAGGAGACGGAAAATAATAACTCACCGGACCGGTTCGGGGGTATCCAGTAATGCCGTGGAGTATATCACCGTTTCTGGTAGAGATAGGGATTTAGGGGACCGGCTGGGGGTGCCTACGTGTCCGACGCGGTGTGGGGCCGGATGCGGTAGTTCCACTCCGGATGAAACGGGTTCGGTTCGATCTGCACCCGCCGCATCTCCTCGTCGCTCACCTCGATGC
>JAJYVV010000091.1 GCA_021791815.1 Bacillota bacterium | reverse complement strand
CGCCGCCGGCTGGTCGGCCGCGCCCGCAGCTCGGGGTCGGGACCCTCGTGCGCCGGCGGCACGGCCTGCGCCGACCTCGACGCTCCGCTTGCCTGCGCTCCCACCAGCACCCCGTTCCGGCTTCCGGCCTCGCTCATCTGTTCGCCTTTCCCTCCCCCGCCCTTGGAGTCTCCATTAGTGTCGTTCCCTGTCCCACTCCACTATGGCAGACAGGGGCTGTCGCCGCGGAGGCTGAGGGTGGTCACGTGGTGCAGGAGCCGATCCAGGATGGCGGTCGCGATCGTGGTCGAGGCGAAGATGCTAACCCACTCCTGGTACGGACGGTTGCTGGTGAAGATCAGGGAGCGCTGCTCGTACGCATACTTTGCAGGACATCCGATGGATTTTACACCACCTCGACAGACGTGACCCGGAGTCCCTAGGAGGATTTGCGAGCGTCCGACAGAAGATCGCTTGTCGGAAGTGAGTCGTCGTGCATTTGCTCATCGTCCGCCACGCCCTGGTACACTATGGCACCCGACCCGCGTTGGATCCAAATCCGTACCTCGCTGGACTGGGGGTCCGCCAAGCCGCGGCTCTCGCTGACCGCTTGGCGGGCGCAGGTCTCACGCACGTCTACACAAGTCCGGCCGTCCGCTGTCTCCAGACGGCCTCTTCGATCTGTGCCGCTGCCGGGCTACCCGCCAGCGTGGTGCCGTGGCTTTCGGAGTCGGGATGGGTCTGGGGCTACGCGGTCCCGCCCTTGACGGACCTGCGCCGGCACTTCCAGGGCGACGTGGCCGCCGAGCCCGTTGACGAAGAATGGGCAATGGCCCGGGATGAGCGCGCCGACATCCCCCGGGTGGCGGACTCCGCTCTCGCCGCGCGGGGGCAGGCGGTGGCCCGGACCCTATTCGGCCGCCATCCACGCGAGGGGACGGACCGCGTGTGCTTGGTGACTCATGCCGGATTTGGAGCCGCGTCCCTTCTCCCGTCGCTGCTGGGCGTCGATCGGGCTACCGCGTCCGGCGACTTCGATAACGCGACTTTGACCGAGTTGCGCTGTGAACCGGGCCGCACGCGGATACTCCGCTCCAATGACGGCCGCCACTTGGCCGGACTTCAGGCAGTACTCTGCAGTAATCCCGCGTGTGCGGCAGAGCCAAGCCCGCACTGGGAGGATCAGGTCTGCCGGCTCTGCGGGTCGCCGATGCTCGCCAAGTGCCCGCATTGCGGAGTGGCGGCGATCCCGAATCCCGTGCCCGCACGGTGCCCAGAGTGCGCTCAGTCGTATAGGTGACCTCGTGTCGTCCGCTCAGGCCGGTGGTGGCGCCCTTGCTACGGCGTACGTCTGAGCTCGGCGAAATCAGCCGCGGTAGGCGTCACGGACCAGGGCCAGCGCACCGTCCTGGGGGTGGACTTGGGGCGCACCGCAAACGGCACCCACTGGCGGGCGTTCCTGCGCTCGCTGCGGGACCGCGGCCTGCACGGAGTGTCCTTGGTCATCAGCGACGACCACAAGGGCCTGCGCTCCGCCGTGGACAGCGAGTTGCTGGCAGCCCCCCATGCCCGTACCGGGCGCCACGGAGCACGAAAACCTCGGGCAGGGGCGAATGCGGTGGTTCGAGCGCGGGAGCCTGCGAAGGTCGCCGGGCCGCTCGCCATAGCGCGTCGACGGCCCGCCTTCTCCCCCCGGCTCACCCGTCCCCGGGCTCAGACCGGGTCACTTGCCCCTGCCCTCCCAATCTCTGACGCCATACCCTGCCGACCTTGGCTTCGCATGCCCCGCCCGCCTCCCGTCCCCTCCGCACGACTTTGCCTTGACCCCGCCAACGGGGTGACCGGCCGTTGACACGAGGACCCCCAGGCGCTACCGTCAGCCAAGATCCACCATTCCTCCAGCGATGTTCTCCGGCGCTGCCCCCAAATGGAGGCGATCCCCGTTGAAGAGCAGGGACGGACTGCGGCGGCCACTGGCGGCCGCTTGCAGCGCGATTGCCCTGGTGCTCGCCGGAGGCACGGTTCTCGCCGCCCCGGGGCAGTCCACATCGTCGGGGTTGGCCCAGGCCGCGGCGACGCTGGTTGCCCTCGGGGTCAGCGGGGCGACGGTGCACGGGCTGGGGACCCAGGCGGCCGTGCTGGCCCAGCTGCTGGGTACGGGTGCGGTGCCGCCCGACCGGGCCGCGATCGCCGCGGACTCCCTCCTGGGCCTCATGCGGCGACAGGCAAGCGGTGCGCCGCCTGCGGCCGTGGGCCGGCCGCGCCCGGCGGCGTTGCCCCCGATCGGCGATTGCGCCTCCGGCGGCGGCGCCTCGTACGACGTGTTCACCGACGCGAGCCCCGGGTACACGGTCGAGTCGGGCACCGTGCAACTCGGTTCGACCCTGAACGCCGACCCGAGCAACGATGCCTTCTACGCCTCATTGGGGGCCTACACCGCGGCGGGTTCCGTCGACGTCGGCATCTGGACGGGCGGCACCGGCAGCTCCGCGGGGCCGACGTGGTACGGCTATGCCAACGGTACGCTCACCCCGTGGTCGTATTCCACGATCGCCTTTGCGCAGGGGGCCGATCCGGACGTCATCCTCTCGCTCCTGGTCGGGAACGACTCCCTGACCCTCGATGTGTGGAATGCCCAGACCGCCGTAGCGATCGGCACGGCCACGTTCACCGAAGCCGGTTACGGTTTCACGGCCCAGGGCGGCGGCGTCGGGCTCTACCGCTTCGACAGCCTGGCCCAGACCGCCGAGAATCTGAGCGACGGCTCCAGCCTGACCGACCAGACGTGGTCGGGCGTCGCGGCCACTCCGGCGGGTGCGACCGCCCCAGAGCCGGTCACGAGCGCGATCGTGGGTGTCGCCGGACCGGAATGCAGTCGGGCCGAGCAACGCACGGTCCAGGTGCTCGCCCAAACCGAGTGGTACGCGAGCGCCGTCTCCATCGCGTATGGCAAGAGCGGCACGGGCGGCGGAGGAGGGCACGGCGGCCACAAGTAGCCGCTGCCGGGCACCCGGCGGACGGGCGCGCAGCGCGAGGGCCCGGACCCCGTCGGCCGCCCCTACAGCCAGACGAACTGCGCGAGCCGACGCCGGCTCGCCGGGTCCAGGTCTCCGAGCCCGGCGATCTCGTACCGGTTCCCGGCGCGGTCGGTCAGGAGGATCCGGCCGTCCGGCAGGGTCTGGACGTGCTCGTTCGTGTTCGGCATGTGCAGGGTCGCCGGCCCGCGGTCGGTCTCCAACTCCCAGATGGCCCCTCCCCCGCGCCCGCCGGGCACCTCGTCGCGGATGTCCAGGATCGCCGTGACCGTCGGGGTGAAGTACCGCAGTCGCAGTTCCTCCTCCGCGCACGTCCGGCTCTCGGGGTCCAGGCACGCACCGTCGGGGAGAAGCCCGACCTCCGCGCCGTCCCTCTCGCGGATGGCGATCCAGCCCCCGGGTCGCGATAGGGGAAACGCCCGGGTCAGCGTCACGGCGAGGTGGCAACGGTCCGGGAGCAGCAGCCGCACCTCGCCGCGCGGCCCCCGCCGGAGCTGCAGGGAGCCGGGCTCCAACCGCCGGAGCCCGACGGCCGCCGGAGCGGGCTGCGCGGTCGCGCCCACCCCGGGCGGCCCGTCCATGGCGACCGTCACCCCACCACCACCTCCCGCGCCGCATGGGCGTCCTGTTGGGCCTTGACCAGGCGGTAGTAAACCCCGCGGCGGTCCATCAGGGCGTCGTGGGTGCCGATCTCCACGATGCGCCCGTGGTCGAAGACCGCGAGCCGGTGGGCGCTGCGCAGGGTCGACAGGCGGTGGGCGATGGCGAACGTGGTCCGGCCGCGCACGAGGCGCCCGACCGCCTCCTGGATCTGCCGCTCGGTTTCGCTGTCCACGGAGGCGGTCGCCTCGTCGAGGATCAGGATCCGCGGATCGTGGAGGATGGCCCGCGCGATCGCGATGCGCTGGCGCTCTCCACCGGACAGGCGCATCCCGCGCTCGCCGACGCGCGTGTCGTACCCCTCGGGCTTGCCGAGGATGAAGTCGTGGGCGTTGGCGATCCGCGCGGCTTCCATGATCTCGAATGGATCCGCGTCCGGCCTCGCGTACGCGATGTTCTCGGCGATGCTCCCGTCGAACAGGAAGGTCTCCTGCAGGACCACGCCGATCTGCCGCCGCAGATCGTCCTGGCGGATGCGGCGGATGTCGACGCCGTCGATCGTGATGGTGCCGACGCCGGCGTCATAGAGCCGGCAGATGAGGTTGATCATCGTCGACTTGCCGGCGCCGGAATGGCCGACCAGCCCGATCATCTCCCCGGCCGCCACGTCGAGATCGATGTCGCGGAGCACCGGCAGGTGGCTGACGTATCCGAACTCCACGCCGGCGAACGAGACGCGGCCCTCGATCCGGGGCATGGCCACCGGCGCCGCCGCCTCGCCGACGTCGGGCTCCGTGTCCATCACCTCGAACACCCGCTCGGCCGATGTGATCGACGTGGTTAGGTCGGTGATGAGGCGGCTGCCGAATGTCAGGGGCTGAAGGACCATGCCGAGATAGGTGGCGAACGCGAGCAGCGTGCCCAGGTCCATGTGCCGGTGCACCACGAGGATGCCGCCGAAGTACCAGACGAGCAGCGTGCCGAACCCGGCCACGAAGGTGAAGGACGGTCCGAAGAGGCTCATCATGTTGGCCACCGTGATGTTGCGGGCGACCAGCTCACCGTTGACGCCGCCGAAGCGCGCCACTTCGCGGCCCTCCTGGCCGAAGGCCTTGACGACGCGGATGCCGCCCAGGGCGTCGTTCACGACGGTGTTGAGCCGGGAGACGGTGTGCCAGAGGCGCCGGTCGAGCCGCCGGATCCGCGGCCAGATCGCGCGCGAGACCACCACGGTGAAAGGCGCCGGGATCAGGACCACCAGGGTGAGGCGCCAGTTCATCGCCAGCATCACCGCCAGCACCCCGAGGAGCTGCATGGCCTGGACGAGGAACTGCTGGGCGCTCCCGGTCAGGAACGTCTGCATCCGGCTGGTGTCCTGGCTGACGCGCGACATGAGGTTGCCGATCTGCGCCTTATCGAAGTAGCCGAGCGAGAGGCGCTGCAGGCTACCCCAGAGGGAGGCGCGGATGTCGCCCACGATGCGGCTCCCGAAGCTGTTGCCGATGTAGCCCTGGACCACGCTCAGGCCGCGGCCCGCGATCTGGGTGCCCAGCATGGCCAGCACGAGAAGGCCGAGGAGGTGCAGGTTGCGCCGCGGCTCCAGCACGTCGTCGACGAGGGCGCGGTTGATCTGCGCCGGCACGAGGGAAAGCGCGACCCCCGTCAGCATCAGCGCCGTCACCGCGGCGAGTTTCCAGCGGTACGGCCCGGCGTAGCCCAGGAGGCGCCGCAGAACTGCGCCGCGGTCGATGCACGGCGGGCAGATCCGCGTGCCCGGCTGGAGGCGGCGGCCGCACCGCGGGCAGTGCTGCGGCAGGTCCCGCGGGTCGATGCGCGGAGGCTCCCCCCGGGCGAGCGCCCCGATCATCCGGGCCGCGAGCCCGAAGTCTGCACTGAGCTCGGGCGTGAACCGGATGCACGGAACCGGGCCGGCCGGCGTCTCCAAGAGCAGGGTGGCGGCGCCGACCAGGGGCTCGACCCGCGCGCCGCGGACCTCGGAGAGCGCCAAGTCGAACACCGGCCCCGTCCGCTCCGCCGCGGCGGGCGGGACCGCCAACAGGAGATGGGATCCGTCCCATGGGGGCCCCGCGCCGGCGGCGGGGCCGCGGGGAAGGTTCTCGGGCCAGCGGCCGCCGGCCCCATACACGCGAAGGCGGCCGTCCTCCGCCACGAGCCAGCGCCGGCCGTACAGGCCGGCCTCGGTCAGGTTCGCGGCGGCGCAGAGGGTGGCGGGGGCACCCGCGGGCTGTGCGGCGTCGGGCGGCCGGGCCTCGTCGGCAGTCGCGAGGATGGTGGCGGAGTTCGCCTCGGATCCGCTCAAGTCTTCCCTCCCAGGACGGCGGGCGGGCGGAGGAGTGCCGCCCGCCCCGGGCATGCCCCCATCCACTTCGAACCGGGCGGTGGGGATTCCTCGTCTCCCGGTCCTGCGCTGGAAGGCCCCGCGGGCGGCGGGGCAGAATCCGGGGTGCCGCCGGGGGCCGCGCCCCGGCGGGGCCGCACGAAAAAAGGGGGCCGCCGTGCGATGGCAGCGGGAGATCGCCCCCTCGGGGGCTGCCGGGTCGCCGTGCTCGCCGAGCGCATGTACCAGGAGCTGGAGCTCTGGTATCCGCTGCTCCGCCTTCGCGAGGAGGGCGCCGACACGGTGGTCGTGGCGCCCCAGGCGTCGGAGTACCTCTCCAAGCTCGGCTACCCGGTCCGGGCGCAGGTGGCCTCGGCGGACGCGCGCGCGGAGGATTTCGACGCGGTGGTCGTACCGGGCGGCTACTGCCCCGACTACCTCCGACGCGACCGCGGTCTGGTGGCCTTGGTCCGGGCCATGGCCTCCCGCGGCGCGGTGGTCGCCGCGATCTGCCACGGCCCCTGGATGCTGTGCTCGGCCGACGTCCTGCGCGGCCGCCGGGCCACGTCCCACGCCGCGATCCGCGATGACCTGCAGAACGCGGGGGCCCTGTGGGAGGACGCCGAGGTCGTGGTCGACGGGACCGTCGTGACCTCCCGCTCGCCCGACGACCTGCCGGGCTTCTGCCGGGAGATCGCCGGGCTGCTCGTGCGGCGGGGCGCCGTGCGCTAGCGGTGCACGGCCCTCATCCCGCGCCCGGTTCGTGGAGCGGGAGGGTGACGTGCGCCTCCAGGCCCCCGTCGGGCCGCGCCACCGCCGTCACGGTGCCGCCGTGCGCCTGGACGACGGCCCGCACGATCGACAGTCCCAGGCCGGCGCCCCGGTGCCCGTCCGTCCGGTCCGCGCCCCCCCGGCGGAACGGCTCGAAGAGGCCGGCGACGTCGCCCGGGGCCAGCACGGGCCCGCTGTTGGTCACCCGCAGGACCGCCCGCCCGCCCTCCGTCCCCGTGCGCACCGCCGCCCAGCCCTCGCCGGGGGGGAGGTTGTAGCGGACGGCGTTCTCCACGAGGTTGGCGGCCATCCGTTCGAGGAGGGCCGGGTCGCCGCGCACGGGCGCCGGACGGAGGTCGGCGTCGATACGCACGCCGCGCCGGGCGGCCTCGATGGCGCAACCGTCCACGGCATCGCGTGCGGCGCGGGCCAGGTCCAGCGGCTCCCCCCGTCCCGGCCCGTCCTGGCTCCGCGCCAGCGCGAGGAGCCCGTCGATCACCCGCTGGCTCCGGGCGCCCACCTCCCGCACCTGCTGGGCCGCCTCGCGCAGGGTGGCCGCGTCGGCGGCCGGATCGCCCAGGGCCACGTCGAGCACGGTGCTCTGGATCGCGAGCGGCGTGCGCAGTTCATGGGAGGCGTTGGCGACGAAGCGGCGCTCCGCCGCCAGGGCCGAGTCCAGCCGGCCGAGCAGGCCGTCGATGGTGGCGGCGAGGTCCCGGAGTTCGTCCGGAGGGCCCTCGAGCGCGATGCGGCCGAGTGGGACCTGCGCGGACAGCTCCTGGGCCCGCCGGGTGATCACCTGCAGGGGCTTGAGGATGCGCCCGGCCATCCACCACCCCGCGCCGAGCGACAGCATCGCCAGGGCCCCGAGCGCGATGCCGCCAAGCGCGAGGAACTGGCCGAGGTCCACGCTCCGCTGCGCCAGGGCGATCGCCTCGTAGGGGAAGGCGGAGGACCCGGGGGTCGCCGGCAGCGCGGCGAGGCACGCGTTCACCGCGGTCTGGGTCACGGCGCCCGCCCGCGACGCCGCGCCTCCGGGCGAGCCGGGCTGGGTGGGCGAGGCGTATGGCGGCAGTATCTGGCGACAGGCGTCCGGCAGGTCGGCCGCGTGGATCGGCAGCGCGTGGGACGCCCCGTCGAGGCGGATGGCGAGGGAGAGCCCGGCCCCGGGGGAGGCCGTCGCGCGACCGGCCACGGTCCGGATCCGCACGCTGAGCAGGGCGTAAGTGACGCCGAGCGCGAGGAGGCCCGCCAGCACCGCGGTGGCCGCGGTGGCCAGGGCCAGGCGGAGCCGCACGGTCAAGCGCGGGCCACGGCCGCCTCGGGCCGGCTCCGCGGCGGCCCGCGCGGCCCGGCGCCGGAGGCGGAAACGCGCCCACAGGCCGCGGCCATCCGGGCCGGGACCCGGAGGCGCGCCGTCCGAGCCCGTCGCCTTCACCCCTACTCCAGCCGGTAGCCGGAGCCGGCCACGGTGACGATCGCGGCCGGCTCCCCCAGTTTGCGCCGGAGCCGCATCACGCAGACCCGCACGGCGTTCGTGAACGGGTCGACCCGCTCGTCCCAGACGCGCTCCAGCAGTTCCTCGGCGCTGACCACGGCGCCGTCGGCGCGGAGCAGGGCCTCCAGCACCCGGAACTCGGTGCGCGAAAGGTCGAGGGGGCGCCCGGCCCGCCAGGCCCGCCGCGCCGCGACGTCGACGGCGAGGTCCCCCCGCTCGAGCCGCATCGGCGCGCGGGTGCCGGTTCGGCGGGCCAGGGCCTGGACCCGCGCGACGAGTTCGCGGAAGGCGAACGGCTTGCCCAGGTAGTCGTCGGCCCCGAGCGCCAACCCGCCGACCCGGTCGTCGACGCCCGTGGCCGCCGTGAGCATGAGGACCCGGGCCTCGGAGCCCGACCTCGAGGCCGACACCTCGCGGCAGATGTCGTCGCCGGAGCGCCCCGGCAGGTCGCGGTCCAGCACGATCACGTCGTAGGCATGGGCGGCGAGCTGCTCGGTCGCCACGTCTCCGTCGAGCGCCACGTCCACGACGAGGCCCTCGCGGCGCAGGCCCCGCGCGATGGCGGCGGCCAGCAGCTCTTCGTCTTCCACCACGAGGATGCGCACGGACCGCCCGACCTCCCGCCCGGGCCGCGCCCGCCGGGCGGGCGCAGGGGCCCGCGGACACTCTACCTGGCCGCTGCTAACGACGGCGTAACGATCGCGGGGAACGCCACGCGGCCCGGGTCGTTCCATCCCGTGCGCCGGCCCGCCCGGGGCCGATGCGGGCCCGTAACGCGGGCGTAACGGCGCGGCCCGGCGGGGCTCGCGGCGTTACGGCCCGGTTAGGGGTCCGCGGGTACCGTGGCCGCAGGCGGGCGCCCGGACCGCCGCAGTGCGGTCGTGAGGGGATGAGGGAGCGTGGCGGCTGGCCGGAAGGTCCCGGGGCCGCGCTGCGCGCGGCCCGCCCGGGGACGGTGGGGCGGGCTGGCGGCCGCCCTGTTGGCCGCCGTGACGGCGGGCTGCGCGGCCCGCGCGCCCGCAGCGCCGACGGCGCAGGGGGCCTCCACCGGGCCTCTCGCCTTCGCCCGCTGCATGCGGGCGCACGGCGTCCCCGACTTCCCGGATCCCTCGGGCGGCGGGCCGCAGGCGTTGCAGGTCCGGCCCGGCAAGGTCACGGTCGACGGGGTGACGCTCAGGGAGACGCCGGCGCAATTCGAGACCGCCCAGCAGGCCTGCCAGCCAACCGAGGGCCAGGGCGGCGGCCCGCCCAGCCCCCAGATGGTGGCGGCGGCCGATGCGTTCTCCGCGTGCATGCGGTCGCACGGCGTCACCAACTTTCCGGATCCCACGGTGACGGCGCATGGCCTCAACATCCAGGTCCCACCCGGCACCGACCCCAACTCCGCGCCGTTCCAGGCGGCGCAGACCGCCTGTCAATCGCTGCTGCCCCGGCCGGCCGGCGCGAAGGCGGGCGGGTGAGGCCGGAAGCCCCCCGGAGGTCGGTCCCTGCGCCCGCGCGCGGGCGGTGTCCCGGCCATCCAGGGGCGGCGGCGTGGGTGGTGGCGCGCGGCCGCCTCACCCCTCCCGCCTGTCGGCGTGGCGGAAGCGCAGCCCGAGCGCGTCCGCCTTGCCGAACACATACTCCAGCGCGGACGGCAGCTGCTCCCGACTCAGGTGCTCGATCATCAACGGGGGCTCCTGCGGCAGCCGGCCGAGCTCGGTCAGGTAGGCGTCGTAGTCCAGGCCTCCGTTGCCCAGATACGTCTCGGTCAGCTGCGAGGTCGCGTGGTCCACCAGGTTGGTGTCCTTCGCGTGGCAGCTCACGATATACCGGCCCAGCTTGGCGAAGCAGTCGCGGATGAAGTCGCCGCTGTCATAGAACCGGCGCGGGGACAGGGTGATGTTCACCGGGTCGAGGTGGGCCGCGAAGGCCGGGCGGTCGATCCAGCGGATCATCCGCAGATAGAGCTCCGGGCTGTCCGGCAGGCAGTAGGACTCGGTCTCCAGCACCAGTTTCGTGCGCTTGGGCTGCACGGTGTCGACGATGCGCTGGATCGTGCGGACGTTGTGCTCGACGTTGCGGTCTGAGAAGTTGTCCTTGTGCGCCTTGACGCATCCGCTGTTGTTGTAGCTGCCGCCGTGCATGACGCAGCACAGGGCGCCCATCTCCTCGGCCTGATGCAGGCGGTCGATGATCCGGAGGATGTTCCGCTCCCGTGCCTCTGGTTCCGGGTCGGAGATGTTGATGCAGAAGGCTCCCAGTTCGGCGAGCACGATGTCGGCCTCGCGGAAGGCGGCGGTGAACTCCTCGCGCTCCGCACGGTCGGCGATGAACGGGCAGTATGCGGCCGAGAAGCCGAGGCGCTGGTGGAGGCGGACGAGTTCGCGCGGGTCGCGGACGTTGGAGAACACCGGACCGCCGAGGCGCATTCCCACGACTCCTCCGTACGGCACGTTTCCGGTCCGCACGCTTCCGCTCCCGGCGGCTCCCCCCTGCCGCCGCCCGCCCCGCGCGCCTGCAGGAGTCCGGCGCCCGCGTCGGAATCGCTGCCTGCACCGGGGGAGGCCTGCCGCAGATGCGACTGGCGATGCACAACTGGATGCGTCCCGAGCCGTTGGAGACCACGCTGGCCCGGCTGCGCACGCACGGGTACGACGCCATCGAGATCAGCGGGGAGCCGGAACGGTACGAGCCCGAGGCCACCGCGCGGCTGCTGGACCGGTACGGCATCCGCTGCTGGGGCTCCGTGACCATCATGACGCCGGGCCGCGACCTCGTCGCCGTCTCGCCGGAGGTGCGCGCCGCCACCCTCGAGTACATGCTGGCCTGCGCCCGGATGGTGCGGGACCTCGGGGGTTCCGTGCTGGCCGTCGTGCCGGCCACGGTGGGGAAGACGCAGCCCGAGACCGACCCCGAGACCGAGTGGGGGTGGGCGGTGGGCGGCCTGCGGCAGCTCGCCGAGCGGTGCGCGGCGTGGAACGTGCGCGTGGCGCTGGAGCCCATCAACCGCTTCGAGACCTACTTCCTGAATCGCGCCGACCAGGCGCTGCGGCTGGCGGCCGACGTCGGCCCCGGCGTCGGCGTGGCGCTCGACAGCTTCCACCTCAACATCGAGGACGCCGACCCCGTGGCGGCGATCCGCTCGGCCGGCGACCGCCTGTTCGACCTGCACATCGCCGACACGAACCGGAGCACCCCGGGGCGGGGCCACTTCCCCTGGCGGGAGACGGTCGCCGCCCTGCGGCAGATCGGCTACCAGGGGTGCCTCACCGCGGAGTTCGTTCTCCCGGTCGACCGCTCGCCGCTGGGCCCCCGCTTCGGGTCGGCGCCGGCCGCCACCGCGGCCGAGGCACCCGCCTCCGACGTGCAGTTCATCCGCGACCACGGCAGCGACGTGCTCACGGACGAGGAGTATGGCGCGGCGGTCGGCGCGACGGCACGCTTCCTCAAGGACCTGCTGCGGGGATGAGCGGGGGCGCCGGACTGGGTCCCCTCCTCATCCGTTCGGTGCGGGCGGTCCCCCTGCGCTGCCCCCTGCCCGAGGCCCGCCGCCACACGAGCGACTTCGGGCGGCAGGACCGCTTCGACGTGGTGCTGGTGGCGGTGCACACCGAGGCGGGGATCACGGGCTGCGGCGAGGCCAAGGCGGCCGTGGGCTCCGTCGGAGAGACCGCCGCCGTCTGCGCCGCGGTGAACGGCGACCTTGCCCCGGGCCTGGTCGGCCGCGACGCCCGCGACATCGCCGCCCTCTGGGAGGCGATGTATTCGGGGCCGCGCGCAGGGCACGCGCTTGGCGCCGGATGGTCCATGCCCGTCGTCGACCGCCGGGGGGCCCGCGCCGCCGCGCTCGGCGGCGTCGACATCGCCCTCTGGGACGCCGTCGGCCAGTACTACGGGCTGCCCGTCTTCCGGCTGATGGGCGGCCGCTGCCGCGACCGCGTGCGCGTCTATGCCTCGGGGGGCTGGGCGGGACCCGAGCGCATCGGCGAGGAGCTCGGCGCCTACCGGGCGCAGGGGGGCTTCGGCGCGTTCAAGATGCGGGTGGGCGTGATGGACGGGGACGTCCGGCGCGCGGCGGCGCGGGTCGCCGCGGCACGGGCGGTCCTCGGCGACGCGGCGGACCTGTTCGCGGACGCCCATGGCACGATGACCGTGCCTCAGGCCAAGGACTTCTGCCGCCGCGTGGCCGACCTGCGCCTCGGCTGGCTGGAGGAGCCCACGGCCGTCGACGACCTCCGCGCGATGGCGGAGGTGCGCCAGGCCGCCGCCGTCCCCATCGCCGCCGGCGAGAGCGAGGTCACGCGGTATGCCTTCCGGGACCTGATCCAGGTCGGCGGCGCCGACATCCTCCAGCCCGACCCAGCCATCTGCGGGGGCCTCACCGAGGCCGGCCGCATCGCCACGCTCGCCTCCGCGCACCTGCGCACGGTGGCCCCGCACCTCTGGGGCTCGGCGGTGCTCTTCGCCGCGGGCCTGCAGCTGGCCGCGGCGTGCCCCAACGTCCCGATCCTCGAGTATCCGATGGGCGGCAACCCCGCCCTGCACGAGCTCACGGAGGACCCGCCGCGGCCGGCCGGCGGGGAGATCGCGATCCCCGAGGGCCCGGGCCTCGGCCTCGCCATCCGCTCCGACTTCGTGGACCGGCACCGCATCGACGGCCGCACGGGAGGGATCACCCCATGATCGAGGTCCGGGGCCTGAACCACGCCACCCTGATCGTGGACGACCTGGACAGGGCGCGCGCCTTCTACAGCGGCGTCCTGCATCTCGAAGAGGTCCCCGCCTACGACTTCGACTACCCCGTCATGTTCTACAAACTTCCCGATGGCCGCCAGATCCACATCACGGAGTGGAAGGACACCGCCTCCTTCCGCGGGCACATCGCCGTCGAGGTCGCCGACTTCACCGCCGCCTTCGGAACCTTCAAGGAAATGGGCATCATCGACACGGCCCCGTGGGGCCGCGTGCGGCGCCTCAAGGACGGCACGATGCAGATGTTCGTCCGCGATCCGGCCGGCAACCTCGTGGAGATCTCGCAGCGGCCCGGGACCCCGGTGGGCGACGCCGTCACCGCCGACCCGCTGTTCGACCCCGAACCGGTCTTCCGCTCGGGCCGGGACGACGGCCGCGGGGTGCGCGGTCCCGACGCCACGCTCTACCGGAAGTGAGGCGCCCGCGCATGACCGCCGTCGCGGTGCTGGAGCCCCTGGCCCCCGAGGCCGACGCCGTCCTCCGCGCGCACGCGAGCGAGGTGCGCGAGGGCCTGGAGGCTCCGGTCGCCGGCACGGCGGCCATCATCACGCGCGGGCAGGGCCGGCTGACCTCCGCCGTGCTCCGCGCGGCGGGCCCTTCGCTCCGCTGCGTCGCGCGCGTGGGGGCGGGAACGGACAACATCGACGTGGCCGCCGCGACGGCGCTGGGCATCCCCGTCTTCTACGCCCCGGACGCCTTCACCGCCGCCACGGCCGAGCACGCGCTGGCGTTGCTGCTGGGCCTGGTCCGCCGCATCGCCCCGCTGGACGCGGCCGTACGCGCCGGGGGGTGGGCCGCCGCCCGCGGTGCCCCGGGGCTCGCGGACCTGGCGGGCCAGCGCATGGGGGTCGTCGGCCTGGGCCGCATCGGCCGCCGCTTCGCGGAGCTGGCGCAGGCCCTGGGCATGGAGGTCGTGGCCTGGTCGCGCTCGGCCCGGGACGCGCGCTTCCCGCACGCCGACCTGGACCTGCTGCTGCGGACGAGCGACGTGGTCAGCCTGCACCTGAGCCTCGACGCCGAGACCCGGGGGTTTCTCAGCGCGGCCCGCATCGCCGCCCTCAAGCCGGGCGCGGTGGTGCTCAACGTGGCCCGGGGGGGCCTGGTGGACGAGGCGGCCCTCGCGGAGGCCCTGCGGGCGGGCCGCCTGCGCGGGGCGGCGCTGGACGTGCTCTCGGAGGAGCCCCCGCCCGCGGGCCATCCGTTGATCGGCCTGCCCAACGTGCTCCTGACCCCCCACGTCGGCGCCCTGACCGGCGGCGCCTTTCGGGATGCGTGCCTGCAGGTGGCGCGGGCCGTGGTGGACCACCTGCGCGGCGATCCCGTCGACCCGGCCGTGGTTCGCAACCCGGGCGTGCTGCGGGGCTGAGGCGCGGCGGCGCCCCCTGCGCGTTCGGCTGCCGCGGCGGGTTCCCGCCCCGCGGCCCACCCCGACCCGCCGGGCGGCTGGCTCCCCTCCCCCGCGCCGCCGGGCGCGGAGGGGCGCCCGTGCGGCGCCACGCCCGCAAGACGGAGGGATGCCCATGCCGCGCAACGTCGAGTTCAAGGCACGCCCCCGGGACTGGGAGGGCCAACTGCGGCTCGCATCCGAGATCGCGCCGGTGCACCAGGTGGTGGAGCAGGAGGACGTGTTCTATGCCGTCGCCCGCGGGCGCCTCAAGCTGCGCACCGTGCGCGACGCCGGCGGCACGAGGCTAGCGGCGGCCCTCATCCTCTATGACCGGCCCGACCGGCCCGGGCCCAAGACGTCCGACTACCATGTCGTGGCCGTGCCGGACCCCGAGGCCCTCGGCGCCGTGCTCGCCGCCGCGTGCGGGGCCGAGCGGGTGGTGCGCAAGCGCCGCACCCGCCTCCTCCTCGGCCCGGCGTCCGTGCACTTCGATGAGGTCGAGGGCTTGGGTCGGTTCATCGAGGTGGAGGTGGCGGTGGATGCCGCCACCTCCACCGAGCACGCGGCCGCGCTGGCCGAGGAATGGCGCCGGCGTCTGGGCGTCCGGACGGAGGATCTGATCCCCGGCGCGTACGCGGACCTGCTCTCCGGCCCCACCGCGCCGCGTCCCTGACCGCGGCGGCGGCTGCAACCGGCCGCGCGCACGGCCGCCGCGCGGTTATGCCGCGGTTAGCGTCCGGCGGCTACCGTGTCCCTCAAGCCGGGGCACGCGGGCGTGGCCTGCCCCGGCTTGAGGGGATCTCATGCCGCCGGGCAGGACCCCGCCGCCCCGCGGGGCGGGGCGCCCGCCGCTTCGGGCGTGGACCCGCCCCCTCCGGGCCGCCCTCGCCGCCTCGGCCGCCGCCCTGGCGATCGCGG
>JAJYVV010000090.1 GCA_021791815.1 Bacillota bacterium | reverse complement strand
CCGCCGACCTCGCGGCCCGCGCCGAGGCCGCGGCGGCGTGGCGCGGGCGGCGGGGCCAGCCGCCGCGCATCGAGGCGGCGGCGCCGGATCCGGCCTGGGGTCCCCACCTGGAGCGCGTGGCCGCGCGGCCCCTCTTCCAGCGGCAGTTCGGGGCGCGGCGTTGGCGCTTCGCCACCGTGCCCTTCGGCGCGGTCGTCTCGCCCCAGCCCTTCGTCCACGTCTCCTACGCGCGGGAGCGGGCCGCGGCGGCGCCCGGGGAGTCCGGCGCGCTGGACCTGTGCCTGCCCGCCCTGCCGGAGACCCTGGAACTCTGGGGCGGCGTGGGCGAGGGCCCGGGCGATGTCCCCGGCGCCACCTTCTACACCCGCGACATGAACGTCCACGTCTCGTCCGCCCGGCTGGAGACCTCGCCGCACCTGCAGCTGACCTTCGCCGTGACCAAGACCGCCGTGTTCGTGCAGGTGGTCCGGTTGGGGGACCGCCTGGTCTTGAAGAACGGTACCCACCGGGCCCTGGGCCTGGCCCTGCGGGGAGCGGAACGCCTGCCCTGCGTCCTGGTGGACACCGACGATCCCGACGATCTGCCGGGGATCCTGCCCCAGCGCGTCCTGCTCGGCGCCGCGCCGCCCCTGCTCACCGACTTCCTCGATCCCACGGCCTACGTGGAGTATGGCTGGCGGGACCGCATCAAGTTCATCCGCCTGGTGCCCGAGGAGTTCGTGACGCCCATGCCCGGCGACCTGGCGCATCCGCCGTCGGGAGGGGCCGGGCCGCACGCGCCGGGCTCGGCCTGAGCCAGGGCGCTCCCCCGCCCCCCGGGGTGCGGCACCCCGGCCCTAGCCGGCCGGCAGGGCCGGCTTCAGCGTCCATGCCTGCAGGCGGGCCTGCTCGATGAGGTCGTCCGCCCGGAAGCCCTCCGGAAAGATCGACCACGACCACACGCCGGGGTCTCCCGAGACGAAGTCCTCGGCGGCGAGCCTCCCGGCGGCGAGGGGCACGCGCGGGCCCGCGGCCGGCCCGCCGCCGAACCCGGCCGTGGTCCGGCCCGCGCCGCGGTGGGCTGCGGCGAAGGCCAGGGCCAGGCAGGCGGGATCCGCCATGCCGCCCGCCAGCGGGAGGGCGTCGGGGAGCCGGCCGGTGCTCCGCACATGTCCGACGAAGCGGGCCGCGGCCTCCCGGACGTCCGCCAGGGCGGCCGACGCGGGCACCGTGGGCGCCGTGCGGCAGGCGGGCCCGTCGGGGCTCGCGTCCAGGACGACCTCCGCCCCCGGCGGGCCCGCGAGCGCGGAGGCGAGCAGGTAGGCTGCCTCCGCGGCGCTGAGCGTGGCCTCCCCGACCCGCTGGAACGAGAGCAGGTCGCCGAGGCCGTGCGCGAGGTGGGTCAGTTCGGACGCGGCGAAGGGCCGGCCGCGCGCCCGGTCCGGATACAGCGCCACGATCTCGGCCGCCCCGCACACGCGGATGCCGTCGTTCCGGGCCACGCCGTCCAGGAACTCGGCCATGGAGGCAAAACGCTGTTCGCGCTCCGCTTGGGCGACGGGGGCCGGCAGCCGGTAGGGTCGGGGACCGCCCTCCGCGTCGGGCCCCGCGCGGTTCCGGCCCGCGCCGAAGTTGAGGCCGTCCCACCACTGGTCCGTGTAGAACTCGTTGGGGTGCCACCAGCACTGGGCCAGGCCGCCGCCGCGGGCGCGCAGCTCGCCGGCGATCCGGTCCAGGTCCGCGAGCGCCTCGGCGGCCCCCTCCGCCGGGGGCCGGTGCCCGCGGCGCCGCACGCAGAAGCGCCGGAGCCGGAGGACGTTGAGGATCCCGCAGAAGAAGAAGGGCTGCTCGCCGCAGCCCAGGTGCCCCGCCTCGTCCATGTACAGGGGGATGCCCCAGCGGCGGAGGAGCGGATAGGCCTGGGGCGCCCAGGAGCCGCCGGGCTGGCCGTAGCACGCGACGGCCGTCCCGGGGAACGCCTCCCGCAGCGCAGCCAGGCCGGGCCCCTCCGCCGCCTCGAAGCGGCGCTGGCCTTCCTCCCAGCCTGCCCCCGTGCAGTATTCGGCCACCGTCGGGTGCCGGCTGTGCCAGTCGGTGTGGAAGCCGAGGCCCTGCGCGGCGATCGCGGCCAGGGCCTCCCGGGCGGCCCCCGCGTCGCGACCGCCCTCCCCCGCCCCGGCGGCCGCGCGGCGCAGCATGCGGGCCTCTTCCCCGACCAGCTTCCAGGTCGCCGGCAGCCCGCGCCGAGCGAAGAGTGCGGCGAGGCGGCGCAGGCACACCGGCTCGTAGGGCGAGACGTAATCCTCGGCGTCGAACCAGAACGCGAGTCGGACGGCGGCCATGGCCGGCTCCTCCCCTTCCCGCCCGGGCCCCGGCCTGCGGGCGCGGGCCCCAGCGGCGAAGCCTCTCAGCCCAGCCGCGGCGGCAGCGCCGGCAGCGCCCGGCTGGGGCGCGCGCCGAAGTCGGGGCGGGCGACGGGCCGCTCGGCCAGCCAGGCCAGGGCCTCGTCCAGCGCCCGGGCCAATTGGCGGTCCTGCCCGTCGCGGTGGTCCTCGGGCCGGTTGTCGACCGGAATGTCGGGGTCCGTCCCGTAGTTCTCGACGCCCCAACCCACGTCGGGAAACCAGAACGAGAACTCGGGCTGGCTCGTGAAGGTGCCGTCGACGAGGGGGTGCCGGACCCAGATGCCGATCACGCCGCCCCAGGTGCGGCGGCCGACGAGCGGCCCGATCTTCATGAGTTTGAACGCGTGGCTGAAGATGTCGCCGTCGGAGCCGGCGAGTTCGTCGCAGAGGGCCACCACGGGCCCGGCCACCGCGTCGGCGGGGTAGGGCTCGGGCTGCATCCAGCGCGGGACGTCCCAGCCGACGGGGCGGCGGGCCAGTTTCTCCAGGATCAGCTGCGAGACGTGGCCGCCGCCGTTGTGGCGCACGTCCACGACGAGGCCGTCCCGCTCCGCCTCGGTCAGCCAGGCGCGGTGGAACTCGGCGTAGCCGCGAGGGCCCATGTCGGGGATGTGGATGTAGCCGATGCGGCCGCCGCTGCGATGGTGGACCAGCGCCCGGTTGGCCTCGACCCAGTCGCGGTACCGCGCCGGCCGCTCGCTGCGCAGCGCGCGCACGACCACCGTCCGCACGGCCGGGGCTCCCGCGGGCGGCGGCTCCTCCGGCCCGGCCGCATCCGCCGCGCCGCCTGCGGCCGCAGGCCGGACGGTCAGGGCCACCTCCACGCCGCCCTTGCCCACCAGCATCGAGCCCACGGCCGTGTCCCGCGACACCCGCCGGCCGTCGAGGGCGAGGAGCACGTCGCCCTCGGCCACGGCCACGCCGGGCCCGCGCAGCGGCGCGCCCTGCCCGTCGACCCAGCCGTCCCCGCGCAGGATGCGCTCGATCCGGTAGCCGCCGGACGCTTCGTCCCAGGCGAGGTCCGCGCCCAGGAACCCCTGACCGTACGCCGGCCCGGACCGGTAGTCCCCGCCCATCTCATAGGCGTGCGAGGTCCCGAGCTCGCCCTGCATCTCCCACATCAGGTCCGACAGCTCGCCGCGGGTGGCGATCCGCGGAAGCAGGCGGCTGTACCGCGCCCAGACGAGCGCCCAGTCCACGCCGGACAGGTCGGCCGTCCAGAAGTTGTCCCGCTGCAGGCGCCAGGCCTCGCGCAGCATCTGCGCCCACTCCAGGGCCGGCAGGACGGCCACCCGGACGCGTCCCAGGTCGACCCAGCCCGACCGACGCCCCGGCTCGTCCCCTGGGCCGCGCTCCGGGCGCTTCCCGGCGACCGTGACCCGGATGCGGTCCCCCGAGCGGTAGGCGAGGGTCCGGGCGTCGGGCGAGAGCCAGAAGTCCCCCACCGCGTCCGCCATCGTCTCCGCCCGGAGCTCCCGCAGGTCGAAGGCCTCGAGGACCCCGCGGTCGCGGGGCCGGCCCCGCGCCGCCCCCGGGTCCTCGATGCTGCCCTCCACGGGCCAGGAGGTGAACAGGGCCTTGCCCCGCACCCCGGCGATGCGCCCGTAGCGCCCCTCCGGCACGGGAAGGGCGCAGACCCGGTCCTGGATGCCGTCCAGGTCGATCCGCACGGGCCGCACGCGCGGGGCGGCGTCCGCCCCGCCCTCCTTGTCGCCGCCGCCGGAGCCCGCCGGGTCCGCGCCGTCGCCCGGCTCCGCGGCGCTCCCCTCGCCCTCCTTGCCGTTCTTGTTGTTCTCGTCCTTTCCCTGGTCCTGGCCACCGTCGCCCTGCAGGGCCCGGGGACGGGGCTGGAAGGGCGAGGGCTCGCCCGCGCGGAGCGGGATGAGGTATGGCCGCGCCCCGCGCGGGAAGCCGAGGTCGAAGTGCAGGCTGTCGTACACCGGGTTGAACGTGCGGTAGGACAGGAAATACAGGTATCGGCCCTCGGGATCGAAGGCAGGCGAGAGGTCGTGCAGCACCGGGGCCGTGATCGTGACGGGCTCGCCGGGCCGGGGGGCGCCCGCGTCCGGGGCGCCGGCCGCCTCCGCGCCCGGGCCGTCTGGGGCGGGCGCCGCCCCGTCCGGCAGGAAGCAGAGCCGGAGCGCCGTGGCCTTGCGCGAGAGGGGCGCCGCGTAGCAGAGCCACCGCCCGTCCGGCGCCCAGGCGAGGCCGCTGCAGCCTCCGTAGGCGCTGCGCTCGATCAGCTGCGCGCTCTCCGCAACGAGGTCCACCACGAGGACCTCGTTGCGGTGGTTGGCGACGGCAAGCCGGTCGCCCGCCGGGCACACCGCGAGTTCCACCGCGCGGCCGATGTCGAGCGCGGCCAGGCGCCGGATGGGCGCGCCCGCCAGGGCCACCTCCGGGTCGGCGCCCGCGGAGGGGACGGCGAGGCCGTGGACTTCGAGCGCCTCCTCGCCCCCCGCGTCCGCAACCGCCACCATGCGGCGGCCGTCGGGCAGCCAGCGGGCCAGCCGGTAGCGGACGCCCTGCGCCTCGCCGGCCGTCAGCACCGGTCCCTCCCAGTGGCCGAAGGCGAAGGCGTGGCCGCGCGTCGTGGCGAGGAGCGCGTGGCCGCCCGGGTGGATGTCGAGGCCGTCCAGGTAGCGCGCGGCGTCCACGAAGCGCCGCGCCCGCTGGGTGCGGGGGCTGCGCAGCTCCACGGGGAGCAGGGTGCTGGCGCCCGTGGCGGGATCGAACACGTACAGATCGCCGCCGGCGTGGTAGACGACGCGGCGGCCGTCGCTCTGCGCGTTGCGCGCGTAATGGTCGGCGTGGTCGGTGTGGCGGCGCAGGTCGCCGCCGTCGGGCCGCGCCGAATACAGGTTGCCGACGCCCTCGTGGTCGGAGAGGAAGTACACGCGCCGGCCGACCCACATCGGGCTGGCCAGGTTGCCCCGCGGGCCGTCCCAGCGCACGAACGAGCCGCGGCCCTCGGCGTCCACCCAGAACTCCCCGGCTGTGCCCCCCCGGTACCGCTTCCAGCGGGCCGGGTCACCCACGTTGCGGCCGAGGACGATCCGCCCGCCGGGCCCGAGTGCCAGCCGCTGCGCCGGGCCCCACGGGAGCCGCTCCGGCTCGCCGCCGCCCGCTGGCACGAGGAAGCCCTCGCGCTGGCCGCCGAACGGTGCCCGCGCGTCGCTGCAGAACACGACGCGGCCGTCGGGGCTCCAGCCGCTGGTGACGGTGCTGGCGCCGAGGCACGTGAGCTGGCGGGGCGGACCGCCCGCGGCGTCGATCACGTAGACCTCGCTCGGTCCGTCCTCGCGGGCCACGAAGGCCACGAGCGCGCCGTCCGGGCTCAGCCAGGGCTGGGTGACGTCCGACAGGGCCGTGGTCAGGCGCCGAGCCGTTCCGCCGGAGGCCTCCACCGTCCACAGGTCGTCCTCGGCGATGAAGACGATCCGCTCGCCCGCGATGCTCGGGTACCGGAGATACCCGCGGGCCTCGTCCTCCGACGGCGCCAAGCCATCCACCCCTTCCCGCGGGGAGTTGCCCGCGGGCCGCCGGGTGTCCTGCCGCCCCCGGGCGGGCCTGGGGCGCCCGCGGAGCCACGGGCGGGCCGCGGCCCTTTTGCGGGAACCAAAGGGTCCGGCGCACCGTCCATGGGGCGGGGGGTGGGGAGCGTGTTCCTCCGGCTCGGCGCCGCCGCGGCGGCCCTGCCGCTCGTGTGGGTGCTGGCCGCCTGCGGGGCCGGGGGCCTCCCGGCGCGACCAGCCTCGGGCGGGGCGGCGCCGCCCACGGTGCTCACCGCGCCCCGGACGGTGGTGGCCGCGGACGCGGGGGACACGGTCGTGCTCGCCGTCGGGGACCGCTTCACGCTGGAGCTCGGGGACGCGGCGTGGACGGTGACGGTCGCCGACACCTCGATCGTGCGGCGGCTGCCGAACTTCATGATGATCCGCGGGGCGCAGGGCATCTACCAGGCCTACGCCGACGGCCGCACCTCGCTCGACGCCAGCGCGCCGGGGGGGCCCTGCACCTCGGCCCAGATGCCGTGCGCGCCAACGCCGCAGAGCTTCCACGTCGAACTGGTGGTCTCCGGGTAGGGCCGGGCCCGCCCAGGCCGACTCCGGCAACGCGCGGAGCCGCGCACCTCACGGCGCAGGTCGGCACGTCACGTCCCGCCGGCATCGCCACTTGCGGAGGACCGTCGCGGGCGCAGGACCCCGTCGCCGCCTGTCACCATTGGAAGCTCAGGATCTCGAGCCCGCCGGCCACGGCGTCGAGGTCGGCCTCCGACAACTCGCCGTCCGCGGTCAGCGCCGCCATGAAGCGCCGCAGGTTGCCGCTGCCGTGCGCCGGGATGCCGTGCTCCCGGAGCACCTCGGCCGGCGCCGCCAGGAGCCGCTGGCGCAACGCCGCGTCGGCGCGCGCCGCCCGCAGCAGGGCCGACAGGGCCAGTGCCGGATCCTCCGCGCCTTCCCCCATGGGGCTCACCACCCTCTCCCGTCGGTGGGGCACCGGAATCCCGCGTCCACGCGGCCCCGCCGGATCGCCGCCGGTTCGGCCGTCCCCACTATCGGCTGTGGCGCGGCCCCTCGACAGCCGGACCCCTGACGGATCGCGGCCGAAGCGGCGCCGGATCCTTCCACGCGACCGGGTGTCCATGCACCACGACGCCGCACCACGGGGTGCCGGATGGGCCGGACGAACCCTGGTGCCGACCCCCGGCGCCCCGACCGCCCGCCGCACGGGTCCTGCCGCACCCGGAGCGGATCCGCCGACTGCGCGCCCGCGTGCCCGGCTGCCCCACCCGACCGCCTCCCGAAGGCGGAGCCGTTCGGTGCGCCGGTGGCCCGCAGGCGTGTACGCCAGCGGACGTCGGCCCCGGGCGGGGCCTCGCGCGGTCCCGGAGGGACGGGGCCGTTCCCGCCTGGAGCGGGGGCGGACCGGCCAGGAGGACTGCGCTGGCCCTGGATGCAGGGCGCAAGCAGGGCGAACGGCCGAGGACGTCCGCCCAGGCGACGGCCGCGGCGCTGCCCGAGAGTCCGGGGGGGCCACCTGGCCCGCGTCGCGCCGCAGGGCCTCATGCCCTTGGGCGGGCCCGTCGCGACCGCAGCTGCCCGCTTTGCTTGCGCGGGCGCGCCATCGTCCTCGGCCGGTACGCGCTGGGGAGCGCCGACCCGGAGGGTTCCGGCGGAATGCCGGCGCAAGGGGCAGGCGCCGCGATCGGCGCGGCCGCCCCGCGGCTACCGTCCCCGGTCGTCGCCGGCCGGTCCGCCCGCGCCGCAGGGCGAGGCGTGGACCAGCGCCGCGACCGCCTCCGTCGCGCCGAGTTCGGCGAGATGCGCGCGGTAGGCCGCGGCGGCGTCCGCCCCGAGTCCGCCCGGCGCGTGTTCCGCGAGAAGCGGCGCGAGGTCGTCGCCCGGGATGGAGGCCAGCGCCTGGACGCGGAGTCGAAGTCCGGGCGGCGGAGGCTCCCGCAGCAGGAGGGGTGCGCCCGCGTCCGCGAGCAGGTAGGCGAAGGAGAGAAAGCGCCCGTCCGGCTTCAGCACCCGAGGCAGCGCGGCCAGCGCCCGCCGCAGAAGGGCCGTGCCGTCCGGGCCGCCGCCCGCGCTCCGCGAGAGCCATGCGCCGGGGGCTACCGGGAGATAGGGCAGGAGCGCCACGACCAGGTCGAACCGCAGGCCCGCCACCGGTGCCGCGAGGTCCCCGGCCCCGGCCCGCACGGTCGACGCGCGGTCGTTCCAAGCGGCGGCGGCGGCGGCCGCCCGGACCGCGTCCCCGTCAAGGTCGGTGAGCACCGCACGGCCGCCCCCGCGCGCGGCCGAGAGACCGAGGATGCCGGTGCCGCAGCCGAGGTCCCACGTGAGCGATCCCGGCGCCATGGCCGGCACACGCCGCGCGAGCCAGAGCGAATCGGGGCCGAGGTAGGCGCGGGGCCGTGCGGCGGGCCTTCCGTAGGCGGCGGGCGGTCCCGCCGGGAGCAGCAGCCCGCCGCAGCACCCCACCGCCACCCAACCCGCGGCTCGGACGCCGCCGTCCGCTTCGGGGGCGAGCCAGCCGGCTTCCACAAGGTCCGGGACGAGCCGCCGGAGGTCGGCGGGCAGGTCGGCCGAAGCGCAACGCGCCCCGCCCGCAAGCAGCATCCACAGCGGCGCGGGCCACCCCGGCGGGCAGGCGCGGAGCAGCGCCGAGAGGCTGGGCGCGAAGGGCCGGGCCACCGGACCGTCGGTGTCGAGGGCGTGCGCGTAGGCATCCGCATAGCGTTCGGCGCGCAGCCACGTCCCGAGGGCCAGGACGGCCTCCGGGACGGCGACGGACGGAAGGCCGCATCCGGGCCAGGCCGAGGGATTCCCGCCTCCATCCGCGCCACCCCGCGGAGGTGATGGTCCCTGGCCGAACCCGTGCCCCTCCCCACCGCATGATGGGCACGCGGCGGTTCGGCCGGCCTCCAGACCGCCAGCCATGGCGGGCCGTTCTCCCCTCTCCCCGGCCGTACGGCCTGGGGCGGCCCCAGCCGTCACATGTAGGCGTCGAACGCCATGTCGATCTTCATGAAGAAGCCGGCGGCCAGCGCCGCGAGGTCGGCGTCCGTCAACTCCTCGGCGCCGTCCCCCCCGGCCGCAGCGAGGATCTGGCCGGCGGCGGCCCGCGCCGCGTCGTCCCCCGCCACCGCGATCCCGAACTCCGCGAGAACGGTCCGCGGTTCCGCAGCAAGCCGGGCGCGCACGGCGGCGTCGCGGCGGCAGGCCCCCGCCAGTCGGGCGACGGACTCGGCCCTTCCCGCACCCTGGTCCGCGGTCGCCATCGAGCATCCCTCCGATACGGAAGTGTAAGGGGCCTGTCGGGAAGGCGGAAGCCGGATCTGCGCCGATCCGCTGCCGAGTCGCTGCCGGGGTGGCGCCGGTGCCCCCGACCGCCGGCGCGCCGTGGGGGCCGCGCCCGGCGAAAGGCCGCACGGGATGCATCCGCGGGTGGAGTCGCCTTCGCCGGACGACGCGGCCCCGGCGATCCGGGGACGCGCGGGCCAGGGCGGTCCGTCCTCCGCTCCGGGGGGCCCTGGGGCCACCCATCACGCGCGTGCGTCCGGACCTTCGGGAACGCCGGGATGGTGGCCGTCCCCGCCCGACCGCTGGAGGAGGCGCCGGCGCTCCAGTCGCGGGCGACGGTGCTGGCGCCAAGCCGGGCGAGTGGGCGGAGCGTTCCGCCCCCCGCGTCGATCACCGAGGCCTCGCTCGGTCCGTCGTCGCGGGCCACGAAGGCGCCGGCCGCGGCGTCGGCCTCCGCAACGCGCCGCCTGTGGTCAGCGCCGCCATGAAGCGCCGCAGCTTCCCGCTGGCGTTCGCCGGGATGCCGTGCTCCCGCAGCACATCGGCCGGCGCCGCCCGGAGCCGCCGGCGCAACGCCGTGTCGGCGCGCGCGGGCCGCAGCAGGGCCGGCAGGGCCAGTGCCGGATCCCCTGCGCCTTCCGCCATGGGGCTCATCGCCCTCGCCCGTCAGGGGGCCACCGGAACCTCCCCGGCCCGGCCGGCGCCAGGATCGCGTGCCGCGCCGGCCCACGACAGCCGGGCCCCCGATGGGTCGCGGCCGAATCGGCGCCGGGTCCTTCCGCGCGGACGGCCGGAGGCCGGAAAACCCCTCGGCGCGGCCGCCTCCGCGGCCACCGTTCCCGAACGTCGCCGACCGTTCCGCCCGCGCCGCGTTCGGCGAGATGCGCCGGACAGCCCGCGGCGGCGTCCGCGAGCAGCGGCGCGAGGTCGTCGCCGCGCTGGAGCCCACGGCCTGGACGCGTCGGCGAAGTCCGGGCTCCCGCCCGCGCGCCATCCAAGGGGGTCGGGCCACCCCCAAAGGGCAGGCGCGGAGCAGGGCCGAGAGGCTGGCGGCGAAGGGCCGCGCCACCGGACCATCGGTGCCGAGGGCGTGGGCGGAGGCGTCGGCAGAGCGTTCAGCCTGCGACCCGGACTCGAGGGCCGGGTTCACCCGGCGGAGGCGATCGTCGCTGTCCACACGCTCCCCACCGCAGGACGGGGACCCGGCTGTCCGGCCGGCCTGGGGACGGCCAGCCGTGGCGGGCCGTTCTCCCCTCTCCCGGTCCCTGCGGCGGCCTGGGGCGGGGCCAGCCGTCACATGTACGCGTCGAACGCCACATCGATGATCTTGATGTACAACCCGGCGGCCAGCGCCGCGAGGTCGGCCTCCGTCAACTCCTCGGCGCCGTCCCCCCCGGCCGCAGCGAGGATCTGGCCGGCGGCGGCCCGCGCCGCGTCGTCCCCCGGCACCGCGATCCCGAACTCCGCGAGAACGGTCCGCGGTTCCGCAGCGAGCCGGGCGCGCACGGCGGCGTCGCGACGGCAGGCCCCCGCCAGTCGGGCGACGGACTCGGCCCCTCCCGCACCCTGGTCCGCGGTCGCCATCGGGCATCCCTCCGATGCGGAAGTGTACGGGGCCTGTCGGGAAGGCGGCAGCCGGATCTGCGCCGATCCGCTGCCGAGTCCCTGCCGGGGGTGGCGCCGGTCCTCCCGACCGCGCGCCGTCGGCGCACGGGGCCGGCCGGGCCCGGCGAAAGGCCGCATGGAATGCATCCGCGGGCGGACCTGCCTTGGCCGGTCGCTGCGGCGCCCCGGCACCGGTGCTGCGGGCGGCCCCGGGGCTCGCCGGTCCAGACCGTCTGCAACGCCGGGGCGCCGCCCGACCCCTACAGGAACGCCGCCGGGAGCCGCGGAATGGCCCTTCCCCCGGGATGGCCCGTGCGGGTGGTCGGCGGATCCGGCTCGACGGCCGCTTTCCGCGCGAGGGCATGCGCGGCGGCGATGGGGAGGAGGGTGGCGCGGTGCGCGAGATCCACTACGACGAGGCGCGTGTCCCCCGATACACCCTGCCGGACGCGCTGCGCTTCGCGGACGGGAGCCCGGTGGACGGTGCGGCCGGGTGGCGCCGCCGCCGCGCCGAAATCCTGGACCTGTTCGCGTCGCACGTGTACGGGCGGACGCCGGCCGCCGCCTCGTCTCCGGTCTCCTGGGAGACGGTCGAGGAGGGCGGCGCGCCGGATGGCGTCGCGCGCCGCCGCCAGGTGCGGATCACGTTCGCCGGCGCGGGCGGCGTGCTGGGCCTCGACCTCCTGCTCTACGTTCCCGCGGGAGCCGGACCATCCCATCCCGTCCCGGTGTTCCTGGGGCTCAACTTCGGCGGCAACCACACCGTGGACGCGGACCCGGCCATCCGGCTGCCCACCTCGTGGGTGGGCGGCCCCGGCGCCGGTGAGGCGCACCGGGCGACCGAGGAGGGGCGCGGGCGCGCGGCCGGGGCCTGGCCGGTCCGGGCCCTCCTCGCGCGCGGGTACGGCCTCGCGACCATGTACTGCGGGGACGCCGAACCGGACCATGCCGAGGGCTTCGCCGCCGGCATCCGCGGGTTGGTCGCCCCGGACTCTGCGCCCGCGCCAGCCGACGCGTGGGGAGCCCTGGGCGCCTGGGCATGGGCGCTGAGCCGCGGGGTGGATGCCCTGCAGGAACAGCCGGAGGTCGACGCGACCCGGATCGCCGGGATGGGCGTCTCCCGCCTGGGGAAGGCGGCCCTGTGGGCGGGCGCCCAGGACGAGCGCTTCGCGCTCGTGATCTCCGCCTGCTCGGGATGCGGCGGCGCCGCCCTGTCCCGGCGCGAGTTCGGCGAAACCGTCGCCCGCATCAACGCCGCGTTCCCGCACTGGTTCTGCCCGGCCTTCCGCCGCTACAACGACCGCGAGGCGGACCTGCCGGTCGACCAGCACATGCTGCTCGCCCTCGTCGCGCCCCGCCCCGTGTACGTGGCGAGCGCCGAGGAGGACCGGTGGGCGGACCCGCGCGGGGAGTTCCTGGCGGCGCTCGGCGCCGACCCCGTCTACCGGCTCCTGGGGACCGACGGCCTCGGCGCGGCCGAGATGCCCCCGGTCGAGCGGCCCGTGCGGACCACGATCGGCCACCACATCCGGCGCGGCGGCCACGGCATCACGGCCTACGACTGGGATCGGTTCATGGACTTCGGCGACCGCCACCTGGGCCAGCCGGCCGGCGGGCGGTGAACGGGGCTGCCGGCGCCCCCCGTCCACCGTTTCCCCCTCACCCGCGATCGGTGATGCGGTCGACCTCGGCCATCTCGTCCGCCGTCAGGCTCCACTCCCCCGCCGCACGTTCCGTTCGACCTGCTCGGGGACGGCGGCGCCGATGACGCGGGAGACGACGCCGCGGCCCGAGAGCCACGCGAAGGAGAGGTCCAGCAGCGCGTGGTCCCCCTGCCGGGCGAAGGCCTCCAGGTGACCCGGGCTGGCCCAGGGGGCCTCGTGGAAGATGCGCTCCGCATCCGGCCCGCCCGGCTCCGCCGCGCGCTGAGGTGGACCCCAGTGTCAAGACAGTTGAACGAAGTTCTCGCATGTTAGACGATACACAATCCGGCTGCCGGCGGCCCCCGGCGACCCAGCCCGCGGTCTCGTCCACGACCCGGACGTGCCTGCCCGTGTATGCGGCCTGGGTCCCGAATCCGCCGCTGGCGATGTCGATGGCGCCGCCCGCGACCGCGACGGGCGCGATCACGGGCCCATGGCGCCGGCGGGCGGCGGGAATGCGGCCAGGGGCAGGAGGGCCCCCGGGGATGGAGGCCAAGACCCCCCCGTTGCAGCGACCATCCACCGAGAGCAATCGCCGGCCCTGGGCGCGCGGGGAGAGCCCCCCCGTTCCGCCGCATGCCGCGGCGGCATGCCTGCTCGGGGATGCGGACACCCCTGGGCGTCCGGCGGGAGGGTGCACACGGCCCTGCACGGCGTCGGAGCCTGCGCAGCCGCCGTGCGCTTCCGCGCCCCGCCGCCGACGGCCGCGCGGCGTTCCGCTCGGCGCCGCGCACCGGGGTTCCGGACCCGCCGGTCCGTCCCGTCTGCGTCGCCGCGTTCTGTTCCGGATGCCGGGGCGCGCGGCGCTCATCCCTCCGGGGGAACCCGGCGTTGGTCGGAGTCGCCCCGGCCGTGATCCTCGGCTTGGTCGGCGGCTCCGTCCCGGCCTGGCTACCACGAGGCGCTCGGACCGTCGCCGTCCGCCGTGTCCGGTGTCCGCCGTGGCGCCAGGACGTAATGGGCACCTCGGCCGGCCCCGGCGGGCCGGGCACGCCCGGCCGCGACGAGGGCCCGCAGGACGGCACGGGTCTCGCCGGGGTCGAGACCGAAGGCCTGCCGGACCTCGCGCGCCGACACCCGGCCCTGGGAGGCGAACCGCTCCAGGACGGCCTCCGCGGCGGCGCGGACGGCGGTCCCAGGGCCTCCGGCGCCCTGGCCGATGCCCGCGGCCCCGTCGTCGTCCGCCGCCCGGCTTCCGGCGTTCCCCGGCCCGGCCGACCGTTCCCCCTCTGCCGCGAAGGGCCCCTCCCCGCCGCCGGACCCGCGGAGGGGACCCCCTTCCCGCGAGGCCGCCACCTCGCCGGCCGGCGCGTCCCCGCCCAGGCGCACGGTGCCGCACCCGGGAAAGACCCGTCCGGCCAGGGCCGCCAGCTCGTCGTGGCAGGTGAAGAGCAGCACCTGCCGCCCGTCCGGGTCCGCCGCCACGTAGCGGCCGAAGCTGCGCAGCATGGCCTCCGCCCGCTCGCGGTCGAAATTGACCAACACGTCGTCGAGCACGAGGGGCAGCGCCACGGCCCGGCGCGCGAACGAGGCGGCCAGCCCCAGCCTCAGAGCCACATACAGCTGCTCCTGCGTGCCCCGGCTGAGCTGGGCGGGCTCGAGCCGCCTGCCCTCGCGGTCCTCCACCGCGAGCCGCGCGTCGCCCCCCGGGTCCTGCAGCAGCCGCACGTAACGCCCCCCGGTCACCCCCTGGAGAACGGCCGCGGCCTCCCCCAGGACCTCCGGCTGGCGATCGCGCACGAACCGCTCCAGTGTGCGGTCGAGCAGGTACTTCGCCAGGCGCAGGCGGCACCACTCACCCACCACCCGCCGCAGCTCCTCGACCAGAGCCGCCTCTCGCGCGGCCAGCGTCGGGACGTCGGCCGACGCCTCCAGGGCCTCCCGGCGCGCGGCGGCGCGCGTGCGCTCCTCGATGGCCGTGTCGCGGGCGGCCTCGCACTGCCGCCGGCCGCGCCGCGCGTCCTCGCGCGCGGCCTCCCAGACCCCGGGATCGCCTGTTTCCAGGCCCGCGCGCAACTCGTCTCCGTACGGTCCCGACCCGAGCTGCCCGGCGAGCGCCGCCTCCAGGTCGCGCACCCGCGCTTCCAGCGCGGCCCGTTCGGCCGCCCGGGCGACGGCGGCGTCGAACGCGGCGTCGGGATCGGCCCCGTCCTCCGCCGTTCCGGCCTCCGCGAGCAGCGCGACGTGGAGGGCCTTCGCCGCGCGCACCGCCGCCCGGTCCGCCTCCAGCACCGCGTCCAGTTCGGCCAGGGCCTCCGTTGCCGCGTCGTGCCGCCGGCGCGCCTCCGTCGCCGCCCGAACGGCGTCCGCCAGCGCCTCGACGCGGGCGACGACGGCCAGGGCCGGGCCGTCCGCGGCGCCCGGCGGAACGTCGGCGGCCGGCCCGGCCTCCCGCAGCAGCGCGGTTGCCTGCCGCTCCCACTCCGCGGACTCTCGGGCCAGGCGCTGCGCCTCGGCTTCGCGCGCGCGAAGGTCGGCCGCCGCCTCGCGGGCCGCCCGGACGGCCTCCACGAAGGCCGGGATGCCCTCCGGGCTGAGGGCGTCGGGCAGGCCGGCGGCGCGGCGCCACGCGGACCACTCGGCCAGGAGCGCCTCCGACGCCCGTTCGGCGTCGGCCGCGCGTCCGTCCGAGTCGCGCCGCGCCTCCTCCAGGCGGCGCGCCTCGGACAGGGCGGAAGCCGCCTGGGCTTCGGCCTCCTCCCGTCGCCGGGCCCCCTCCTGCCGCGCGCGCACGCGGTCCCCGGCGGCATCGAGGGCATCCGCGGCCGGCCAGGGCGGCAGGCCGGCGCGCGCGGC
>JAJYVV010000089.1 GCA_021791815.1 Bacillota bacterium | reverse complement strand
TCCCGCCGGCTCCCGGCCTGCCGCGCAGGGCTTCCAGGCCCTCCTGGCAGTAGCCCAGGGGGAGCCACGGACAGGTGGCGCACAGCACCCCGAGGTCGGGTGGCGCGAATGCCCGGGCGGCCCGCCGGAGAAGGTCCCGCCACGCCGCGGACTCTCCGGGAGCCATGCCCAGCGCGGCGAGCACCTGGCGGTCGCGCTCGGCCACGGCCTCCTCGCCGCAGTGGCAGGGCTGGTCCGCCGGAAACGCCGCGCAGATGCTGTCCGGTTCGGGCACCAGCGCGACCCGGGTCTCCGGCGCGTCCCGCAGAGTGCCGAGGATGGCGGCCATGTTCGCGGCGAACCCGGGGGAGTAGCCCAGGCCGCGGAAGCCGAGCGAGCAGAGCAGGTGGTGGGGCCGGAGGCGCATGGCCGCCGCCCCGGACCGGTCCGCGTCGCCGCTCATGGCGCACCCCCCCGGGCGGATCCTTCGGGGCGGTGGGCCCGGCCGCCTCCCCCCGGGCGGGGCCGGAGGCCACCGCGGCCCCGCCCGGGGAGGCGAGGGCCGCGGGGCCCGGGAAGTCCCCGTCGCGGGGCGCGCCGCTCCGGATGCCCGTCGCCACGCGGGGGCCGCCGGCCTGCCGCAGCGCGTGCCCCCGCCACCGGGCGGAATCGTCTTCGCAGGCGGCCCCTGGGGCCGTGGAGCGCCGCGGGCCGCAGCCGCATCCCCGCTCCCTCCCCCGGGTCCCGCCCCGCGGGAGGGGCCGTGCCAGCCCTGCCGAAAGCGCCAGCCCATGGCAGACCTGCAGGTGCGCGCGGGCCCCGAGTCGATCGAGGCCGTGGCCGCCGGCGAGGCCGTCTGCCGCTACCGGTTCGCGCCGGGGCTGTGGAAGCCGTACGTCCAGGTCCTCCGCCTGCCCGGCGGGCCCAACCTCCTCGACGACGCGCCCGCCGACCACCCCCATCACCACGGCCTGTGGTTCGGGCACGGTCGCCTGGAGGACGCCAGCGGCGGCCTGCACGACGTGTGGCTCGAGCGGGCCGGCTGCGGCCGCATCGTGCACCTCGACCTGACGGCCGCGCCCACGGGCTGGGTGGCGCGGGCGGAGTGGCGCGCCGCCGACGGCCGGCCGCTCGCCCGCGACCGCCGTTCCTTCCGGTTCGAGGTCGGCGGCGACTCGGTCGTCCTGGCGCTCGAGTACGAACTCGAGGGCCCGGGGGTGCGCCTGCGCGGCACCAACGAGGCCGGCCTGCCGCTCCTGCGGCCGGCGCCATGGATCGCGGCGCGGGGCGGGGGCCGCGCGCACGACAGCGAGGGCCGCGAGGGTGAGTCGGGCATCTTCGGCCAGCCCGCCGGATGGGTCGACTGCAGCGGCCCGGGGGGCGGCCTCAGGGTCCATGGCGACCCGGGGAACCTGGGGCGCCCGGAGCGATGGTTCGTGCGCGACTACGGACCGTTCGGCCCGAACGACGGCCACTTCGACCCCGAGCCGCGTCCGCTGCCCCTGCGCCTGAAGTACACGGTCGTGGCGCACCGAGGGCAGGGTGCGGGCCGATGAGCGGCGCGGCCGCCGTCGCATCCATCGAGGCGATCGCCGTGCGCCTGCCGATGCGGGAGGCGTTCGCCACGTCGCGCGGCCCGGTCGGCACGCCCGAGTCGGGGCGCGACCTCGTGCTGGTCCGCATGACGGACGAGCGGGGCCGGACCGGATGGGGCGAGGCCGGTCCGATCCCGCGCTGGTCGCCGGAGACCCTCGGTTCGGTGCTGGACACCGTGCGCGGGCACCTCGCGCCGGCCACGGTCGGCCGCGATCCGGCCGACCTGGGCGGCCTGCACGCGGCGATGGACGGCGCGATCGCGCCCGGTCGGGGACGGGGGGCCCCCATCGCCAAGGCGGCCATCGACCTCGCCGCCCATGACCTGGTCGGGCGGCAGATGGGGGTGCCCCTCTGGCGGCTGCTCGGCCGACGCGGCCGGGAGGCGGTACGCCTGTCCTGGACCGTGCTGGGCGACCCCGGCCCCGCCGTGCGCCTCGGCCGTTCCGCCGGGTTCGCCGACTTCAACGTCAAGGTCGGGGCCGGCATCGCGGCGGACGAGGCGCTCGTGCGGGCGGTCCGCGCCGAGGCCCCCGCGGCGTTCCTGTGGGCAGACGCCAACGGCGGCTACGCGCCGCACGAAGGGGTGCGCGCGGCGCGCGCGCTCGCCGCGGCCGGGGCGGACGTGCTCGAGCAGCCCCTGCCGCCGCATGCCCTGGCCGCGACGCGGGAGGTCGTCGCGGCCCACGCGCTGCCGATCGCCCTGGACGAGGCCGTGACCTCGCCCGCGGACCTCGCCGAGGCCGCCCTGCTGCGCACCCTGGACATCCTGACCCTGAAGGTCACCCGCACCGGGGGCCTGCACCCGTCCCGCATCTGCGCGGAGATGGCCGTCGCGCACGGCCTGGGCCTGCTTTCCTCGGGGCTGACCGACGGGGGCCTGGCCTTCGCGGCCAACGTCGCCCTGGCCGCGGCCTTCGGCGTCACGGCCCCGTGCGCCCTGAACGGGCCCCAACTGCTGGACGGGGACATCCTCGCGGCGGGACTGCCGCGCGACGGGCCGGTCGTGCGCGCGCCGGAGGGACCCGGCCTCGGGGTTGAGGTGGACCTCGACAAGGTTGAACGGTACCGCCTGCCGATGTGAGGCGGCGGGGGGGCCGCAGGGGAGGCGGGCGCATGATCGGGGTCGGCATCCTCGGCTGCGGGGGTATCGCGCGGGCCCACGCCGACGCCTACGCGCGCTTTCCGGAGCGCTGCCGCGTCGTGGCGGCGGCGGACGTGTTTCCGGACAGGGCCGAGTCGTTCGCCCGGCAGATCGGCCCGGACGTGGCCGCCTCCGGCCGCCCCGAGGAGGTCCTGGCCAGGGCCGACGTGGACCTCGTCTCGGTCTGCGCCCCGCCCTTCGCACATGCGCCCCTGACCGTCGCCGCCCTCCGCGCCGGCAAGCACGTGCTGGTGGAGAAGCCGATGGCGACGGGCGTCGACGAATGCGACGCCATGATCGAGGCGGCGGCCTCCTCGGGCCGGATGCTGTCCGTCGTGCACCAGAACCGCTTCTCGCCGGAGATGACCCGCCTCAAGGCGCTGTGCGCCTCGGGGGCCCTCGGGCCGCTGGACCTCGTGTGCGTGCAGTGCCTCTGGTGGCGCGGGCCCGAGTACTACCGGCTGTGGTGGCGGGGCACATGGGACAAGGAGGGGGGCGGCGCGCTGCTCAACCACGCCATCCACTTCGTCGACCTGATGGTCTGGCTGGCCGGCATGCCCACGGAGGCGCGCGCCATGGTCGCGACCCGCGCGCACGCCGTGGAGGTCGAGGACCTCGCCGCGGCCGTGCTGCGCTTCCCGGGCGGGGCGGTCGGCCAGTTCACCGGCACCGTGGACGCGCACCTGAACGAGGACCGGTTGGAGCTCTGCGGCCGGCGCGCCGCGGTCGCGGTGCCCTGGAAGGTGCGCGCGTGCGTGGACACGGGGAATGGCTTCGGCCGTCCCGACGCCGCGGTGGCGGCGGAGGTCGAGGCGGCGGCCGCCGCGGTCCCCGTGCCCGCGCTGCGCGGGCACGCGGCGGAGATCGACCGCCTGCTCGCCGCACTGGAGGCCGGCGGACCGCCCCCGGTGAGCGGCGAGGACGGGCGGCGCGCCGTGGAGGTGGTGGCCGCGGTGTACGCGGCGGCCGCCTCGGGCGCGCCGTGCCCCCTGCCGCTTGCGCGGGACCACCCCTTCTACGCGGCGGACGGCCTGCGGGCGGGCATGCGGCGCCTGCTCCGCGGCGCGGCGGCCCAGGGGTGAGGCGCGCCGCACCCGGCCCGCCCGTTCCGGCGCAGGGGCGGCGGCCGTGCCGCCCGAATGGGCGGGGTCCGGGAGGGGCGACATGCACATCCGACTTCTGGGCACCGCCGCCGCCGAGGGGTGGCCCGCCGTCTTCTGCAGTTGCGCGCATTGCGACCGGGCCCGCGCGGCCGGCGGCCGCAGCGTGCGCACGCGCTCGAGTGCCAACGTCGACGGCGCCTGGCAGTTCGACTTCGGGCCCGACGCCTACGCGCAGGCCCTGGCCGGCAACGACCTCCGCGCGCTGCGCCACCTGATCTTCACCCACTCGCACGAGGACCACCTGAATCCCGCCGACCTCGGCATGCGCCGCCCGCCCTTCGCCCACGGCTGCGACGAGCCGCTGCACGTCTGGGGCAACGACCGGGTCATCGGCATCCTGGCCCCGCACTTCAGCGATCCCGCCCGCGGCGGGCTCGCCCTGCACGCCCTGCGGCCGTTCGAAGCCATCGGGGTGGGCGATGCCACGCTCATCCCCCTGCTGGCCGACCACGACCGGAACGAGGCCTGCCTGATCCACCTCTTCGGGAGGGGCGGGCGCTGGCTGCTGTATGGGCACGACACGGGCATCCCGCCCGAGTCCACCTGGGGTTACCTGGCGGCGTGGGCGGCGCAGCACCACCGACTGGACGTCGTGCTGCTGGACTGCACGAACGGGCCCGGCTCCGGCCGCGAGAACCACATGGGCCTGCCGGCCGCGGCGGAGGTGCGGGAGCGCCTCCTGCAGATCGGCGCCGCCGCGCCCGGGGCGCGCTTCGTGGCCACGCACTTCTCGCACAACGGCGGCCTGCTCCACGACGAGTTGGTGGCGCGCGCCGCGCCGCTCGGCCTGGAGGTCGCCTACGACGGCATGGAGATCACGGCCGGCTGACGGGCGGGACCCCGGGGCCGCCCGCGGGACGGGGCGCGGCGACGGCCGCCGTCACCCCGCGGCCTGCAGCAGGCCGCCGAGTTGCGCCGGCGTGGCGAGCGGGCTCTCGATGGCGGTGAGGGCTGCGCTGAAGCCGTCGCTGACCGCGTCCATGGCCGTGCGGTTCGCGTCGGTCATCCACGTGCCCATGACATCCTCCAGCGTGAGGTCGGGGGTGGGGTCCAGCCACTCGGCCAAGCCCTCCACGCGCAGGGCCGCGCCCGGCAGCTGCGACTCGGCCGCGGCGCTGCGCAGCGCCGACCCGACCTGTGCCGCCGCGAGCAGGCCCTGGCCGGCCGACGTGAGGAGGAACGCGGCGAAGTCGGTGGCCGGCGAGACGTGCCCGCCCTCGGGCACGTAGGCGCCGAAGTATGCGGCCGGGACGGCGCGCCGCACGGCGCCGGCGGGCAGGGGATAGACCGTCCAATCCCGGGCGACCGGGCCGCCCAGCGGATCCCAGACGTAGCCGGGCGAGAGGGAGGACTGGAGGAAGGGCACGAAGGCGGGGTTCTCCGGCAGCCGGCCGCCGGCGAAGAGGTCGAGCAGCCGCTCCAGGCCCTGGCGGGCCCCATTCCGGCCATAGGCCGCCGCGGCGCCCGCCGCGGTCGCCGCGCCCACGGCGCCGCCGTACGCGCAGACCAGCGCCGCCGAGGCGTCCTGGGCCGCGAGCCAGGTGGGGGTGCCGACGGCCGCGCCCACCGGACTCACCACCGAGAACTGGCCCGTGTAGGGGACGGGCCCCGGCGGGAGGGCCGCCACGAGGTCGTCCCACGTCCAGGCCGCGGCGCGGCCGGCCTCCGCGAGCGCGGCCGTGGCGGCGGGGCCCGTGCCGAACAGGCTGAGCGGGCTCCGCAGGAGGGGCACCGCGCCGAAGAACGTGCCGGCGTGGGGCGCGTACACCTGGCCGTGGGCCGCCACGGCATCCGGCACGCCGGCATGATCCTGGACGTGGACCTTCCAGAAGGAGCCGAGGTCGGAGGCGAGCGGCGCCAGCCAGTAGGCCCAGATGTCGTAGGCCAGGATCAGGTCGGGCAGGCGGGCGCCCGGCGCCGGGATCGGGCTCGTCGCCGGGTCCGGATGCCCGAAGACGAAGTTGAGGGCGGTCCGGCCCTGAACGGCGACGGGCGTGCCGCCCGTGGCCACGAGGACGTTGGGCGGCAGCGACGCCCCGGCCACGACGGTGAAGGCCTGCTCGGGCGCGGCTGGGCTGCACCCGGAGGCGGCCGCGGAGGATCCGCCGCACAGAAACCAGCTCGCCGGCGGCACCGCGGACGTGGCGACCTCGAGGGCCAGCTGCCCGCGGCCGGCCTGCACGTAAGCCTGGGCGGCGCGCCGCAGGGCGGCGGCCAACGTCTGGCCGCGCGCTGCGGGAAAGCCGATGGCGGTCACCCGCAGGACCGTCGCGCCGCCGGCCCCGGCCAGGCTGGGCAGGCCGGCGCAGGCGGAGAGCAGCGCGCCGCCAGACGCCGCGGCGCCCGCCAAGAGGCCCGCCCGCAGGAGGTGCCGCCTGGGCAGCCGGGCGTACCCGGGATCGCGCGGCCGTTGGAGTCGGTCCACGGGGCCGTCCTCCCCCTGCCGCCTCGCGCCGGCGGCGTGGCATCGCGGTCGTCCCTGGTGAGGGTGTTCCGGTATGCGCCGCCGTCGTCCGTCCGATGGCGGTGGCGCTGCGCGATCTCGGTCCGGATGATCGCCGGCGCAGGCGTGGGTTTCTCCGATCCGGCTCGAGCGCACCGCCTCCTTTCGCAGATCCATCGCGACGAACCGGGCGGGATCGGCAAGTCTGCCGGCAGAGCCGTCGAGGCGACCCAGGGCGGGCTGGGGCGGTCCCTGCCACAGGTCGCCGATCCCCTCGGCGGGGGGCAGGCGGGAACGGCGCCCGGTGACCAGCGCAGACCCGGGGTCGGCGGTCACAGGGGCCACGCCACAAGAGGGTACTGCATCGTCGTGAAGATGGGGATCGGATCATGACCGAGTCCCGTTCGGCGGCCGGTTCCGGGCCCCGTGCGCCGTCCCCGCAGCACCGCCCGCGCCGGCCGGATCCTGCCGCCGTGGGACCGCCGCACGGCGTGCCGGGCGGTGGTCCGCGATACACTGGACGCGGAGGTGCTGGCGTGGCGCGCCGGGCGGTGCCCCTGGCCCGTGAGGCGAAACGGTCCCCGGGCGCGCGGCCGCGCGGGGAGGCGGCCGCGGCCCCGATGCGGCCGACGCGTCGGGGCCGCGAGACGCCCCCCGCGGCGGGTCCGGCGCCGGACTTCGCGGCGGATCCCGCGCCCGCCTCGTCCCCGGCCGTCCTGGAGAAGCTGCCGCTGCTGCCGGACCGGCCCGGTTGCTACATCTACCGCGACGCGGCCGGCACCGTGCTCTACGTGGGCAAGGCGCTCTCGCTGCGCAGCCGCGTCCGCTCCTACTTCCACGCGGGCCGCGGCCTGGAGGGCAAGACCCTCGCGCTGGTCGCGCTGATCGCCGACGTGGAGTGGATCGTGACCGACTCCGAGGCCGAGGCCCTGATTCTGGAGAACGACCTGATCAAGCGGCACCGCCCCAAATACAACATCCGCCTCCGCGACGACAAGCAGTACCCGTACCTGCGCTGCGACGTTTCCGCACCGTGGCCGCGATTGGAGATCGTCCGCCGCCCCGCGGCGGACGGCGCCCGCTACTTCGGCCCGTTCCCGCATTCCCAGGCCGTCTGGCAGACGATGCAGATCCTGCGCCGCGTCTTCCCCTACCGCTCCTGCTCGGACCGGCGGCTGCGGCAGCCGCACGCCTGCCTCTACCACCACATCCACCGCTGCCTGGCGCCCTGCATCGCGGCCGTGGAGGCCGCGGAGTACCGGCAGATGGTGGGCGAGCTGGTGCAGTTCCTGGAGGGTCGTGGCGAGGCCGTCCTCACGCGCCTGCAGGAGCGCATGCTGGGCGCCGCGGAGGACATGCGGTTCGAGGAGGCCGCGGACTTCCGCGACCGGATCGCGGCGCTGCGCTCCGTGCTGGAGCGGCAGGGCATCCAGCTCGCCGCCGGGGAGGAGCGCGACGTGCTGGCCGTCGCCGCGGGCACCGGCGGCGAGGCCGCGGTGCAGGCCTTCTTCTTCCGGGACGGCAGGATGGCCGGGCGCGACGGGTTCGTCCTCACCGGCGCGGAGGGGCGGGCGCCCGGCGAGATCCTGCAGGCGTTCGTCGAGCAGTTCTACGGCGGCGGCGCCGCCATCCCGGCCGAGGTGCTGGTCTCGTGCCGGCTTCCCGACCAGGAGGGGACCCAGGCGTGGCTGCGGAGCCGCCGCGGCCGCGCGGTGCGCGTGGTCGCCCCGACCCGGGGCCCGCGCCGCAAGCTGGTCGAACTGGTCACGCGCAACGCGGACGAGTTCCTGGCGGCGGACCAGTGGCGTCGGGAGAAGAGCCGGGAGGCCCTCTCCGCGGCGCTGGAGGACCTGGCCCGCGCCCTCCGGCTGCCGTCGCCTCCGCGCCGGATCGAGTGTTACGACAACTCCAACCTGCAGGGGACGAGCCCGGTATCGGCGATGGTGGTCTTCGAGGACGGGGCGCCGAAGAAGGCGGACTACCGCAAGTTCCGCGTGCGCACGGTCGTGGGCGCCGACGACTTCGCGACGATGCGCGAGATCCTGGGCCGCCGCTTCGCGCGGCTCCAGCCGCCCGAGGGAGCGGCCCCCCCGGGCATGGATGCGCCCGCGCCGGCCGGTGCCCCGGGGCCGGGCGGGTTCGCGGCCCGCCCCGACCTCGTGATCATCGACGGCGGGCGCGGCCAGCTCTCGGCCGCGCTGGCGGCGATGCGGGCGGCCGGAGCCGGCGACGTCCCGACGTTCGGCCTCGCGAAGGAGAACGAGTGGCTGTACCGGGAGGGCAGCCCGGAGCCCATCGTGCTGCCGCGCACGTCCCCGGCCCTGCGCTTGCTCCAACGGCTGCGCGACGAGGCCCACCGCTTCGGCCTCGGCTACCACCGCCAGCTGCGGGGCAAGGCGTCGGTCGCCTCCCGCCTCGAGGAGGCGCCGGGCATCGGCCCCAAGCGCCGCAAGGCGCTCCTGCAAGCGTTCGGTTCCCTGGCCGCGATCCGGGAGGCCGGCGTCGACGCCGTGGCGGCCGTCCGGGGCATGACGCGGCCCGCCGCCGAGGAGTTGCTCGCCTACCTCAACAGTGGAGAATAAGAACGACAACTCAGCGAGAAAAACGTCTGATCATGTGTGCAGTGCATCTGTGAACGCTTGACTCCCTCCCTCCCGCGCGGCTATGCTGCGGGGGCTGGAGGGTCGCGCTTGCCTGCGCTGTCGTCCGGTCCGGAGCCCGCTCCCCGCACCGTCGCCTGGTGCCCGGCCTGCGGAGCGCCGCTGGAGGTGCGCCGCCTCCAGTGCCCCGCGTGTGCCACGGCGGTGGAGGGACGTTTTCCCGCGTCGCCCTTCGCGGCGCTGGCCGCCGACCAACTGGGTTTCCTCGAGGTCTTCCTGCGGGCGCGGGGCAACCTGCGCGAGGTCGAGCGCGTCCTCGGCCTGTCGTATCCGACGGTGCGGGCCCGTCTGGATGCCCTGCTCGAGGCCTTGGGCCTGCACGGCGACGGAGGCGACGCGGCCGAGGAAGTCGCCCGCGATGCCGGCGGCCGTCCGGCCGGGCGCGCATCGGCGGGGGAGGGCGGCGATGGCGCGCCGATCCCGTCCGACGCGCGCCGCCGCGTCCTCCGGGCCCTGGAGCGCGGGGAGATCTCGGCGGCCGAGGCGGCCGCGCTGCTGCGGGGCGGCTGAGGCGGGGACCGTCGCGCGCCCGGCGCGAGGCGATGGAAGGAGAGGGTCCTGATGGCGTCCCCGGTGCCCCCGGTTCCGCCCGTGCCCCCGGGCCCCGACGGCGCGGACGACGTCTCCTCGGAGCGGATGATGGTGCTGCGGCTGCTGGAGCAGGGCAAGATCACCGCGGGAGAGGCGGCGGACCTGCTGCGGGCGTTGACCGAGCGCCCGGACTGGCCCCCGCGCCCGGGATGGGCGGGGCCCCCCGGCTGGCGCGGGCGGGAGGGCCCGGTCGACCCCGAGGCCGCCGCGCGGCGGGCGCGCGAGCGCGTCGAACGGTTCGCCGAGCGGGGCCGCCGCCACGCCGAGTTCTGGGCCCGGCACGCCGACGAGATCGCCGCGCGCGCGGCGGAGCACGCGACGCGGGCCGCGGAGCAGGTGGGCGAGAACGTCAGCCGCATGCTGTCCAACCTGCCGGACGTGGTGGAGCGCGTGGCGCGCACGGGCTGGGGGGCGTGGGGCCCGGGCTACCGCTTCGAGGACGAGGTCGAAGGGGACCTCGAGGGCGAGGGCGGGCCGGCCGGCCTGGACCTGGAGGGCTGGAACGGTTCGGTGGCCCTGCACGGCGCCTCGGGTGGCCGCGTGCGGCTCGTGCTGCGCAAGACGGTGCACGCCGCCTCCGAGGATGAGGCGCGGGCCATCGCCGAGCGCGTGACCGCATCGGTCTTCGGCCGCCAGGTCACCGTCCACCGGGCCGACAGTACCGAGGCCTGGCCCGGGGGAGTGAGCCTCGAGGCGTTCCTGCCGCGGGACGCCGTATGGGGCGGCGTCGTCCGCACGGGGAACGGGCATCTGACCGTGGATGGCCTGTCGCTGCGCGGGCTGCGCCTGGAGAGCAACAACGGCCGGGTCGACCTGGAGGGGTGCTCGGGAGAGGACGTGAGCGTCGTCACCAGCAACGCCCGCATCGAGGCCCGCGGCCTGCGCGGGAAGATCGACCTCCGCACCAGCAACGGCGCCATCGTGCTCGGCCTCGCGGCGGGGAACGCCCAGAGCGAGGTCCAGGCCGTCACCAGCAACGGGCCCATCGACGTCGAGCTGGCGGCGGGCGTGGCCGTGGACGTCGATGCCACGACGAGCAACGGCCGCATCGACGCGGCCGGCCTCGGCCCCGAGGCGCCGGCGAGCCGCGGCAGCGGCCGTGCGGACCTGCACTGGCGCTCGCCCGAATGGGACGTCTCCGCGGCGCGGGCGCGGCTGTCGCTGCGGACGAGCAACGGATCGGTGCGTTTCCGCTAGACGCTCGAACCAACCGGCAGGCCGGCCGGCGCGATCCCGCGCCCCCGGCCTGCCGCGCCATCCGAGCGGCCTAGCCCTCGTGCTGCTCGTTCTGCGGCTCGGCCTGGGCGGCGCCATCGCCGCTGGGCTGGTCGCCGCCGGCGGGCGTGGCCGGATGGTGATCCGGCGCCATTGCCGTCGCGCGCCCGCGGCTCGACGCGGCCGACCACCACCAGATCAACCCGACGACGGCCGCGATGCCCAGGATCCACCACCAGATGTTGCCCGCGGTTGCCGCCACGGCATTGGTGAGATTGAGGTCCACGGCTCCCCTGCCTCCTTCTCCCGGCCAGCCCCGACCGGCCGGCGGCTCTCCGGCGCGGCCGAGGCTCCGCCGTCCAGCGTGCCCCGTGGCGCCGCGCGCGATGTGGCCCACGCGGCCCAGGGGCGCGACGACGGCCGGAAGCCGCGGCTGCGGGTCGAAGTTCCTGGCACCGGCGCCAGGCTCCGGCGAAGGGCCGCCGCGGGGCGCCCGGAAGGGGTGGAGCGCATGATCGTCCGCTGGCTCATCAACGCCCTGGCGCTGTTTCTGACCGCGCTCGTGCTGCCTGGCATCAGCCTGCGCGGCGTGGTGCCCGCGCTCATCGCCGCCGCGGTCCTCGGGATCGTCAACGCGGTGATCCGGCCCCTGCTCCTCGTGCTCACCCTTCCGCTCAACATCGTGACCCTCGGCCTGTTCACCTTTGTGATCAACGCGCTGATGCTGATGCTCACCAGCGCCATCGTGCCGGGCTTCCAGGTCCGCGGCTTCGTCAGCGCCCTCCTCGGGGCCGTGCTGCTGAGCATCATCAGCGCCCTGCTGTCGCACCTCATCCGCTGACGGCGGCGCGCCTCCCGCCGCCCGCGGGGCTCGGCGCCCGGGGGCCCGGCGCGGAGCGCCGCGCCTCAGCGGCTCGCGGACGGCGACCGCACAGCGCCCGATCGGGTCCGGGCGGCGCAGGCCCGCGCCCTTGCCGCCTATGGGCGCTCCCCCCACGGCGAACCCGGCCTCTGCGAGGACGTGCCACAGCACACCCCCGGCGCGGCCGGCTGGCGTGGCGCCTTCGCTCTGCGCACCTGGCTCACCGGCGTCGCCCGGCCTCGGAAGCGGTCCGCGCCGCCCTCGGGGGCCGGAAGGGCTCGACCCGGCCGGGGACCCGGAGGACGTCGTGCCCGCCCAGGCGGGCGCATCTCGCGGCCGCGGTGCGCCGTCATTTCCCAGTGTGACCATACAATGCCAAAGGCCGCGGAGGGGATCACCGCCTGGCGGCGAACGGTGACTGGGCCGGCCGGCGCATCCCCGTGCCCTGCGCGCCGTCCGTGCCCCGGCCGGGACCCGTCCGACGAAGGACGCCAGCGAGGTGCGTGTCGGTGTGCACGGCTTTCCCCATCGTTCCTTCCGGGGGCCGGCCGGGGACGCGGTGGGGGCGCCGCCGGTTCCTGCGCGCGGCGGCGTACACCGCGGTGGCGGCGGCCGGGTGCGCGCGGCCCATCCCGGCTGCAGCCGCCCAGACGACGATCGGCGTGACCGTTCCGCTGCCGCCGGCGGCGGTTGCGCCCACCTTGGAGGCTCAGTTCGCCGCGGACAACCCCGGCTTTCGGGTTGTGTATGCGCGGAACGGTGCGCCCGGAGTGCAGTGGTGGTTGGTGCAGGGCGCCCCGTACGACGCGGGGCTCATCGACCTCGGGCCGGCCCTCAAGGCGTTGAACTTCCAGCCCTCGATCCTCCCGAGCGCCCTTTGGAGCACGTACATCAGGGATGGGCCGGTGGTTGCCCTCCCCACCCACCTGGAGCCGGTCGCGGTGGCCTACTGGCCCGACGCGCTGAAGGGGGCGGGGGCCGCGGAACCGAGCCCCGATTGGACCGTGGCCGACTTTACCTCCACCTGCCAGCAGATACAGTATGCAATCCAGAGCGGGGCGCTTCAGAAGACCGGCGTGCAGTCCGTGCTGCCCAGAATGGTGGGTTCGGGCACAGGCTCGATCGACGACATCAACATGTGGGGCGCGTTCGTGCAGGGCTTCGGCGGGGATATCGTTGCCGGCCAGGTCTCGGGCCTCGCCAGCACGGCGGGGGTGCAGGGCGTAACCGCACTGGTCAATCTGGCGAGGCGGTTCGGGTCCGACCCCGAGGCGCCGCTGGCCGGCGAAGCCTTTGCCCCGTCCGTCGCGATGTCGTTCATGGTCATGCTTCCAGGAGCGCTGACGCCAGCCTGGGAGGCCGCGGAGGCATACCGGTATGCGAGATTCCCGGCTCTGCCGGTCCGTCCCGTGGTGCCCGCCTACATCGGCGGGCGCGGCCTCGCGTACGGGTACGACGGCCCCAGCGGGTGCCTGCCCGTGGTCCCCGAGAACATCCTGGAGGGCGCCGCACGGTACTTCATCTGGCTCTATCAAACCACGCAGCAGCAACTGTTGGCCCGGGCGGGGAGGCCCCCGATCACGGCGGACGACGCGTTGGTGCAGGCGTTTTGGGCCGCCCACGGCATGGATGTTCAGGCGGACGACTTCATTTTTCCAGACTGGGCACCTTATCTCAAATACATGAAGGGCAATCCGTTGATTTTGGAATCAGCGGTGCTCAATCCCCAACAGGTGCCCTCCCTGCTGGCGAAGCACGCCCGAGCGATCGACGCCGCGCTGGGGAGGGAGCAGGCCCGCCCCGCAGCGGCGGAGGCGGCCGCTGCAGCCAAGGTGGCTGTGGCCAAGGCATCCGCCGCGCGAGCATTTCCGACGGCGGGCCCGACCGAGGGTTGTGCATCCGTGGGCCGATGATCGCCATGTCGGCGTACGCTTGCCGCCCCGGATGGAGGCGGGGACGCGCCGGGCGACCCCGGGCTGGAGTTCGTGGTGCTTGGCCCGGTGATCGAGGGCTCCTGCGCCTGCCCCGCATGCCGACGAGGAGGGCGGCGACCGTGGGCGTCGGGCGCCGCCCTCCTCGTCGGTCAGCCTGCGTCGTCGGCGGCTCCGGCAGGCGGCCGCGGGGCTGGCGGGCTCTGGGCCCGTGGGATGCGGGCGCCGGGCCGCCGCGCCCGACCCGCGCCTCCCCCACCCCGCCGGTTGCGCTCGGCGTGGCGCGACCCCTGCCTCCGGTTGAATACCAAGCCGGACTGGCGGCGTGCCTCGTCGCGTGCAACCCCGGGTTCGGCATCCTTTTCTCCTCGGCTTCGGCCCCTGCGGCGACACGGGTCCAACGGTGGCTGGTCCAGTCCCTCCCCCTATCCGGACCGTGTGCCGCCGGTACGGTGGACCTGCAGCGGGCCTTGGAGTCGCTGACCTACCATGAGTCGGTGATCGATGCGGCGTTGGGGAACGCCTTCCCGAACCGGTCCCCCACGTCTGCGCTGCCCACGAGGTTGGCCCCCCTGTGGGTCGCATACGGGCCGGATGGGTTCACGGCAGCCCACGTGCCCCTTGCGGGGTCCGACTGGACCTGGCACGACTTGTTCGACCCCTTGAGAAGAGCGGCGCTCCATCGGTGCTGCCCCCATGACGGGCGACGAGGTGCCATTAAGGGCGGCCACGGACGACGACCTCTGGATGCCCTTGGCGCGCTTCTCGGATTCCTTCGCCTGCTCACCGGGGTCCCGGCGGCGGGCCTGAGCGCGCATCTCGCCGAACCGGCATACAGCGGCCCCTTGCTCCCGGCGTACCGGTCGAGCACGGCCCATGGTCCCCTTCCCCGTCCAAGGTCGCGACGACTTCCTCTTCGATGATGTCCGTCACCGGCAGCCGGACCACCCCCTCGCCGACGGCTCGCACGCGCCGGGCGACAGGGTAGAGCAGCCGCGCTGTGGGACTCCCGGGCGCTGCCGTCCACGCACCGCTCGTGAGCGGCGGCTGGCGCCGCGCTGGGCGCCCGAGATGCGGTCCGAGGGTTCCGCCGGCGGACCCGCCGAGCCGCAGGGCAGCCAAGACCGGCCGACGCACGGCTGCCTCGGCGTCGCCCCCTCGCGGTCCGGGGCACAGGATCGTCCTCCGGGCGCACGGGAATCAGACTTTGCCGCCAACGCGCGTGCCGCTCGGGGCTCGCGCGCTGGCGGCGCCCTCATCCCGTCCGATCCGGCCTATCGCGTGGAGGCGACGGCCTGGGCGAACTCCGCGAGCGACGCGGCGCCCAGGGCCAGGTCCAGCCACCGGTCAAGGGTCGGCAGGTCCCGTTGCCCGAGGACGTGCGCCGTCAGGGCGCTGTCGACTGTTCCGAAGCGCCCGCGCAAGACCCGCAGGACGGCCGCGGCCTCCCCCTCGGCCTTGCCTTCGGCCTTGCCCTCCGCCTTGCCTTCGGCCCTGCCCTCCGCCTTGCCTTCGGCCTTGCCCTTGGCCACCATTTCGGCCAGCAGGTCGTCGAAGAGGGTGGTCGTCCGCGCCATCGCGATCAGCCTCCCCAGGCTCTCCTGGGACACGTAACGGGCGCAGAGGCCGATGAGCGTCGCCGCCAACTGGGCCCGCGCCCGGTCCCCGGGCAACCCGCGCAGCAACGGCAGGGCCGCGGCGGCGGCATCGCCCATGCCGAGCGCGCCCAGCCGCATCAGGGGCACCAGCGCCAGGCGGACGGCGTCGCGTCTCGACAGGCGCTGACCGGCACCCACCTTCTCGCGCAAGGCCCTCAGGGTCGCCTC
>JAJYVV010000088.1 GCA_021791815.1 Bacillota bacterium | reverse complement strand
GCGGTGCTGCTTGCCTGCGGGACGCCGCTCGCCTACCTGTTGGCCAGGGAGCGCCTGCCGCTCCCGCGCATCTGGGAGACCGGCCTGCTGGTGATGCTCCTCATGCCGCCCCTGGTGGTGGGGCTGCTGCTGGTCTTCATGGTCGGGCCGCGCACCCCGCTCGGGCGGGGGTTGTCCGACCTGCACCTGTCGACGACGAACACGTTCCTGGCCCTGGTGATCGCCGAGATCTACGAGGCCGCCCCCTACTACGTGCTCGGAGCCCAGGCGGCCTTCGCCGCCGTCGATCCCCGCCTGGAGCAGCAGGCCGAGTTGCTCGGGGACCGGCCGCCGCGGACGCTGCTGCGGATCACCCTGCCGCTGGCGGGCCCCGGACTGGCGACGGCCCTGGCGACGGGCTGGGCGCGGGCCATCGGCGCCTTCGGCGCCGTCATCATCGTCGCGTACCATCCCTACGGCCTTCCGCTGCAGATCTGGACGACGCTCAACGAGGTGGGGCTCTCCTCCGCCCTGCCCTTCGCCCTGCTGCTCCTCGTGGTGGCGCTGCCCGTCCCGATCATCGTCTACGGGTGGAGCCGCCATGCTCGAGGTTGACATCCGCGTCGCGCGCCGCATGTTCGACGTCGCCGCCTCCTTCACGGTCGCCGACGGCGAGCGTTTGGCCCTCTTCGGCCCGTCCGGGTCCGGGAAGACGACGATCCTGGAGGCCGTCGCCGGCCTCGTTCCCGTGGCCGAGGGCCGCATCGCCCTCGGCGGGCGAGACCTGACCGTCGCCGGGGCGGCGCGGCGGGGTTCTTCCCAGCTTCCGGTCCGGGCGCGCCAGGTGGTGCTGCTGCGCCAGGATCCCGGACTCTTCCCCCACCTCAGCGTGTGGGAGAACCTGACCTATCCCGTCGGGCGCCCGGACGACCGCGAGGTCGGCCGCCTGGTCGAGATCCTGCGGCTCGAGGGCCTGCTGGCCGCCTCGCCGCGGCTCATCTCCGGCGGCCAGGCCCAGCGGGTGGCCCTGGGCCGGGCCCTCGCCTCGCGGTATCGGGCGCTGCTGCTCGACGAGCCTTACACGGGGCTCGATGCCCCGCTGCGGCGCGAACTCACCGAACTCGTGGCCGCGCGGGTTCGCGCGCACCCGGTGCCGGCCGTGCTCGTCGCCCATGAGCTCGAGGAGGCGCAGGCCTGGGCCGACCGCATGGGGGTGCTGGACCAGGGCCGATTGCTGCAGGTCGGCGCGCCGAGCGACGTCGTTCGCCGTCCGGCCACTCCGCGCGTGGCGGAACTGGTCGGCTACCGCGGCCTCGTGCCGGTGACCGCCGGGGGACGTCCGATGCTCGCCGCCGTGCATCCGGAGCGGGTGCGGTTGGGCGCCCGACCGGAACGGGGCCCGGTCGTGCAGGGTCGCGTCGCGGCCCTCCGCCCGGCGGGCGCCGGCTGGGCCGTCGACGTGGACGTCGATCCGGGCCGGCCGCCCGGCGGGCTCACCTTCCGCATGTCCGACGCGCCGCCGGGCCCCGGAACCGAGGTCGCGCTGACCCTGCTGGATCCACCCCTCTTCGAGCGGGCCCGTGCCCACGGGGAGGTCGGGCCATGAACCGGGGGGATGGCGCCGGGACCCGGCCCGCGGTCGGGCGCGACGGCGCGCGGGTGCGCCTGGCCCGGCTCGCCCTGGGGTTCTCGCAGCAGGAGCTCGCGGAGGCCGCCGGCGTGAGCCGCCAGGCGGTCGCCGGCGTGGAGGCCGGGCGCTGGCACCCGTCCCTGCAGGTGGCGCTGGCGCTCGCGCAGGCGTTGGGCCAGCGGGTGGAGGAATTGTTCGGACCCTCCAGGAGCCGCCCCCCGGTGGCGGCGACGCCCCTGTCTGTCCCGCGCGGGGCCGGCCAGCAGCGGGTCGAGCTGGCACAGGTGGGCGAGCGGCTCGTGGCCCTGCCGCTGGCCGGGGACCGGACCTTCCGCGCCGGCTTCTCCCCGGCGGGCGGGGTGTGGCTCGACGCGCCCGCCGCGCCCGGCGGGGCGTGGAACGTCGAGCCGACGGGCCCCCTCCGGCCGACCCTCGTGGTCGCGGGATGCGATCCGGCCCTGCCGCTGCTCGCCGGGCCGCTGGCGCTGCTGGACCAGCCGCTCGCCCTGAGCTGGTGGCCGTGCGGCAGCCGGGAGGCGGCTCGGCTGGCCGCCGCCGGCCTGGTGCACGCGGCGGGCGTCCACGTGGCCGAGGAGGGGGTCGGAGCCGCCGGCGGCGGGCCGTTCCCGGGCGGCCGCGCAGAAGTGGTCGGCTTCTCCATCTGGGACGAGGGCCTGGCCTTCCGCCCGGGCCTCGCCGTCGTGGGGCTCTCCGATGTGGCCGCGCGCCGCCTCCGCTTCGTCAACCGCGAGCCGGGTTCGGAGGCGCGGTCGCTGGTCGAGGCCGAGATGGGTCGGAGCGGGTTGGTGCCCGGGGACATCATCGGCTTCGACACCGCCGCGGGCGGGCACATGCTGGTCGCCGCGGCGATCGCCGCCGGTCTCGGGGACGTGGGCGTGACAACCGAGCCCGCCGCGCTGGCCTACGGGCTCGGCTTCGTCGGGCTCGCCTCGGAGCGGTCGCTGCTCCTCCTCCCGCGGCCGCTGCTCGGCACCTCCGAGGTCCGCGGGCTGGTCCGCGTGCTGACGTCCTCCGCCCTCCGGGACCAGTTGGCCGTGCTCGCCGGCTACCGGGGGCTTGCCACGTGCGGCGAGCCCGTCGCCTCACGCGGCGGCTGAGGCCCGCGCCACTAGGCCAACCAGACCGTCCGCTCCGCCGCTGGGCGGGGGGCCGCGTGGGCCGGCATGGATGCGGCATACCCCAGGTAGCAAAGGATGGCCAGGCGCTCCTCCTGCCGCAGACCCAAGAGCGTCCGCACCTCCGGGTCGCGGGTCACGCCCCCGCTGCTCCAGCGGAGGGCGACGCCGCGGGCCCAGAGAGCCAGGCCCACCTGCAGGGCGGCCAGGATGCAGGAGGCGTAATCCTCCTCGCGGATCTCCGGGTCCGGCGCCTCCTTCTGCACCACGGCCAGCGCGTAGGCCGCCGTCCGCAGTTCCTGCCGGGTCCGCTCCGCCGCCGTCCGCCCTTCGTCGCCCCCTCCGGGGCGGATCTTGAGGGCGCCGGCTCGGTCGGCCAGCCGCCCGAGCGCCTCGCCGCGGGCGACCACGAACCGCCAGGGCTCTGTGCGCCGGTGGTTGGGCACGTGGACGGCGTCCTCCAGGGCCTCCCGGATCATCTCCTCCGGCGGGGTGCCCGGACCGAACACCCGAGCCGAGCGGCGGGACCGGAGCAGCGCGTCCACCTGGGCGCCCGCGGGCATCTCCACCGTCAACATCGCCGTGCCTCCTCCGCATGCCTCGGGCCGGGGGTCATCACGGATCCGGGGCGCGGCGGAACCGCTGGGCCCGGCCCACGACCCGGAAGCCGATGCGCTCGTAGTAGGGCACAAGGGCGTCCACGGTCCGCAGGCCCGCCAGGCCGGCGCCGGCCCGCGCCTCCGCCGCGAGGACGTGGAGCAGGAGGGCCCGCGCCAGTCCGCGGCGCCGGTACGCCGGCCGCGTCGAGACGCTGTAGATGCGGACGGCCGGGGAAGCGGGATCCCGGCACGCGGAGGCCGCCGCGGCCGGCGCCCCCGCCCAGCGGGCCAGATACACCCGGGCGGCCCCGCGCGGAGCGAAGAAGCGGCTGAGCGGCCGCGGTCCGCCGAAGCAGGACTCGATGACGGCCAGGGCCGCCTCGTACTCGGCGGCGTCGGCGACGGGTCCGCTCGCGACGGGGCCGGCCGCTCCCGCCCGCGGCGCCGGAGGGCCGGCCGGCGCCCCGTCAGGGCGCGCGGCATCCAGGGCCAAGGCCATCAGCGGGTCGACCTCCACCAGCCGGTAGCCGTTGCGCAAGGCCGCCGCGACCCAGCGGGCGCCGCCCACCGCCGCGGGCAGCCGCAGTTCCGTGCCGCCGGGGCCCGCCGCCGCGCGGCGCAGCCACGGCTCGGGATCCGAGGCCGGAGGGTCCGGGACCCAGATCTGGTCGGCCATCTGGCCCGTGGGCCCCCGCCACCAGGCGCCGACGACGCCGCCCCGGCACTCGACGGCGAATATGCCAGCCGCCTCCGGCTCGCGGCCCCAGACCCCCCAGTCGGCGCAGAGTCCCTGCCAGACGAGGGCCGCAGCCGTCCGGGGGAGCGCGACCCCGCTCCCGGCGCCGCCCGCCGCGGCGAATACCCCCGGGTCCGTGCCCGGAGAGGGCGCAGGGAGCCGCGGCTCAGGCCTCATCCGCACCGGCCCCCCCGGGTGCGGGCCGCGGACCGCCCTCTGGCGGCCCCGCGCCCCGCGCATTCGTCCGCGCGGCACGGGGCTCACGAGATCGGGGCGATGCAGTCGGGCGCGTCCCGCCGCGCGTCGTTGACCGCCGTGGAGACGGCATGGAGCGTCATCCGCTCCGCCGGGTAGGGCCGGGCCGCACCGGCCAGGACGTCCGCGGGCAGCGGCCCCGGCGCCATCCAGGCCGCCTCCAGGTCCGGGGGCAGGATCACGGGCATGCGGTCGTGGACCGGCGCCACGAGGGCGTTGGGCGCCGTGGTCAGGATGGCGCACGTGCGAACTCCGGGCCCCCCGGGCGGCGCCCAGTCCTCCCAGATGCCGGCGAAGGCCCAGAGGCCGCCGGCCGCCGGCGCGAAACGGACGGGCCGCCGGGCGCCGGGGCCCCGCCTCCACTCGAAGAAGCTCGAAGCCGGGACGAGGCACCGGCGGGCCCGGAGCGCTCCCGCGAACATGCGCCGCTCGGCCGCGGTCTCGATGCGGGCGTTGATCTGGGCGAGGCGCGCCTCGCGGGCCCAGGCCGGGAGCAGCCCCCATCGCGCGAGCTCGGCCCGCCGCGGACGGCCTTCGCCCCCCGCCACGATCAGGACGGCCTGGCTCGGCGCGATGTTGTACCGCGGGTGGAGGGCCCCGGGAACCGCATCCAGCAGGAACCGGGCGGCGATCTCCTCGCCCGACTCCACCAGGGAGTAGCGACCGCACATGGCCGGCATGGTTCGGACCCCACCGCGGCGCACCTGCCGGGCGCCGCGGTGCGCCGGCCCGCGCCGCCCACCCGCTCGCGATGAAGCCCTATACTGAGCCGGTCGAGCCCCGGCGCCGCCGGTGGGCTGAGGTTCGGCGGCGAGGGGGGCTGCGGGGTGGCCCGGGCGCCGCGGCCGCAGGTCCGACCCGCCCCGGGCGGTACGGCCGTGCCGGCGGCGGGGTCGCCCGACGACCTGTGCCTCGCGATCGAGACGAGCTGCGACGAGACGGCGGCCGCAGTCGTGACCCGCGCCGGCGGCGTGCGGGCCAGCGTGGTCGCGAGCCAGGCGGCGCTCCACGAACGCTACGGCGGCGTGGTGCCGGAACTGGCGGCGCGGCATCACCTGGAGGCCGTGCTGCCGGTCGCCGAGGAGGCCCTGCGCACGGCGGGCGCCCGTTGGTCCGACGTCCGCCTGGTGGCCGTGACCCGCGGGCCCGGTCTTCCGGCCGCCCTGCTCGTGGGCCTTTCCGCCGCGAAGGCCATCGCCTTCGGCCGCGAGCTGCCTTTGGTGGGCGTCAACCACCTCGCGGCGCACGTGTATGCCCACGTCCTGGACGGGGCCGGGGGATCGGCCGCGGCTCCCGGACCCGTCCCGTCGTCGGACGGCCTCCCGCGGCCGTCCGTCTGCCTGGTCGTCTCCGGGTCGCACACCGACCTCTGCCTGCTCCCCGCGGGGGGCGGCCTCCGCCTGCTCGGCACCACGGTCGACGACGCGGCGGGCGAGGCTTTCGACAAGGTCGCCCGGCTCCTCGGCCTCGGCTATCCCGGCGGTCCCGCGATCGACCGGGCGGCCCGCGGCGGCGACCCGCGGGCGGTCCCCCTGCCCCGCGGCGCCGCGGCGCCCGCCGGCGGCAGGGCGCCGCGTCCCGGGGTCCTCGGCGGGCGATGGGCCTTCAGCTTCAGCGGGCTGAAGACCGCCGTCGCCCAGCGCCTCGCGGAACGCCCCAACCTGGCGGCGCCCGACGTGGCGGCGGCGTTCCAGGCCGCCGTGGTCGACACCCTGGTCGCCAAGACGCTGGATGCGGCCGCGGAGGCCGGGGTGGGGGCCGTGCTGGCCGCGGGCGGGGTCGCGGCCAACTCGGCCCTGCGCGCGGAGCTCGGCCGGGCCTGCGGGCAGCGGGGGCTGGCCCTCCGCATCCCGCCGCCCGCGTACTGCACCGACAACGCGGCGATGGTGGGGGCGGCGGGATGGGCGGCCTGGGCGGCGGGCGGGCCGTCCCCCTGGGACCTCGACGTGGACCCCAACCTCGCCCTGGCGTTGTGACGCGCGCCCGCAGCCGGAGCGTCCCGCGGCCCGCGCCGAGGGGGGTGTCCCCGCTGGCCGTGTACCGGATGGAGGCCATCGTGGTCCGCGTCCAGCCCTTCGCCGAGTCCGACCGCCTGGCGACGCTGCTCTCCGCGGAGCACGGCCGCGTCCGGGCCGTCGCCCGGGGCGCCCAGAAGGGTCGCAGCACGCTGTCCGCGGCGGTGCAGCCCTTCGTGCGCGCCCGCATGCTCCTGTGGCACGGCCGCCAGCTCGACGGGGTGGCCCAGGCCGAGATCCTCGACGCGCACGGCGGCGTGGCGCGGGACGTCGGGCTGCTCGCCGCGGCGAGCTACTGCTGCGACCTGGCCGACGCCTTCAGCGTGGAGCGCCAGGAGGCCGGGGCCCTGTATGGGGGGCTGTCCGCGGCCCTCGACCTGGTGGCCGCCGCCGCCGCCCGTCCCGCCCCTGCCGTGGTGCTGCGGTGGTTTGAGCTCTCCTGCCTCGGCTGTTCGGGGTTCCTGCCGGAACTGGCGGTGTGCACGGCCTGCGGAGCGCCCGTCGGCGATCCCCAGGGGCGGTCCCGCCTGTCCGCCTCGGGCGGCGGGATCCTCTGCGACGGCTGCTCCGGCACCGACCCGCACGGACTCTGGCTCTCGCCGAACACGCTGCGCGGCCTCCGCTACCTGGCCGGCGCGACGGCCGAGGCGCTGGCCCGGGTGCGGGTCGGCCCCGGCACCATGGCCGAGATGGACGCGGCGCTCGCGGCCCACATCGGCGCGGTGCTGCAGCGGCCCCTGCGGTCGCGGGCGCTCCTCCAGGCCCTGACCTGAGGGCGCTGGGCCCTTCCGGCTGCCCTGCGCGGCGGCCCGCGGCATGCGCGGGATGGAGGGACAGGCGTGGCGACCTCCCTGCGGTTCGGCCCGTCCGGCGCGTTCACCGTGGCCCAGTTCACCGACCTCCACTGGCAGAACGGGGCGCCGGAGGATCTCCGCACGAGCGCCCTGGTCGGCGCGGTCCTCGACGCCGAGCGGCCCGACCTGGCCGTCTTCTCGGGCGACGTCATCGCCGGCCGCCCGTGCCGGGACCCCGTCGCCTCGCTGCGCTCCGCGCTGGAGCCCGCCATCGTCCGCGGGCTGCCATGGGCGCTCGTCTTCGGCAACCACGACGACGAGGGCACGGCGGGGCGCGCCGAACTCCTCGCCGCCCTCCTGGAGTGGCCGGGCTGCCTGGTGCAGCCCGGCCCGCCGGAGCTCCCGGGGGCCGGCCACTACCGGATCGTCGTGCGCGCGGCCAGGGGGCGGGCGCCCGCCGCCACCCTGTACTTCCTGGACTCCCTGGGCTATGCGCCCCCGGACGTCGGCGGCTACGCGTGGTTCCAGGCGGAGCAGATCCGGTGGTTCCGCGCCCTGCCGCGCGACCCGTCCGTGCCGGCGCTCGCCTTCTTCCACATCCCGCTACCCGAGTACGCCGAGGTCTGGGCCACGCGGACCTGCCGCGGCGTGCGCCACGAGGCCGTCTGCTGCCCCAGGATCAACAGCGGGATGTTCCTGGCCATGCGCGACGCCGGTGACGTCGTGGCGATGTCCGTGGGGCACGACCACGTCAACGACTACGAGGGCGAGCTGCACGGGCTCCGGCTCTGCTACGGCCGCGCCACCGGCTTCCATACCTACGGGCGCGACGGCATGGAGCGGGGCGCCCGGCTGTTCCGCTTCCGCGAGGGCTGGCGCGGGGTGGAGACCTGGCTGCGCCTCGAGGGCGGCGAGGTCGTGGCGCAGCAGCCGGAGCACGCGCCGGGCGATCCGGACCCGGCGTGAGGCCGGCCTGGGCGCGGCGCCGGATTCTGGGCACGCTACGCACGGCCGGACCGGGGCGGGGCCGCCCCGCGGCGAGGGAGGGGCAAGCGTGCGAGCGGACGGCATGGAAGAGGCGGAGGCCGCGCTGGAGCGCATCGACCTCATGCGGGACCGGACCGGGGCCGGGTACGCGGCGTGCTGGCGGGCGCTGCGGGAGGCGCGCGGCGACGTGGTGCGCGCCATCGTGCTCCTCGAGGATCGCGCGCCCCGCGAGGGGTGGGGCCGGACCGTGGCCGAGGTCGGCGGCGGGTTGCTGCGGGTGGCCGGCGAGGTGGGGGCCGTGCGGCTCGCGGTCCGGCGACGCGGGCGCACCCTCGCGGAGCTGCCCGCCGTGGCCGGGGTGGCGGCCGCCGTCCTGTTTCCGCGGGCCACGGCCGTGGGGGTCCTCGTGGCCCTGGCGACGCGCTGTTCGCTCGCGGTCGAGCGCCCCCCGGTCGCCCTCCCGCAGGCCTGAGGCGCGGCCCCGGCAGGGAGCGGTGGGCCGGGGTACGGCCCCGCCGCCGCGTCCTCCCTTGCCCGGGCCGGTTCCCTTCCGTACCATACTGCGGCGAGGGGTCCCCGCCGCCCCGGAGGCACGGCACCCCACCTTGCCGGGAATCGGGGTGTCCGCGTGCCCGCCCTCCGCCCCGGCCCGCCGCCGGATGCGCCCACGTTCCAGGAGATCATCCTGCGGCTCCACCGCTTCTGGGCGGACCGCGGCTGCCTTCTGGCCCAGCCGTACGACGTCGAGAAGGGCGCCGGGACCATGAACCCCGCGACGTTCTTTCGCGTCCTCGGCCCCGAGCCGTGGAACGTCGCTTACGTGGAGCCCTCCCGCCGGCCGGCCGACGCCCGCTTCGGCGAGAACCCCAACCGGCTCTATCAGCACTGGCAGTACCAGGTCATCCTCAAGCCCTCGCCGGCCGACGTCCTCGACATGTACGTCGCGTCCCTGGAGGCGATCGGCATCCGCCGCGAGGACCACGACGTCCGCTTCGTGGAGGACAACTGGGAGTGGCCCGCCGGCGCCGCCTGGGGCCTCGGCTGGGAGGTCTGGTGCGACGGGATGGAGATCACCCAGTTCACCTACTTCCAGCAGTGCGGGGGCGAGGAGGTCCGCCCGGTCGCCGCGGAGATCACGTACGGCCTGGAGCGCCTGGCCAGCTACATCCAGGACCGGCGCGACGTGTTCTCCATCCGCTGGCTGGACGGGCTGACCTACGGCGAGGTCTTCCGGCAGGCGGAACGGGAGCACAGCCGGTACGCGTTCGAGCTGTCGGACCCCGACCTCCTGCGCCGCCACTTCGACGAGTACGAGGCGGAGGCGGCCCGGCTGCTGCGCGCGGGGGTCGTCCTGCCGGCGTACGACTTCGTGCTCAAGTGCTCGCACACGTTCAACCTGCTGGAGGCCCGCGGCGCCATCGCCGTCGCCCAGCGCGCCGCGTACATCGGGCGCATGCAGCGGCTCACCCGCCAGGCCGCCGGTCTCTGGATCCTGCAGCGGCGCGAGCTGGGTTTCCCGCTTTGCGGCGGGGAGGCGAGGGCCGGTGCCTGAGAGCCTGCTCCTGGAGATCGGCGTCGAGGAGTTCCCGGCCCGCTTCTGCGCCATGGCCCTCGAGCAGGTCGCGGCGCGCGGCGCATCCCTCCTCCGCGACGCGCGCCTCGCCTTCGAAGCGTCGCGCGCCCTGGGGACCCCGCGCCGCATCGCCTGGCTGGTGGAGGGGCTGGCCGCGCGGCAGCCCGACGCGCACACGGCGGTGCGCGGCCCCGCCCGGGCCGCGGCCTTCGACCCGTCGGGGGCGCCGACGAAGGCGGCGCTCGGGTTCGCCCGCGGCCAGGGGGTGCCCGTCGAGTCCCTGACCGTCGAGGCCGCGGGCGGCCGGGAGTATGTGTTCGCCCGCCGGCGCGCGGAGGGGCGGCCGGCGGCCGAGGTGCTGGCCGAGCTGCTGCCCCGCCTGGTGGCCAGCCTGGAGTTTCCGCGGACCATGCGCTGGGGCGCCGGCGACTTCCGCTTCCCCCGGCCCATCCGTTGGCTCGTCGCCCTGCTCGGCACCGAGGTCGTGCCATTCTCGATCGAGGGGCTGGCTTCGGGGCGGGTCACGTACGGGCACCGCACCCTGCACCCCGGCGCCGTCCCGCTGCACCGGCCGCAGGACTACGTCGAGGCGCTGCGGGCGGCGCACGTGCTCGCGGACCCGGAGGAGCGGCGCCGGCGGATCGCGGAGGGCGTCCGCGCGACGGTGGCCGCGGCCGGAGGCCGGCCCCGCGAGAACCCGGAGCTGCTGGAGGAGATCACGCACCTCTGCGAGTGGCCCTCGCCGTTCGCGGGGCTCTTCGACCCGGCCGCCCTCGCCGTGCCCGAGGTGGTGCTGGTCACGGTGATGCGCGTCCACCAACGCTACTTCCCGGTGGAGTCGGCCGAGGGCCGGCTGCTGCCCCAGTTCGCCGGGGTGCGCGACGGCGGCCCGGACGGCCTGCGGTCCGTGGCGGCCGGAAACGAGAAGGTGCTGGCCGCGCGCTTCGCCGACGCGCGCTTCTTTTTCGACGAGGACCGCCGCGAGCCCCTCGAGGCGCGCGTATCCCGCCTGGGGAGCGTGACGTTCGCGGAGGGCCTGGGGTCGCTGGCGGACAAGACCGCCCGCCTGGAGCGGCTCGCCGGATGGCTCGCCGCGCGGGCGGGGGAGTCCGGGCCCCTGGTCGGCCGCGCCGCGCGGCTGTGCAAGGCGGACCGCCTCACCCACCTGGTGTATGAACTGCCCGAGCTGGAGGGCGCCATTGGCGCCCTCTACGCGGCCGCCGACGGCGAGCCCGGCCCGGTGTGCCAGGCCATCGGGGAGCACGTGCTGCCGCGGGCGGCGGGGGACGCGCTCCCGGCGAGCGGACCCGGGCGCGTCCTGGCGGTCGCGGACCGGCTGGACACACTGGCCGGGCACTTCATGCGCGGCCGCGCGCCCACCGGCAGCGCGGACCCCTTCGGCCTGCGCAGGGCCGGTGCGGCGCTCATCCGCCTCCTGGAGGACGCCGGGTGGGAGGTGGACCTCGCGGCCGCCGCCTCGGAGGCCGCCGCCGGCTTCCCGGAGGGCACGGGGGAGCCGGAGGGGCTGGACGAGTTCCTTCGCGGGCGCCTGCGCGGGCGGATGGAGGAGGTGGGCATCCGCCACGACGTGGCGGATGCCGTGCTTGCCGCGGGGGTCGGCTCCGTGGCCGACGCGTTCGCGCGCGCCCGCGCCCTCGCGGCCGCCGCGTTCGCGCCGGGGTGGGAGGACGTCATGGTCGCCTGGCGGCGCGCGGCGAACCTGGCCCGGCAGGGCGGCGCGGGGGCCCACGCGGAGCTCCCCGCGGCCGACGCCTTGCGGGAGCCCGCCGAGCGGGCCCTGCGCGCCGCGCTGGAGGAGGCCCGCGAGCGGGCCGGACGCGCCCGGGCCGCGCGGGACCACGCGTCGGTCCTCCAGGCGGTGGCCCTCCTCCGCCGGCCGCTGGACGAGATGCTCACCGCCCTGCTCGTCATGGACCCGGACCCCCAGGTCCGCGCCCGGCGGCTGGGCCTCCTCGCCGCCGTCGCCGCCGTGCCGGCCTCCGTGGCCGATCTGGGCCGCCTCGTGGAGCAGGGCTGAACGACCCCGGGGCACGCCGCCTGCCTGCGGGAAGGCGACGCCCATGTTCCGGGGCCGGGACCTCGAACCACCGCAACGGACGGGGCTCCGCGGCGCCCCCGCGCGATCGGGGCCCGGCGCACGCCTCCGCGGCTTCCAGGGATCGGCACCGGCCCGTCGAAGCCCCGGGCGGGGTTCGGCTGCGGGCCCGCCCGTCGGGCGGGGCGACCGGCACGGCCGGGGGGAGGCGGCGAGACCGCAGGTGGCGGCAGGCGAGGGCGCGCCCGGATTCCCGCCGGACTTCCTCGCCGAGCTGCGGCGGCGGACGGACATCGTCGCCCTGGTCGGGCAGCGGGTCGCGCTCCGGCCGTCGGGACGCGAGATGGTTGGGCTCTGCCCGTTTCATGAGGAGCGGACCCCGTCCTTCTACGTGTCCCCGGAGCGGCAGGTGTACCACTGCCACGGGTGCCACGCCGGCGGGGACGCCATCGAGTTCCTGCGCCGCGCCCGCGGCCTGTCCTTCGTGGAGGCCGTGGAGGAACTGGCCGCCCAGGCCGGACTCTCGGTTCCGGCCCGGAGGGCCCTCGATCCGGCGGAGCGCCGGCGTCTGGACGAGCTCGAGGAGATGCGCGCGGCCCTGGAGGCCGCCCTGGGGTTCTTCCGCGACAGCCTCGTCCGCCCCGAGGGGCGGGAGGCGATCGAGTATCTCCGCGCCCGCGGCGTGGACGGGCCGACGGCGCAGCGGTTCGGGCTGGGCTACGCCCCGGGCGACTGGGACGGGATGGGCCGCGCCCTGGGCGGCCGCTTCGAGCCGGCCGTGCTGGAGGCCGCCGGACTCCGGGTCCCGCGGGGCGGCGGACGGCCGGGGGCCTTCGACCGCTTCCGCCATCGCGTCATGTTCCCGATCGGGGATGAGCGCGGGCGGATCGTGGGCTTCGGGGGGCGCAGCCTCGATCCGGCGGAGCCGGCCAAGTACCTGAACTCGCCGGAGTCGCGCCTGTTCCGCAAGCGCGAGGCGCTGTATGCCCTGGCCGAGGCCCGGCCGGCCATCGCGTCCAAGGCGCGGGCCATCGTGGTGGAGGGCTACATGGACGCGCTGGCCTGCCACCAGTTCGGGTATCCGGAGGCCGTGGCCACCATGGGTACCGCCCTGTCCGCCGCGCAGGCAGGAACCCTCGCCCGGCTGGCCGAATCGGTGCTCCTGGCGTATGACGCCGACGCCGCGGGCGAGGCGGCGGCGGAGCGGGCTGGCGGGTTGGGACTCCTGCAGGAGCGCGGCGTCCGTGTGGAGGTCGCCGCCCTGCCCCCCGGGCGGGACCCCGACGAGGTGCTGCGCGGCCCGGGCGGGCCCCGGGCCTTCGAAGCGGCCGTGGCCGGGGCGATCCCCGTGATCCGGTATCTGGTGCAGCGCGCGATCGGCCCGGGCGGCATCGCCGGCCTGTCCCCGGAGCGCCGCTGGGCCGTCGCCAAGCGCATGGTGCCGGTGCTTCTTCGTTGTGACGCAGGGGTGCGCATCGAATATACCGAATGGATCGCCCGCGCGTTGCTGCTGGCCCCGGGTGAACTGCAGCGTGCGGTGGAAAGCGCCGCGGGCGGCAGCGAGCATAGGAATAGTAAGCGTTGGAACGCTAGCCGGGTGGCGGGATCGCGCGGACGCCCAGCCCTGCGCTCCGGGGCGGAAGCCGCCGAGGAGATGGTGCTGGCGGCGTGCCTCCAGTCGGCCGAGCTGTTCCGCCGCTGGATACCGGGCCTCAGTATACACGATTTCCGGAGCGGGGCGCACCAGGCGTTGTTCGAGCGGATGCTGGCCTGGCACGAGGCGGCCGCGGCGGCCGAACCCGGCGCGCCCGGCCTGCCCGGGGCGGGGAGACCACCGGAGCCCGCCGAGGAGCCGCCGGGCCTGGCCCTGCTCGACCGGGCGGAGGACGCGGGTGTCCGATCCCTGCTCGCCCGGTTGGTGGGCCGCGACCTTCAGGCGGTCGACGGCGTGGTGCTCGGCCAGTGCGTGCGGCGGATGCGGGCGGCGGCGCGGGAAGAGGAACTGGCCCAGTATCGGGAGCGGGACCGGGACCTGGCGGCATCGGGGCTCGGTCTCGAGTCGGCCGAGCGGCGGGCCGTCCTGCAGCGGATCTCCGAATTGACGGCGGAGCGGGCCGGCTTCGCCCGAGGTGGCAGCGATGGATAACGACGCCGAGGCGCACAAGGGCCAGGTGACGCGGGAGCTCGTCGAGCAGGCGCGCAAGCGCGGCCGCATCAATTACGTCGAGATCGTGGATGCGCTGGAGACCGTCGAGATCACGGCGGAGGAGATCGAGGCCCTGTACAGGCAGCTTGCGGAGATGGGCATCGAGGTCGACGGGCGCGAGGAGGCCGACGACGGCGAGGGCGGCGAGGCCGGCCTGGAGGGCCCGGTCCCGGCGCGGGACGGCCTGCCCGCGGCCGAGGAGGGCGACGGCGTCGCCGACCCGCTGCGCGAGGCGCTGCGCGACCACGCCCCGGCCGAGGAACCGGACATGTCGCTGGCCGACGTCGTCATCGACGACCCGGTGCGGATGTATCTCAAAGAGATCGGCCGCGTCCCGCTCCTGACCTGGCCGCAGGAGGTGGACCTGGCCAAGCGCATCGAGGCGGGCGACCAGGACGCCGTGCAGGCGCTGTCCGTGGCGAACCTGCGCCTCGTGGTCAGCATCGCCAAGCGGTACGTCGGGCGCGGCATGCACCTCCTGGACCTGATCCAGGAGGGAAACCTCGGCCTGCTCAAGGCCGTGGAGAAGTTCGACTACCGCAAGGGCTACAAGTTCTCCACCTACGCGACCTGGTGGATCCGCCAGGCGATCACGCGGGCCATCGCCGACCAGGCCCGCACCATCCGCATCCCCGTGCACATGGTCGAGACGATCAACAAGCTGAGCCGCGTGGAGCGGCAGTTGGTGCAGGACCTCGGCCGCCAGCCCACGCCGGCGGAGATCGCCTCCGAGATGGGCATCGACCCGGACAAGGTCCGCGAGATCCAGAAGATCGCGCAGGAGCCCGTCAGCCTGGAGACGCCGATCGGCGAAGAGGAGGACAGCCATCTCGGCGACTTCATCCCCGACGAGGAGACCCAGGCGCCGGCGGAGGCGGCCTCCATGCGCATGCTCAAGGAGCAGCTGGAGGGCGTGCTCGACACCCTGACCGACCGCGAGGAAGAGGTCCTGCGCCTGCGGTACGGGCTGGATGACGGCAGGGCCCGCACCCTGGAGGAGGTCGGGCGCGTCTTCGGGGTCACGCGGGAGCGCATCCGCCAGATCGAGGCCAAGGCGCTGCGGAAGCTGCGCCACCCGAGTCGCAGCAAGAAGCTCAAGGACTATCTGGAGTAGGGCCGCTCCGGGCGGCGGCCCCGGCCTGCCGCTGGAAGTGCGCGACGCCGACCTGGGGGTCGCCGGGGTCCGCCCGCTGGAACGCGAGGCGGAGCCCCGCCGCCTCCAGCAGCCGCCGCGCCTCCCCCAGCCGCTCGGGGCCGTGCCACTCCAGAACCACGCGCGCCGTGCGCGCCAGGGTGCGGCAAGCCCCGGCCAGGACCTCGCCCTCGGCCCCCTCCACGTCGACCTTCAGCAGGTCGACCGCCGCGATCCCCTTCTCCCCGAGCCAGGCGTCGAGCGTGAGCACCTCGACCGCGAACCGCTCCTCCGCTCCCGCCGCCGGGGCCGGCGCGCCGGCCCCCGGCGGCGCCACGCGGGCCAGTGCCCCGCGCACGGACGCGCCGGCCGGGACCACGAAGGCCGCCTCGCCCGGCTGCGCCCCGGCCGCGGCGCG
>JAJYVV010000087.1 GCA_021791815.1 Bacillota bacterium | reverse complement strand
CATCCCCGCTGGCGCGCGGCCCTCTTCTCCTACCTGGACGTCCGCGACCTGGCCGAGGCCTTCCGCTGCGCCGTCGAACGGACCGAGCTGCGCCACGAGGTGCTCAACGTCTGCGCCGACGACGCGCTCGCCGCCGAGCCGCTGTGCGACCTGCTGCCCCGGCTCGATCCGCGCTTCCGCGACCTGGCCGCGCCCCTGACGGGTACCCGGCCCATGGTGGACAACGGCCGCGCGAAGCGGCTCCTGCGGTGGCAGCCCGTCCATTCGTGGCGGGAGGCGGCAGAGCCCGCGGGGTAGCGGCGACCCGCCACGCTGCGGTCGCCGTCCCGTTCCGGGCAAGGCGTGCGGCCTCCGCGCCGGGCCGAGAGGCCCGGCGGCCCCGCCTCCCCGCGCCCGGGAGGGGCGCGGGCGCGCCCGTCGCGAAGGACGGCGCATGGCGGAGCCATCCCTCCCGTATCTCGCTTGTCCCCCTGAACGCCACGGCACCTACGGAGCGTGGTGCGGCGACCTCCGGGTCTGGCGGCCATATGTGGAGGCGGCCGCCGGCCGGCACGGTCTGCCGCTCCCCCGTGCGATCACCGTCCCGACGCGCGGCTGCCACGCCGTCTTCGCCACTGACGCGGGCTGCCTGTGGAAGTTCTACGCCCCGCACTGGCGCGGGGACTTCGCGGCCGAGCGGGACGTCCTCACGGTGCTGCGGGGGACGGCGGGCGTGCCGGCGCCGGGCGTGCTGGCCGAGGGGACCCTCTTCCCGGAGGCGGCCGGCCGATGGCCCTGGCCGTACCTGGCCCTCACCGCCGTGCCGGGACAGGCGGTGGACGCCCTGCGGCCCGAACTCTCCGGCGTCCAGCTCACGATGGCGGCCAGGGCGTTCGGCCCGGTCCCGCGGTCCCTGCACCGGACGCCCGTCCCGACATGCCCGTCCGGGGACTGGGTCGACCGCATCGCGCGGCTGCGCCGGACCGCGGCGGAGCGGCGCAGCCGCGACCACTGGCCCGTGGACCTTCTGCGCGGCCTGCCCGAGTACTTCGAGGACGCGCTGGGCGGCGTGCGGCAGGGCGCCGCGCGCCTGGTGCACGGGGATGTCCACGGCGGCCACGTCTTCCTGGAACGCGGGGAGGACGGGGCGTGGCGGGGCTCATCGACTTCGCCGACGCCGTGGCGGGGGATCCGGCGTACGAGCTCGTGGCCTTGTTCGCCGGCCTGTTCCGCTGCGCCCCTGCGCCGCTCCGCGCCTTCCTGGAGGCCTACGGGCCCGAGGCGGCCTTCGGCCCGGCTGCCGCCGCCGCGCGGACCCTGGAGGCGTTCGAGGCGGCGCTGGGGGCGGGCGCGCTGGAGGCCTGAGCGCGTGCGGTGCGGGGATGCCCCCGGGCGATGCCGGCCAACCCCGCGGGCGGGGTCACGCCTGGGTCGGTCCCCACTCCAGCACCTTGCCGATCAGCCACATGTGGCCGAACGGGTCGACCACCGCCCCCTGCAGAATCCGGCGGATCGGCCGCACGCCCCGCGTGTCGTGGTGGTGTTCGAGCACGGGGCTGTGCTCCACGGCTCCCGCCGCCAGCGCGCGGTCCCGGACGGCGCGGGGGTCGTCGACGAAGAGCTCGATCCGGACCGTGGTGAAGCCGGCCGAATCCGGGGCCCGGTGGCCGTGCACCGGCGAGTCCTCGGCCAGGAAGAACTCCGCCCCTTCGATGGAGAGGCCTGCGACCGCCCCGTCCCCCAACCGCCAGAGCTCGCGCGCGCCGAACGCCGTCCGGTAGAAGGCGATCGCGGCAGCGCCGTCGCGGACCTCGAGCATCGGCGCGATGCTGGTGGCCATCACGTCGCCCTCCCCATCTGGATGCTCGCCGAGGTCCGGGCCGGCGTCGTTCCGGAGGCCCGGGTGCGCGCCGTTCCAGCCTGTCCAGGCCGCCCCCACGCGTATCGTACAAAACCGCTGCGGCGCGCATCGCGGCGGCGGCCCCGCCCGGCACTCCCCACCCCGGGGAGCAGGGGCCGGCGCCTGCGGGAGCAAAGGGCCTGTCGTGCGTTCCCGTACGCCGCACGGGAGGGGACCGGGCAGCTGACCGACCTCGCGGGCCCTGAGCTCATCCCCGTGGCCGCCGCGTTCGCGGCCAACCAGGTGAACGCGACGATCTTCCGGCAGTGCGCCCTCGTCTCCTGGAACGGCCGGCAGTATGCCGCATTCTACGATCCCGAGGGCGAGGTCGTCCTGGGCTGCCGTGCTCGGGCGGGCACCGCGTGGACCTTCGCCCGGCTCGGGCACCGCGGGGCCATGCGGGATGCCCACAACGGCATCAGCCTGGGCATCTCGCCCGACGGCCTCCTGCACGTCTCGTACGACCACCACGGGGCGCCCCTGCGCTACCGGCGGGGCCTGGCCCCGGGCGAGATGCGCTTCGGGCCCGAGGCGGGCATGACGGGGAGCCGCGAGGCCCGCGTCACGTACCCGCAGTTCGTCGGCAGCCCGGACGGCCGCTTCTACTTCCTGTACCGCGATGGCTCGTCCGGCAACGGAGACCTGTGCCTGAACGTCTACGAGCCCGACGGCGCGGCCGGCGGGCCCTGGCGCGTCCTGCACCACCCCCTGATCACCGGGGAGGGCCGCTGCAACCCCTACTGGTGGCGCCCGGGGGTCGGGGACGACGGATCGCTGCACCTGGCGTGGTGCTGGCGGCGGACGGGGGATGGGCGCACCAACCGCGACGTGTGCTACGCCGTCAGCCGCGACGGCGGCCGGACCTGGACGCGGACGGACGGCACGCCCTACCGCCTCCCCATCACCGCCCTGCAGGCGGAGGTCGCCGACCCGGTCCCCGAGGGCCGGAACCTCATCAACTCCTGCTCCAGCTGCGTCGACGCCCGCGGTCGGCCGCACCTGGCCCACTACCGCAACGACGGGCGGGGCATCCCGCAGGTCCATCACGTGCATTGGGACGGCGCGCGGTGGCAAGCGGTGCCCGTGACGGAGCGCACGGCGCCGTTCTCGCTCGCCGGTGGCGGCACGCTCCGCCCCCCGCTGAGCCGCCCCGACGTCGTCGTGTCCGCGGAAGGGACCGCCCACGTGATCTACCGGGACGACGCCGAGGGAGGCCGTGTCCGCGTGAGTTCGGCGGAGCCCCCCGCCTATCGGGCATGGACCCACCGGGACGTGACGGACTTCCCGGTAGGGGCCTGGGAGCCGAACTACGACCCCGTGGCCTGGCGGCACCATCGGCTCCTCGAGCTCTGGGTCATGCGCTGCGAGCAGGGCGACCACGAGGTCACGACCGAGCTCTCCGCCCAGCAGGCGTACGTGCTGCGGCTCGGGCCAGCGCCCGGCGGGCGGCGGGGCGCGGGGGGCTGAGGCGGCCCGGCCAGGAGACCGCCCGCCCCCGGGCGAACCGCGGGATGGGGCCGGCATCCCCCGTGGAAGGGAGCTCGCGGGCTGGACGACGATACGGCTTCCCCGACCACGGCGCCGAGCCCCGAGCGACCGGTGCGCTGGCCGCTCGCGGTGGACCCCGCGCTCCGGCCCGCCCTGGACTGCCTCATGACGTTGGGCGAGTCCTGGGCGGGATCGCGCGGGTGGACGTGGGGCGCCGTCCTCAATGGCGGGTCCGGGGATGCCGTGCAGCGGTTCCGGTGGGAGGTCGTCGCGGCCGCGACCGCGTTCGCCGCGGGCCGCGCGCCCGAGGCGCCCGCGGACTGCGGCGCCCTTCCCGTCGGGCTGCAGCGATTCCTGCGCTGGGGCATCCCCGCCGCCCTCGTCGCCGCCACCCGAGCCCCGCAGGGGCCCGACACGGGCCGGTCGCGAGCGGCCCTGGCCGCCGCGGAGGCCCTGGCGGCCGACATCGACGCCGCGCTCGGCGGCCCGCCGCGCAAGTCGGAGCCCACCGCGTCTCCGCCGACCGCCCCGGCGGAGCGGGATACGGGCAAGGCCGTCCCCCTGACCGCTCCTCGGCCGGCGGTGGAGGACCTGCTCGCCGGGGCGCTGGCCGCCGCGACCGCACCCGCCCCGCTCACCGTCGCGGCCGAGGAGCTGTTGGCCCGCTTGCGGCGGTCGCCCGTCCGCGTGGCAGAGGTCCGGGACCTGGCGGCGCGCCACGGCCGGCTTCCGGGCACGGTCCTCGAAGCGCTGGACGTCGCGGCCGCCCGGCGCACGGGCGGGCCGGCCACCGTGCGCGACGGGGAGACCCTCACGCTGAGCGCGGCGTACCGCGCGGCGCTCGAGGAGGACGAGGCCCTTGCCTGAACCGCCGGTGCGGGACGCCCAGGCCATCCTCCAGAGCCTGCAGGCGGGCGTTGTGCCCCGGGCGGGCCTCCACCACCTCGCCGTGGGGCGGGTGCCCGAGGTGCGGCAGGCGCTGGCCGAGCTGGAGGTGCTGCGGGACGGAGGCGGCGTCTTCAAGGTCGTGGTCGGCGACTACGGCAGCGGCAAGACCTTCCTCCTGGCCCTCATCCGCCAGGTGGCGCTGGCGCGCGGTTACCTCGTGGCGGATGCCGACCTCGGGCCCGACCTGCGGCTGCGGGGTGATGACCGGGGGCTGGCGACGTACCGCCAGCTGATGGCGCGCGTCTCCTCGGAAGGCCGTCCGGACGGGGGGGCGCTGGGCACCGTCCTGGACCGTTGGGCCGAACGCGTCCGCTCGGCCGCGGCCGCCCGCCTCCCCCCGTCCGAGGACCCGGCCGCTCCTCCCCCAGGCGCCTCCCGTAGCCCCGACCTCGCCATGGCGGTGGACCGGGAACTGCGCTCGCGCCTGCGGGGGTTCCAGGACCAGCCGGGCGGCTTCGCATGGGCCGCCGTGCTCCGACGGTACTACGAGGCGGCGCTCGCGGGAGACGAGGCCGGCCTGGCCTCCTCGCTCCGCTGGCTGCGCGGCGAGTTCCGCTCCGCTGCGGAGGCGCGGGCGGTCCTCGGCTCCGGCGCACCGCCGCCCATCACCGACGCGACGTGGTATGAGCACCTGCGGCTTCTGGCGCTCCTGGCGGCAGACGCGGGCTACGCCGGCCTGCTGGTCATGCTGGACGAAGGCGTCAATCTCCTGCGGATCGGGGCGCCGGAGTCCCGTGCCGCCAATTACGAGGTCGTGCTTCGAATCTGCAACGACACCCTGCAGGGCCGGTCGGCCTTCCTGGGTTTCTACCTGGCCGGCCCGCCCGAGATGGTCACGGACGTGCGCCGGGGCTTCCACAGCTATCCCGCCCTGCGGTCCCGGCTGCAGGCCAACCCCTACGCCGATGCCCGGCACCGCGACCTCACCCAGCCCGTCCTCTCGCTCGCTCCCCTGACGGCGGACGAACTGCTCGCCCTCCTCTACAAGGTGCGGTCGCTCCACGCCGCAGCGCACGGTCCTTCCCGGCTGGGCGAGGCGGAGACCGCGACCTTCCTCGGCCGCCTCCTGGCTCGGCCGGGCGCGGAACGGTTTCTCACCGTGCGCGGGACGCTGCGCGCTTTCCTCCAGGCCCTGAGCGTCCTGGCCCAGAACCCGGAGATGGAGCCCGGCGCCGTTCTCGGGCAGGCCGAGGAGGATCTGGCCGACTCGCGGTTCGTGTCCCTGGATGTCGATGCGCAGGGGCCGGTCTAGAGGGCCGCCGCCTCAGCGCCGGAGGGACGGGGCTTGGGATGGGAGCGCTTGGCGCCGGCCATGCAGCGCGCCGTCTGGGACGCCGGATGGCCGCGGCTGTGGCCCCTGCAGGAGGAAGCGATCGGCGCCATCCTCGGAACGCAGGGTCACGTGCTCGTGGCCGGCGACACGGCCAGCGGCAAGACGGAGGCGGCGTTCCTGCCCGTCCTCTCGCTTCCCGCTTCGCCCGACGGCTTCACCACCCTCTACGTCTCGCCGCTGCGCGCCCTCCTCAACGACCAGTATGAGCGTATACGTGCGCTGGGGGCGTACGCCGGCGTCTCCGCCCACCTGTGGCACTCCGACGTCCCCCGCGCCCGGAAGGCCGCGAGCGCCGAGCATCCCTCCGGCGTGCTCCTGACCACCCCCGAGTCCATCGAGGCGCTGTGCGTGCATCGGGCCCTGCACCTGCCCGCGTTCTTCGGCTCTCTCCGGTTCGTCGTCATCGACGAGCTCCACGCGTTCCTCGGGACGGAGCGTGGCGCCCAGCTGCACTCCCTTCTGGAGCGGCTCGACCGATACGGCGGGGCGCCCGCCCGGCGGATAGGCCTTTCGGCGACGGTCGGCGATCGCGCGGCGGCCGCCGCGTTCCTCGGGGAGCCCTGCGCCATCTGCTCCGGGGCGGGCCCGCGCAAGGGCCTCCGCCTCCACTGCCGGTATGTGCCCGAGGCGGGCGGGCCGGTCGAGGGAGGAGCCGGCGAAGCCCTGTCCCCGTCCGGGCTCGGGGCGGATCTCGCCGCGGTGACCCGCGGGCGCAAGGCCCTGATCTTCTGCAACACCCGGGCCCGGGTGGAGGCGCTGACGTACGATCTGGCGCGCCGCGCGGGCGACCCGGCCGCCTATCTTCCCCACCACGGGTCGTTGCACCTGAGCGAGCGCGGTCTGGCCGAGCGAAGTCTGCGCGCGGGAGGTGCCTGCTCCATTGTCTGCACGAGCACGCTGGAACTGGGGATCGACGTCGGGGGTGTGGACCTCGTGGCGCAGGTCGACTGCAGCCACAGCGTCGCCGGCCTCCGGCAGCGGCTCAGCCGCAGCGGGCGGTCGCCCGGACGCGACCGCGTCGGGCAGTTGTATGCGACGGGCGAGGCCCAGCTGGTGCAGTCGGTTGCCGTCGTGGAGCTTCTGCGGAGCGGGTTCGTGGAGCCGCCGGCCGACGCCGGCACCCGCTACGACGTGCTGTGGCAGCAGACCCTCTCGGAGGCCGTGGAGCGCGGCGGGCTGCCCCGGGACGAGGTGCGGGCGCCGGAGGACCTGGTCGCGCACATGCTCGCGCGGGGGCACCTCGAGACCGCGCGGGACGGCCGCCTCATCCCCGGCGTGGAGGGGGAGCGCCTCGCGCGCCGACCCGATTTCTGCGCCTGCTTTGCCGCGGACCCGGCCTACGAGGTGGCCTGGGGCGCCCGCGTCCTCGGCCACCTGCCCCCGCTGCCGCTCTACCGGACGGGAACGCCGCTGCTGTTCGCCGGCCGCCCCTGGACCGTGGTCGAGGTCGACCACGCCCGGCAGCGCATCGAGGTGGAGCCTGGCGCCGCCGGCCACCCGCCGGTGTTCGCCTCGCGCGGCGCCGACGTCCATCCGCGCGTGCGGGAGGAGATGCGCGCGTGCCTGGCGGGCGACGCCCGCTACCCGTACCTCGACGAGCACGGCTCCCGCACCATGGAGGCCCTGCGCCGCCATTTCCGCCGGCTCGGTCTGGGGCCGCGGGCGCTGCCGGCGGTGGTCGCCCTCGAACATTCCGAGTTCCACGCCTTCGCCGGCGACCGCGTCGCGAACACCCTGGCCCTCCTCCTGCAGCGGGAGAGCGGGCGGGCGTGGGAGGTCACCGCCTGGGGAGGGGTGTGCACGCCCGAGGAGTGGCCCCCGCTCGATGCAACCCTCCGGCGTTACGGGGCCACGCCCCCGAAGGCGGACGCCCTCCTCTCCTGGCTCATGGAGCTTGTGCCGGACCACGCCCTGCGCCTGCCGAAGTTCGGCCGCCACCTGCCGGTCCGGCTGCAGCGGGAGATGCACGCCGCCGCGGTGCTCGACGTCCCCGGCGCCCTGCAGCGCCTCGCGGACAGGACCTGACGACCGGCGGGGCGAACATCCCCTCCACGTGCCCGGCAACATCCCTTCATAGAGCGGAGCGGGGCGGGCCTCGCGAGCACGGGAGGAAGCGGATTGCTGTTCGAGACCTTCGATGCCGAGATCGTCGCGCCGGCCAGGCGCGCGGCCGCGGCCGCCGCCCACGCGGCGCGCCTGGCCCGAACCCTGTACCGCGCAGCGGAGCAGGCGGACCTGCACCTCCTTCGGGCGCGCGCCGGCGACGCGGGGGCGCGCGCCCGCGAGGCGGCGGACCTGGTCGGGCAGCTGCAGGCGGCGATCGCCGCCTTCTCCTTTGGCGGCGCGTCGGACGCCGGCCTCCCCGCCGCGGTCGGGCAGGGAGTGGACGCGGGCTACGGCGCGGCCTTCGAGCGGGCCTGCGCGGCGCTCGCGGTGCCCCTGGAGGGCGCGTATCCGGACTACCGCATCTTTCCGCTGACCGTCCGCATCCGCCTCGCCGAGGAGCGCGTGGTGGTGGGCCGCAGGTCCTGGTGGGTGCTGCGGCCCGAGGCGCTGGCCCGCCTCTGCAAACGGGAGCGCGACCGCCTGATGGGGGGCGCCTTCGCCGCCGACCGCTTCGGGGCGGCGCTGGTCCGGGCCTACGAGCTGCTGCTGCCCGAAGCCCCGGCGGGAATCCGGCACGTGCGCCTGACCCGCATCCTCGAGGTGCTCCAACTCGCCGGCTTCGGACGCAACACCTACACCAGGGACGAGTTCGCGTTCGACCTGTACCGTCTCCGCAACGCCTCCATGGATGTCGTGACCCGCGGTTCGGATCGGCGGCGCCTGGTTCTCCTCGATGTGCGGGGGCGGGACGGCGGCACGCCGATCGAGGTGCCCACGGCCCGGGGTACCAAGGAAGCCTTCACCGCGCTGCGCGTGGAGCGGATCGAGCCTGCGGGCGCCGCGCTGCCGGAGCGCGCCGAGCCCGGCGCCGCCTCGGAGGGCGACGGGCGTGGACGCTGAGCCCGCGGCCCCGCGAGCCCGCCCGCTGCTCCCGGCGGCCGCCCACGTGGACCCCGCGGGGCAGTCCGCCTTCCTGCGTGAAAGGCTCCTCGGGCCCTCGGGCTTCGTGACCTCGGGCGGGGCCAAGATCAAGGTGGTCGTCGGTGCCACCGGCGCCGGCAAAACGCACTTCCTCGACGCGCTGCTCCGCGCCGCCGCGGCCGAAGGGTTCGTCGCGGCCGCCGTCGACGCCTCGGAGCGCGCCCTCGGCACGTTCGACCTGCTCTACCAGGCGGTGGCCGCGGACCTCGACCTGGAGGGGCTGGCGCGGCGGTTCGCCGACCGGGTCGTGCGCGACCTGGGCTACGCGGGCCCGCCGCTCGTTGCCGGCCAGACCCTCGCGGCCTGGGCGGGGGAGCAGGGCCACGATCCGGTTCCGCTGCGGGCCCGGTGGGAGGAGGCCGTCCACCGCCGCCTGGTGGCCAACGCGGACGTCGACGTGGCCTACGGGCTGGGGCTGCAGCGCTGGTGCGACGTGGTCCTGTGGGGTGGGGCGGAGGCCGGGGGACCCGGCGGCGGGGCCCCCTCGGCGGGCCTCCTGGAACTGTGGCTGCGGGGCGGGCGCGTGGCGGTGCGCGACTGCAACCGGCTCCGCCTCCGCCGCTCCCTGGACCGGACCACGGGGAGGTTCTGGCTGCGTTCGCTTCTGCACTTCATCCGCATGGCGCGCCTCCCGGGCCTCGTGGCCGCCGTCGACGGCCTCGAGGCGCTGGAGGAGGACGCGCGTCCCCGGCGTGCGAGGGACACGGCCGGGCGTGGGGACGGCGCGGGCGATCCGCCGCCGGGCGGCGCCGTCGCGCTGCGCCCGTCGGAGGTCGTCTCCAGCGGGCGGCCTCGGTATACCAAGCAGCGGCGGGATGACTTCTACGAGTGCCTTCGCTCCCTGATCGACGACATGGGTCTGCTGCCCGGCTTCCTCCTCGTCGTCGGCGTGCCGACCGGCATCGCCGACCCTGACAACGTGCGCACGGGGTTCGCCTCCTATCCCGCCCTGGCCAGCCGCCTGCACAGCGAGGTCGAGACCGTCGAGCTGAACCGGTTTGCGGACGAGATCGTCCTGGAGCGCGTGTGGGCGGCGGATCCCGACGCCGGCCGGACGCTGGCGGGGCGGCTTGTCGACGCGGTCGCCCCGGGCGCACCGTCCGGCGTGCGGGAGCGGGCGCTGGCCGCGGCCCGGGCCCAGTGGGCGGTGCGGGACGTGGCCGTGTCCGCCGTGCGCCGCAGCGTTTTGGCGGTGCTGGGGGCGGCGGGCGCCGAGGAGCGGCCCGGAGACGTGCGCGGCGGCGCCGACCCGGCCGGATGGGAGGCCTCGGGCGATGGAATCTGACGGCGCGGCGGGTCGGACGCCCGCCGCGGCGGCCCTGCGCCTGATGGAGCACCTGCGCAGCGGCGTCCCGCTGCCCCCGAGCGATCGCCCGCCCGTGTTCGGTCGCGCCCGCCTCCTCGCCCGAGCGGCGGAGATGTGCGACGCCGTGTCCGCACGCGGGAGCCGATGCTTCGCCCTGCAGGCCAACTACGGGGACGGGAAGACGCACGCCCTGCGCGCCATATGGAGCCTGGCCGCGGAGCGCGGGTTCGTGGTGAGCAACCTGGTCCTGACGCGGGACACACCGCTGGGACGCCTGGATCAGGTGTACCCGAAGATCATCGCCGACACGTACCTTCCCGGGGCCGGCCAGCCGGGGGTCGAGCGGCTGCTCTCCGGGCTCGAACCGGGGGGCGCCGCCGCCACGGCCGTGCTCCGTTTCGCGGAGGACCATCTCCACCCCAAGGTGCACGCCGTGCTGCACAACCTGATCGAGGGCAGCAGCACCGAGGCCGTGGAGCCGCTCCTCGGCGACCTGGCCCGCATGGACATGCCCGTGGCGGAGGTGCGGCGCATCCACCGCGGCAACTTCCGCACGGCGCTCCGCCTGGGGCGCTTCTCGCCCCAGCGCGACGTCGTCAGCTACTTCCGGTTGGTGGACTTCCTGATCACGGCCGCCGGCCACGCCGGCTGGGTGCTCCTCCTCGACGAGGTCGAGTTGGTAGGGCGCCTGGGCCGCGGGGCCCGAGCGCGGGCGTACGCGAACATGGGCCGGATGGCCGCCAACGGACTGGGGTGTGCCCACCTCGGGACGGTGTTCGCGGTCGCGAGCAACTTCTATGACTCGGTGCTGGCCAAGCGGAGGGACGAGTCGGAGGCCCCCGCCTGGCTCGAGGCGCGCGGAGACGCCGAGGGCGCCGAATGCTGCCGGGCCGGCATCGCCGCGCTCCAGGACGCGATTCTTCTCGAGCCCCTCGCGCTGGAGGGCTGGCAGCAGGTCATGCAGGTCCTGCTGGATGCCCACGAGGCCGCCTACGGGTGGAACTCGGGCCTCACCGCGCGCGACCTCTGGCAGGAAGTGCAGCGGCTGACGCCGGAGGCCGACACGAAGGTGCGGACCCGGCTGCGGATCGCCATCCAGTGGCTCGACCTCTTCATGCAGCATGGCCGCGCGCCGCAGGTGCGGCTGCCGTCCGGCCGCTACGAGGTGCCCGTGGAAGAGGCCTGGGACGCGGAATCCGAGGCGGCGCCCGCGGCCGAGTGACGGGCGCGCGCCCTTGTCCCCCAGCGGGCCGCGGGCGGTCCCCGCCGCGGTGCGAGAGCGCCAACCCACGGAAGGCTGCAGAGCATGGTCCCGGCGAGGATCCACAGCGGCGCCGCGGTGCCCCAGCGCCCGGCCGCCAGGCCCAGCGGCAGCAGCAGCAGCGCGCCGAGTCCGTTGCCGAAGCCGATGGCGATCCCGGACCCGAGCGCCGGATTGTCCCGGAACATGTCCTGCCCCGCCAGGGTCGTCACCGGCAGCGTGGAGAACAGCGCGATGCCCGTGGCGCCGAGGGCCGGCCAGAGCCAGGGCCCCCGGGTGAGGAGGAACCACGCGAGCGTCATCGCCGTGAGCCCGGCCGACCCCAGGAGGACCGGGCGGCGGCCCCACCGGTCGGCCACGAGCCCTCCCGTGAGGTTGCCGGCGATGCCGACGCCGAGGAGCGTCGTGACGAGGCCGGCCCCGGCCACCAGCGACCCTCCCCGCTCCTGCCAGAGCAGGGGGACGAAGGTCGAGATGCCGTACATCGCGGCCGCGCGCACCGCCCCGAAGCCCGCCAGGGCGAGGACAGGTCCGCGCGGTCCGCCTCGGACGGCGCCGGCCGGCGCGGACCGCCGCGCGGGGAGGACCGGGAGCCGGGCCCAGAGCCACGGCCAGGTGAGGGCGACCGGCAGGGCGAGCCACCACAGGCGCGAGAGGCCGAACCGGACCACCACCGCGCTGGCCACGAGCGGGCCCAGCGCCCGGCCGATCTCGCCGCCGATCAGGAACGCGGACATCCAGGCGCCCTCGCGGCGCGCGCCCAGTGCGCGGGCCGCGCTCAGGGCCTGGGGGTGGTAGATCGTACTGCCCGCCCCGATCAGGAACAGGGCGGCGGCGAAGGAAGCATACGACGGCGCGAACGCCAGGGCCGCCGTACCCGCGGCGGCGAGCACCGGCCCGAAGATCATCAGGCGGCGCCCGCCGGCCCGATCAGCCCATACGCCCGCAAGTGGCTGGAGCGCCTGGCCCACAAGCAGGACCGCCATGAGCGCGCTCGCCCGCGCCAGCGGCACGTGCCGCGCCACGACCAGGAACGGGAGGATGCCGGGCAGGTACGCGGCGAGGCCGTCGTTGACGAAGTGCATCCAGGTCAGCGCCGGAAAGGCGGCGCGCGGCGCGTAGCGGGACCCCGCGCCCGCGGCGCCAGAAGGGGCGGGGCGCGGGGCATGCAAGTGCCTTTGTCCCTCCCACCCGCCCCCGGGACGGGCCTCGGACCGTTCGACACTCTACCGTGGCGGGGTTGGATGCGCACCCCCCTGACCCGCCGGCTCAAGCGTCGCGGGCGGCTGCCGCAGGGCGCCGGGGCGCGGTGTCCCCGACCGCGACGCGACCGTCCGGTAGAAACCACGCCCCACCTTTGGCGGACCACGCCACCGGAACGCGGTCGATGGGGAGCGCGCCGGCGTTCGCGTCCCGGGCCCGCCGCGGGGGGCCCGGGACCGGCTTCGGCCGTCAGCGGGGCTTTGCCACTACCTGAGACTCTGACCCGGCCCCGCCGCAGGGCCTGCCGCTCCTCGTCGGTGCGTCCCTCCCGGCCTTCGGCGGCCATCGGGCCCTGCTGCGCGGCGCGCGCAGCGGCGATCCCGCTCCCGTTCCCGGTCAGCTTCCCGCAGCATGGCATGCAGGTAGGATGGGGCGTGGGCGGGGAGGTTGGCCCGTTCCCATCGAGCCCCATCCTTGACCTTCAGGCGCACAAACCCCTGGCGATAGTCGCCACGGCGCACGGTGGCCGTCTCCCCGTAGGCCGTCCTGTGGGGGCGCCAGCGGGTGGTCTGGGCTGCCGGCCCCTGGTCCCCCTCGCCCGCCCCCGCTCCCCGATACCGTACCGACCGGACTGCAACACTTCCTGGACGCCGCCCGACGGACGGAATGGAGACCCACGACGGAGGCAGGGCCGGGGAGGGGGTGTCCGATGGGAGCGGACGAGTTCGTCGCGCACGTCGCCACGCATGCCGGATCGGTGCGGCGCCTGCTGCGCCGGCTCCTGCCGTCGGGGGAGGACGCCGAGGACGTGTATCAGGATGCGCTGTTCCACGCCTACCTCGGCCTTCCCACGCTGCGCAGCCCCGACCTCTTCGGGGCGTGGCTGCGCACCATCGCGTACAACCGCGCGATGGAGTGGCAGCGCCGGCGCTACGCGGAGGGCGCGGCGTGCATCCGGTCGGTGCCGCACCATCCGGACGGGGAGGTGTCGACCGGGATCGCGGAGGATGCCGAGGTCCGGCTGGACGTCGCGACGGCGCTGGGCCTGCTGCGCCCGGAGGACCGCCACCTGGTGCTGCTGCGCTATCGCGACGGCTGGCCGGCGGCGGCGATCGCGCGGCGGGCGGGCCTTCCGGCCGCGACGGTTCGGTCCCGGCTCCGCCGGGCGCGGCAGCGGCTGCGGCGAGGCCTGTCGGAGACCTGACGGGAGGGAGCGCCATGTTCAAGTTCACCAGCGAGGGCGGTCCCCTGCGGTGTTCGTTCTGTGGCAAGGCACAGCGGCAGGTGAGCAAGCTCATCGCGGGCCCCGGCGTCTACATCTGCGACGAGTGCGTGGTCCTCTGCCTGACGATCATCCAGGAAGAGGGCCCCGCCGGCCCGACGTTCCGTTTCGCGGCGCGGCGGCCGGACGGCACGGTGCAGCGGGTCGAGGTGCCGGGCGTCCAGTGGCAGGACGGCCGCTTCAGCGCCCTGCGTCAGTGCCGGGGTTGCGGCGGCTGGATGGCCGGCGTCGGCTGGACCGACTGCCCGCACTGCGGGGCGGCCGTCCTGCCGCCGCCCCGTACCGCCGACTCCTGAGCCCGCGGCCGGGGGGTTCGGGGGACGCCCGCGGGAGGGGTGGAGGCCTTCGTGGCGATCGGCGTGCGCGTCCACTACCTGGACAGCGGCGGCGACGCCGCGATGCTACCCCTGCTCTACGTGCACGGCGCCATCGGCACCGCGCTGGACTTCGCGCCCCACCTGGCAAGGCACGGTCCCCGCCGCACGCTGGCCTTGAGCATGCGCGGGATGGGGCGGAGCGACACCCCTGCGGACGGTTACGCATTCAAGGACAAGGTCGCGGACCTCGAAGCCGTGGTGGGGGCCGGCGGCCTGACTTCTGCCGTGCTGTTCGGGTTCTCGCGGGGCGTGCCGTGCGTCATCGAGTTCGCCCTGCGTCATCCGGACGTTGTGCGGGGGCTGGTCCTCGGCGACCATGGCGCGTCCGTCCGGGGCCTGGACGAAGGGTGGGTCTCCGCCACGGCCGACATCCCGGAGGGGAGGGCGCGGGCGGCGGCGCGCGCCGCCATGCAGCGGGCTTCCGCCCCAGTTGACCTGTGGCCGCGCCTCCCGAACTGCATTGCCCCGTGCTCGTCCTGCGCGGCGGGACCCGCGGCTCCATGCTCTCGGCGGCGACCCAGCAGCGCTACCTGCGTGCGTTGCCCCGGGGCCGCGCCGCAGTGGTGCCAGACGCCGGCCACGTCCTCTGGCAGCCGGCCCCGGACGCCTTTGTCGCCCTCGTGGAACGCTTTGCGCGGGCGCTGGACGCATCCGGGCCCGCGTGACGCCCCCGGCGGTTCCGTCCGGCGCGCCCGGTTCCGAGCCGCCACCCTTGCCCGACTCCCCGTCGCCTGCGCTAGCGCTGCCCTTGCCCATAAAGAAGCTGTTGACAATCTGCGCCACGTTCGCTACGGTGGGAGTATGGCACCGCACCGGACGATCCTCCAACGGCTAGCCGAGCCCGATGCGGTCGAGTTCGTGCGGCGCTCGTGCGCCTCGGACCCCGACCTGCACCGGACCGAGTTGGCCGACCGTCTTTGCGATCAGTTCGGACTGCACGATCCCCTGGGCCACAGGCGCCGCACCGGCTGTTTGAAGGCGCTGAGGACGCTGGAGGCGAAGGGATACTTCCGGTTGCCTCCGCCGCGCGCCAAGACGGCGCAGGGCGCGCCGCGGCGCCCGGGCAGCAGTGTTGCGCCCGCCGCGCACGTGCCCGATACGGCCGGGGCGATCCACGATCTGACGTTGGTTTTGGTGCAGAGCGACGAACAGATGCGCATCTGGAACGAGCTGTTCGAGACGGAGCATCCCCGCGGCGCGGGGCCTTTGGTGGGACGCCAACTCCGTTACCTGATCGGCTCGGCGCACGGGTGGTTGGGCGGTGCGGCCTTTGCCTCGGCTGCGCTGTACCTGCAGGATCGAGACCGCTGGATCGGCTGGGACCAAGCGGGCCGGCTGGAGCATTTGGACCGGGTGGTGGGTCTCAGTCGCTACTTGATTCGGCCGTCGGTGGTCTGCCGCAACCTGG
>JAJYVV010000086.1 GCA_021791815.1 Bacillota bacterium | reverse complement strand
GGCGCGCCGCGCTTCGAAGCGCACGCCGGGCCGCCTGCCGCGGCGCGCCTCCGCCCAGGCCTGGAGCCGGGCGAAGGCCGCGGGGTTGGGCTCGAGGGCGAGGACCGTTCCCCGGCGCATGTGTTCCAGCGCATACGCGGAGAAGCAGCCCACGTTGGCCCCGACGTCGACGACGGTCCAGCCGTCCCGTGGCGTGAATCCGGGCAGCGCGTCGTAGACGTGTCCCACGAAGGTCTCCACGTACGCATACAGTTCGCCCCGGTGCTCGAAGCGGAAGCTGCCCCCGCGCAGGCGGAGCCGCCAGGGACCGGCGCGCCGGAAGGCGGCGCGCAACCGGATGCGGTCCGCCAGCCCGCCCAAGCCGTCGCGGCGCACGGCGGAGAGGGCGCGGCGCAGGCGGTCGGTGGCCGAGGCCATCCCAGGGCTCCTCTCCGCGGCGCGGGCTGCCGGCGGGACGGGCGCGCGGCCGCACGAGCATAATGGGCCGGGGGCGGGGGCCGGGCCCCCCGGCGGCGCACGCCCGCGACCGGCCAAGGGGGGGACGGTCCCGTGTCCACGGCCCCCGCTTCGGCGGTCTCCGTCGTCGTTCCCGTATACAACGCGCTGGACCGGCTGCCTGCGGCCGTGGCGTCGGTCCGCGCGCAGGATTCCCCGCCCCGCGAGATCGTCGTCGTGGACGACGGATCCACGGAGGGAAGCGCGGCCGAGGCGCTGGCCCAGGCCGGCGTGGATCCCGGCGGGCCCGTCCGCCTCCGGGTGGAGCGCCAGCAAAACGGTGGCCCGAGCCGTGCGCGCAATCGCGGCGTCGAACTCGCCCGCGGCCCGTGGATCGCCTTCCTGGATGGAGACGACGCCTGGGAACCCGACAAGCTGCGCCACCAGTGGGAGGCGGTGGAGCGCCACCCGGAGGCGGTGCTGGTCAGCACGGGCTGGCGCCGGCCGAGGGCGCCGCGGCCGGCGCAGCCGGTACCGCCCGCCCGGCTCCAGCCGGCGCCGGTGCGGCGCGTCGCCTGGTTGAACCGCTTCCAGACGTCGACCGTCCTCGCCCGCCGCGCGGACCTGGTGGCGGCCGGCCTGTTCGACCCATCCATGGACGGGCTCGAGGACTGGGACCTGTGGGTCCGCGTCGTGGCGCGCGGAGCGTGGGCGCACGTGCCCTTCCCCCTCGTCACCTACACCGACAGTCCGGGCGGTGTCAGCAAGAACACCCTGCGCGCCTACCGGGCCGGCCTGCGCCGCCTCGAGGCCTACCGCGCCGGGGAGGGAGACCCCCGCATCGCGGCCGAGGTGACGGACCGCTTCCTCACGTGGCACCACCTGCGGTATGCGTTCGCGTTCCACCGCATCGGCGAGGCCGAGCGCCGCGCGGAGTGCCTGCGGGCGGCATGGCGCCCGGGCGCGCGTTGGCGGTGCGTCGACGTGGGGGTGCGCGACATGATGCCCTTCCTGGTGGGCCGGGTGCTGGCGCGGCGCCGGGGCGCCGCCTCCGGCAGGGCCGGACCCTGAGCCGGCGGGCCCCGGGGCGGATCAGGCGTGGGCCCCGCGCAGGCGCCGCCACATGCCGCGCGCCACGTCCAGGCCGGCGGCGACCTCGGCCACGCCGAGCGCCCGCCCGAGTCCGGCATAGGCCGCGAGGGCGAGCAGGCCGCAAGCGGCGAGCGCGGCCGCGTCCCCGGTCCAGCCGCCGCCCAGGCGGAGCGCCAGGGCGCCCAGGGCGAGCCTCGCCGGCACGAAGGCCACGGTCGCGGCGACGGCGAGGCGGACGACCGTCGCCGCGATGCGCCGGCCGCCCAGGAGCCCGAGGCGGCGGCGCAGGCGGACGACCAGGACCAGCACGGCCGCCGACCACCCCAGCGCCATGGCCAGCGCGAGCCCTGCCAAGCCCCATGGGCGATACAGCGCGAAGGCGAGCGCGATGCCGACGGCCGTGCCCGCGAGCCCCGCCGTCATGGGCGTCCTCGTGTCCTGCAGCGAGAAGAAGGTCCGGTTCAGATAGTCCTGCCACGCGTAGGGCACGGTGCCGAGCGAGAGCAGGGCCAAAGGCACCGCGGTCGCGGCGGCATCCGCGGGCGTGAAATGGCCGTGCTGGAACGCCACGCGGACCACGGGCGCCCGGAAGAGGCACAATCCGACGGCGACCGGCACGGTGACGGCGCTGACCAGCCCGATGCCGCGCGCGAACGTCCGGCGCAGCCGCGCCAGGTCGCCGGCCGCGCCCGCGGCGGCCATGGTCGGATACACCACCGTGGCGATGGACATGCCCAGGATGGAATAGGCCAGGACCTGCAGGCGGCTCGCGTACGTGAAGTCGGTGATCAGGCCGGCGGCGAGCCGCGAGCCGAGGACGTAGACGAACAGGCTGCCCGTCTGCTGCGCCAGGGCGGTCAGGGCCGCCGGACCGACGAGGCGCCCCATGCGGCGCAGCAGCGGGTCGCGCAGGTCGAGGCGCCATCCGACGCGGAACCGCGAGCGCCGCAGGGCCGGCAGCTGCACCAGGTACGTGGTGAAGGTGCCGGCGAGGCCCCCCCAGGCCACCCAGGCGATGTCCTGGCGGCCGCCCCGGCTGCCGAGGACGACGGCGGCGATGATGATCAGGTTCTGGGGCACGCCCATCGCGGCGTTCGGCCCGAAGAAGCCGCGCACGTTGAGGACGCCGCCGACGATGGCCGACCACGCGTAGAACAGGATGAGCGGCGTCGTGATCCGGACCAGGCGGATGCAGAGGGCCTGGTCCGCCGGATTCCAGTGGGCGAGCAGGGTGCGCACCAGGGGGCCGGCGCAGGCCTCCAGCACGATGATCAGGGCGCCGACCGCCACCGTCACCGCGCCGTTGACGTTGGCGGCAAAGCGTTCCGCGGCCCGCCGGTCCTGGCCGGCGAGCAGCCCGGCGAACAGGGGGATGAACACCGTCGTGATGGCCACGCCGACCGCGGCGAACAGCACCAGGGGGATGAGGGCCGCGACGTTGTAGGCGTCGGTGAGGTTGCTCGCCGCGAAGCGGTCGGCGAGGGCCGTGTTGCGCAGAAAGCCCAGGAGCCGGCTCGCGAACGTGGCCAGGGCGACGATGCCGGTCGCACGCCCGAACGCCGCCGCGCCGAGGCCCGCCATGGGGTCGGCGCCGGGGGCGAAGGCGGACTCGGCCCCCGCCGCGGCTGCGCCGAGGGCGGCCGGGTCGTCCCGCGCGGCCGCCGGTTCGGACGGAGGCTGCGGCGCCATCTCGCCCACGCACCTTCCGACCGTCGCACGGCGGAGCCCGCCCGCGCGCGCGGGGCCCACGGGCGCGCCGCCCGGCCCTGTGCAGCCGCCTTCGAGCCCGGCGGCCCGGCACCTTCCCGGCGGGGCGGGCGGACCTCCCGCGGCGATAGCGTGTCCCCGGCCCCGGGCCGACTCAGGCCGGCAGGGGCACCCGGCCCACGCCGGCGACGCCGGCTCCGCCCTGGTAGACCATGACGCCGCCGTAGTGCCCGGCGACGGCGACGAGGATGGCCGCCGCGACCACGAGCGCGGTCGTCAGGACGCCGCCGCGGCCGTGGCCCGTGCCGAGCGCCGACCATCCCGCCTTCCGCCGGGGATAGCGGGCCAGGACCCGCAGGATCCAGGCGGCGCCCTCGGCGAGCCCCGTGAGCCCCACGAACAGCGTGTGCTGGTGCAGCGCCGCCACCACCACGGGGGTGAGCTTCAGAGACTGTTCGGCGACCTGGCCCGCGACGATGGCGACCACCGTGGCCGCGTTCGCCAGCGTCAGCAGCCAGAAGCCGCAGCGCTGCAGGAAGCGGTCCTGGTCCGGCAGGATCAGGGCGAGCACGTCGACGCCCGCACACAGGTAGAGTAGGGCGATCGGAAAGTGGACGACCATGGGATGGATGGTCGGCGGGAGGATGCGGGCCAGCGCCAGCGAAAGGGCGTGGCCCCAGACGTGCACGAACGACAACGGGCGACCTCCTCCGGGGCTTGTCCACGCGGCGCCGCGGCGGCCGGCCCCCGGGGGCGCGAAGGAACAGGGGCGGCGGCGGCCCGGGCCCACGGGCAGGTGTGCGCTCCCGCCGTGACGTGGCTGTGACGTGTCCCGCCGGCCCCGCCGTTCCGAGTCCATCTTCATCAGGGCTTGATGACGGTGTCATTAACGTGTCAGTCGTGCCGCACAGCATGACGGCAGGGCGCGGCGGCGCTGGAAGACCCGCGGCCGCGGGCCCTGCCCCGACGAAGGATGCGGCTCCCGGCGTGCCGTAGGATGGGCCGATCCCCGTCGCGACCGGGCGTCCCGGGGGCCGGAGGGAGGCGGGCGGCGCTTGGCGATCGGCGGGTACGCGGCGCGCCTCGCGCTCGTCGTGGGCGGCGCGTGCGCCGCCCTGTTCGGCGGCGAACTCGCCCTGCGCCAGAATGCCGGCGTTCGGCCGGTGTGGACGGACGCCCAGGCCCTGCGGCTGGCGCAGCGCCAGCTGGGGGTCCTGAGCGCCGCCGAAGCCACGGCCCGCCAGGCCGTGGCCTCGCTCCAGCAGCAGGCCCAATCCCTGCAGCAGCAGGCGGCCGCCCTCCAGTCGCTCGCGCAGCAGGCGGCGGCGCAGACGCCGTTTTCGCGGGGCGACTTCGGCGGGGAGGGGTTCCGGGATCGCCGCGGCGATGATGGCGGCGGCTTCGGGAGGGGATTCTGATGGCTGTGCAGCCCCTGGCGCCGGACCGCGCCGGCCGGCCGCCCCTGCCGCAGCGCCCGGGACCGGGCGCCCGTGGGCGCCCGGTCCCGGCCGGGCGGGCCAAGCGGCCGCCCTGGTGGGTCCTGGGCCTGGGGATGCTGGGCCTCGTCGGCTGGACGGGTTGGGTCGCGGCGCAGCCCCTGCCCCCGCCCAACGGCTCGCCGGCGGTGCGGAGCGTCGACGGCCAGATCCAGCAGGCCGACGCCGCGATCCAGAACCTGAGCGCGCAGGCCCGCCAGTGGCAGGCGCAGCGATCGGCGGCGGCCGCGGCGCTGCAGCAGGCGCAGGCGTCCCTGGGCCTGGGCGGCGGGGCCGTGTCGGGCGGCAGCGGCACCGGCGCCGCGGGCCCCGGCGGCGGCGCCTCCGTGCCGGCCGCCCCGAGCTTCGCCGTCACCCGGGGATCCTGAGCATGGCCGCGGTCTCGGGCCTCCCGCCCTTCGTGGCCATGACGACCTCGGTCGGCGGCTGGATACCGGCCGAGGCGGCGCCGGAGCCCTGTGGCCGCGCCGTGCGGCGGGTGTTCGCGCGGGTGGAGCGCCGGCTGACCCGCTTCCGGCCCGGTTCCGAACTGAACCGCTTCTGCGTGTCCGGGGCGGGGTTCGGCTCGCCGCTGCTGTTCCGGGCCCTGACGACCGCGTCGCGCGCCTGGCTCCGCAGCGGAGGGCTCTTCGACCCCCGCATCCGCCGCGCCCTGGAGGCCCTCGGCTACGATGGGCGCCTCCGGTTCGGGGCGGCGCCGCCCCGGGTGCCCCGCCGCCGCCCGGCGGGGCGCTTCCCGGCAGGCCGCTCGCCGTGGCTCGCCGTGGCGTGGACCCGGGCGGGGGTTCCCGCTCCCGGTGGCCGCCGGCCGCACGGCCTGCGGCTGACGCCCCCCGTCCCGTTGGACCTGGGCGGCATCGGCAAGGGGCTCGCGGTGCGCTACGGGGCCGCGGCGCTCCGCCGGCGGTTGGGCCTCCCGCCCCGGGCCGGCGCACGGTTCGGCTGCTGCCGGGGCGATGCCCGTGCCGTGCCCGGCTTCCTGCTCGACGCCGGCGGCGACATCTGGGCGGAGGGCGCGGGGCCGGGCGCCGGCGGGTGGACGGTCGACGTGCAGGGTCCCGGCGGCGGCCCGGCCGCCCGCCTGCGCGTCGCCGGCGCGGCGGTGTGCACATCGAGTCGCGGACGGCGCGCGTGGACGGCGGGCGGCCGTCCGGCGCACCACCTGATCGATCCGCGGACCGGGCGTCCGGCGGACGCCGGCCTTTGGGCCGTGACCGTCGTGGGCCGCGACCCAGCCTGGGCGGAGGTTTGGAGCAAGGCGCTGTTCGTGGCCGGCGCGGCGGCCGCCCCGGCGCTCGCGGAACGCCGCGGACTCGCCGCGCTGATGGTCGACGCCGAGGGGGCCGTGGCGGTCACCCGGGCGGCGCGCCCCTTCCTGGACGGTCCGGCCGCGGCGGGGGGTGACGGCCCGTGAGCACGTGGGTCGCGGCGGTGCCGGTGGCCACGGGCCTGTCGGCCCGCATGTTCCCGTGGGACCTGGCCCGCGCCGGGGGCATCACCGCCTACCTGCTCCTGGTCTCCGCCATCGTCCTCGGGATCCTCGAGAGCACCCCGCGCGTCGGCCGCGTGCCGGGCGTGCGCCAGGTCACGCACCATTACCACCGCTGGGTCATGCTGTTCGCCCTGGCCTTCGTCGCCGTGCACGTCACGAGCCTCGTGCTGGATCCCTACGCCGGCGTGGGGCTCGCCGCCGTCTTCGTGCCCGGCCTGTCCCAATACAGGCCGGTCGCGGTGTCCCTCGGGACCCTGGCGCTCCTCGCCGGCCTGCTCGCCGGCGCGACGGCCTGGTTTCCCGCCCGCTTCCCGAAGGTCTGGCTGCCGATCCACCGCTTCGGCGGCATCATCTTCGTGTTGGTGTGGCTCCACGCGGTATCGTCGGGGACGGACACGCCCCGCCTCGAGGCGCTCTACGTCGTGACGGGCCTGCTTCCGCTGGCCGCGGCCGCCGCCCGCTACCTCATCGTCCGGCGCGGCCGGCGGGGCCTGCGGGCGGTGCCCGCCGCGGCGCCGCGTGCGGACGGGCCCCAGCGGGGCCGGGGAGGCGACGATGCACCTGTTGCTGGTCGAGGATGATCCGGCCCTGGGCGAGGTCGTGCGGCGGGGGCTGCAGGCCGCCGGCTACACGGTCCGCTGGGAGCGGACCGGCGAGGGAGCGTTCGATCAGGCGCTGGCCGGGGTGCACGACGTCGTGGTCCTCGACGTGATGCTGCCCGACTGGAACGGGCTCGACCTGCTCCGCGACCTCCGCCGGGAGGGCCTCCGCGCCCCGGTGCTCTGCCTGACGGCGCGGGGCGGCGTGGACGACCGGGTGGGCGGGCTGGACGCCGGGGCGGACGACTACCTGACCAAGCCGTTCGCGTTTGCGGAACTGCTCGCGCGGCTCCGGGCGCTGCTGCGCCGCTCGGCATCCGACCGCGGCGCCCCGGCCCTCTCCGCCGGCAACCTGCGGCTCGACACCATCGCGCACCAGGTGCTGGTGGCTTCCCGCGACCTCGCCGTGCCGCCGCGGGAGTTCGACCTGCTCGAATACCTGCTGCGCAACGCCGGCACGGTCCTGTCCCGCGACCAGATCGTCGAGCGCGTCTGGGGCCCGGGCGTGGAGCCGAAGGGGAACGTCGCCGACGCCACCGTCTCGCGGCTGCGGCGCCGGCTCGTCGGCGCCGGGTGGGACGGGGCGATCGTGGCCGTCCCGGGGCTGGGCTACCGCCTCCTGGGCGGGGATGCGGAGGCCCGGGGTCAGGAGCGCAGACCGTGACGGGGGAGGCCGCAGGCGGCCGGCGGCGGGGTGCGGCCCCCAGGGCGCCCGGGCGTGCGCCCCGGGGCGGCCAGGCGGCGCTCCTGCGGCGCACCCGCTGGCGCGTGGCCGCGCGGGCGGCGCTGCTGGTGACCGCCGTCATGGGGCTCCTGGCCTCGGCGGCCTACGTCACGGCGCGGCGGATCGTGTATGCGGAGCTGCGGCGGCGGCTCGAGCTGGCCGCCGTGCACGGGGGCAGCGATCCGGACGGCGACGACCGCATCGCGTACGAACTGCGCAGCCTTCCGGCCGGCGACCCCGATCCGGACGGGGAGGGCTTCTTCGTCCGCAACGACGGTACGGCCGGGCCCACGGCCTTCCTGCGCCTCGAGGCCCCGGATCAGCCAGCCCAATGGATGGCGATGCCCGTCGCGGCCGATCTGGATACCCTGCGCGCGTTCCTGGCGATCCTGGGCGGGCTCGCGGTCGCCGGCGGCCTCGTCGCCCTCCCGGCCGGCTACCTGCTGGCCGGCGAGGCCCTCCGGCCCCTGGACCTCGCGGTGCGGACGCGGTCCGAGTTCGTGGCGCTGGCCTCGCACCGCCTGCGCACGCCCCTCTCCGTGATCCGGACGTCCGCGGACCTGGCGCTGGCGGGCGCCGGACTGGACGCTCCGGAGGCCCTGCAGACCATCCGGGAGCAGACGGAGCGGATGGAGGGTCTCGCCGCGCGCCTGTCCGCGCTGGCGCGGGTCGAGACGCGGCCGGCGGGGCCCCCGTCGACCCTGGACCTGGCCGCGGCCGCGGTGGCCGCCGTGCGGGGGCTGGGGCCGGCGGCGGCCCAGGCGCACGTGGACCTGCGGTGCGAACCGGAGCCCTCCCGGCCGGTCCTGGTGGTGGCCGAACCGTCCGACGTCGACGACGCCCTGGGCTCGATCGTGGAGAACGCGGTGCAGTTCACGCCGGCGGCCGGGACCGTCCGCGTCGCCTGCGGCTCCTCCGCATCCTGGGGTTGGGTGGAGGTGCGCGACGAGGGCCCGGGCATCGATCCCGACGACGTCCTGGACCTCACCCGGCCGTTCTTCCAGGGCCGGCGGGCGCGCGGCGGCCTGGGGCTCGGGCTTGCCATCGCCGCGGCCGCCGTCGCCCGCGCCCGGGGCAGGCTGGAGTTCGAACCCGGACCGGAGGGGCGGGGCGCCACCGTGCGCCTCCTGCTGCCGCTGGCGCGGGGCGCCCGGCTGCGCGGGACGGACGCGTGGGGGCCGCCGGGGGAGGGCCGGGACGGGTAGCCGGCCGGGTTCAAGCCTTCCAGTTGCGCCAGACGTCCAGCGCGAGGCCGCTCGGGGCGGAGAGCCGCCCAGCCCCGCCATACTGCCAGACGACCCGGCCCGTGGACGGGTCGACCACCAGCACACGGTCATGGCCCGTGTCGGCGATGGCCACGTCTCCGTTCGGCAGGACCAGCGCGGCCCTCGGGTTGTCCAGCGCGCCCGGTCCGGCGGGCGGGGCGTAGGTCCAGAGCACCGCGCCCGTCCCGGGGTCGAACTCGGTGACGGTCCCCGGGTTGGAGAACCCCGTGACCACCACCAGCCCGCCGGGGGCCGCCGTGGCATCCACGACGAAGCCGCCCCCGAGCGGGGGCGCCGGCTCGGACCACACGGGCCGGCCGGAGGCGTCGAGGAGGGCGATCTGGTCGTTGGCGGCGAGGCCCACCAGCCAGTCGCCGCCCGGCACGGCGTCGACGGACTCGGGATACCCGAGCCGGCCCGCGGCGGGATCGCTGGTGCAATAGCCGGATTGGGCGGCTCCCCACGTGGCGACCACGCGGCCCGCCGGGCTCACCGTGAGCAGCCGGCAGTCCCGCGTGTCCGCCACCAGGACGTCGCCGCCCGGCGCCGGGGCGACGGCCGTCGGATGGTTCAGGGACTGCGCACCCGCCCCGTACTGCCACAACACGCGGCCCGAGGCCATGTCGACCTCTTCCACGACGCCCTGGGTCTCGCCGACCGCGAACACGCCCGTGCCGTCCACCGACCAGGCGACGGCGGTCGCCGCCGCGCCCGCGGGAGCCGCCGGATACTGCCAGAGGACGGAACCGGCCGGACTCACCTCGACCAGCCGGTGGTCGCCGCGGTCGGCGATGAGGAGGGGGTAGGGGAGGGGGCCGGACCAGGCCGGGGGCGGATCCGCCGCGGAGAAATCCGCCGGGGGGAACGAGGCGGTCGCGGCGCCCTGCGAGCGGTCCGCCGGGGCGGACCTGCCGCCGGCGGTCCGCCGGGCGTTCGCCGGCGTTCGCCCGCCGGCCCGCCCCGTGCGCGACGGGACCGCGAGACCCGCGAGGCCGGCCACCAGCGCGACCGCGCCCACGGCGGCGATGCCGAGGATCCATGGCCGCCGGCCGCGGCCCGCCTGCGATCGCCCCAGCGGACTGAGGGGTCCGCGGTGCTCCTGGCCGCCGTCGAGCCAGGAGAGCGCATCGTCTTCCCGGCGGTCCGCCAGCGCAGGCAACCCCCTCGCCCGCGCGGCTTCCGCGTCCGGGCCCGTTGTCCCTTCCGGCCCGGACGGGGCCGGCCGAAGGCAATGGGACCCAGCGCTGGAAGGCGCCGGCGTGCGCCGGCGCACCTTCGGCATCCGCTCCCCCAGGGCATGCGGCGGGGCCCCCGGCGCATATCAGCAACGGGGGCCCGGCGCCGGCAGCCGGCGTCGCCCCGGGGGGCTCGGCGGTCCGGGCCGGGCGGGGAGGCGGCGCCATGGGGGCGGATCCGGCGCGCGGGGGCCCGGGGACCCCGGCGGTGGCCGTCCTCGAGCCGCTGCACGTCGAAGCGATGGAGCTGCTCCGCCGGACCGTCGAGGTCCGCTGCGGCGCAGGCGTGCCGGTGGCGGGCGCGGCGGCCATCGTCACGCGCGGCCTGGGCCGCGTGTCGGCCGGGACCATGGAGGCGGCCGGGCCGAGGCTCCGCTGCGTGGCCCGCGTCGGCGCGGGCACCGACAACATCGACGTGGCCGCGGCCACGCGGGCGGGGCTGCCGGTGTTCTATGCCCCCGACGCCTTCACAGAGGCGACGGCGGAACACGCCCTGACCCTGATGCTTGCCGTCGCGCGCCGGGTCCCCTTCCTCGACGGCCGCGTGCGGGCCGGCGACTGGGCCGCCCGTGCCGGCCCGCTGGGCCTGGACCTCGGGGGTCGGCGCCTCGGCATCATCGGGCTGGGGCGGATCGGGCGCAGGTTCGCCGAGTTGGGGCGGGCGCTCGGGATGGAGGTCGTCGCGTGGTCGCGCGCCGCGCGGGACGACCGGTTCCCGCACACGGACCTCGACCGGCTCCTCGCGACGAGCGACGTCGTCAGCCTGCATCTGCCGCTCTCGCCCGAGACCGCCGGGTTCCTCAGCCGGGAGCGGATCGCCCGCATGCGGCGCGGGGCCATCGTCGTCAACGTCAGCCGCGGCGGGCTCGTGGACGAGGACGCCCTGGGCGCCGCCCTGGCCGCGGGACGCCTCCGGGGCGCGGGCCTCGACGTGCTCGCCCGCGAGCCCCCGCCGCCGGGCCATGCCCTCTACCGCCTGCCACAGGTCGTCCTCACGCCGCACAGCGCCGCCCTCACCGAGGCGGCGTTCCGGCGCGCCTGCGCGGAGGTCGTCGGCGCGGTGCTCGACCACCTCGCCGGCCGCCCGGCCCCCGGCCGCCTGCTGCGGAATCCCGAGGTCCTGCGCACCGATGGCACCCGGGGGGCCGGATCAGCGCCCGGCGCCGGACCCTGAGCCGGCCCGGGCAGCGGGCGCAGCGGCTCCCGCCCCCGAGCCGCCTGCGGAGCCCGGCTGCGAGGGGACGCCCGACGCGGGCGCCGAGGCGGTCCCTGAGGCTCCCGCCCCGTTCGGTCCCGCCCGGGCCCCGCGGGGGCCGCCGTCGACGGAGCTGGCGTCGTGGACGAGGCCCGCCAGTTGGGCCGCCAGGGCCGGCGTCTCGCGGAACGCCCGGTGGAGCGGAGCCGCCACCGGCCGCGCCACGGTGCCGCATTTCGTGTCAATGTCGATGATGGTCGCGATCATCGGCCTGCCGGGCGGCGTCGAAAAGAAGATGGCCTGCAGGTAGGGATCGGCGGGGGAACAGCGCCGGCCGGTCGGGCGGAGTCCGTCGAGCGCCCGCGCCAGGGCCGTCGCGGAGGGCGCGTCGTTGATGGAGACGACGGATGTGGCGATGTGCAGCGTCGCCTTCTTGGAACGCACCGGGACCGACGAATACAGGGTGATCTGGGCGGCCGACGGGTTGGCGGGCACCAGCCCGTTGCCGGGCGCCCCCGAGGGCCCGCACGCCGCCAGGGCGACGCTGACCGCTGCGCACAGCGCGGGAAACCATGCACGCATGGACGACGTTGCCGGAGTCTCCCGCTCCGGCCCCGGGCGCCGGGCCCCTCCGCCGTGGGCGACGGAGCGGCGGCCCCTCCACGGGGACGGGTCGGGGCGCCGCCTGGGCGCCGGCAACGGGCACCTCCCTCCCCAGCCGCCGCGAGCGGAGCACGCCCGTGGGGCGTCGGGTGCCCGGCACGCTCCGGGCCGCACCCCCGCCATCATTCCCCCGGAAGCGCGCGCGTTCCTGTTGCCGCGTGCCGGCCCCCGCATGCGGCGGCGGCGCCTGGCCGGAAAAGGGAGGAGCCGCGGAGACCCGATGCTCTCCGCGGCTCCCCGGGGACCGGGCCGTGCGCCCTCAGGCGTACGTGTAGGTGAAGACGGCGTTGGAGCTCGAGGCCGTCGTGCCGCCCAGCGTGACCGTCACCGGGACGGTGCCGCTGCCCGACGGTGCGTCGGCCGTGATGGTGTACGGGTTGTACACGGTCACGTCGGTCGCCGCCAGGCCGCCGAACTGGACCGTGGCGCCCGAGGCGAAGCCGGTGCCGCTGATCACCACGGAGGTCCCCACCGGGCCCTGGGTGGGGCTGATCCCGCTCACGGAGAGCGTGGACGACGGGGTGGACGGGGTGTAGGTGAAGACGTCCGCCGCGCTCGTGGCGCTCGTGCCGCTGGTCTCGACGACCAGCACGTTCACGGGCCCGGCGACGCTCGCGGCGGGAGCCGTGGCCATGATCTCCTCGGGGCTGACCACGGTGACGTCGGTCGCCGCGGTGGCCCCGAACAGCACCTCGGCGCCGGAGGCGAACCCGGTCCCGGTGATGGTCACGCCGGTGCCGCCGCTTTCCGGCCCGGTGCTGGGCGAGATGGCGCCGACCATCGGCGCGGACGCGGCGTACGTGAACAGGTCGGCCGAGGTGGCCGCGCTGGTGCCGGCCGAGTCGAGCACGAGGACGGACACCGTGCCGCTGCCGGCCGGGGAGAGCGCGTCGATCTGGGTCGGGCTGACGTAGGTCACGCTGGTCGCCTGCGTGCCGCCGAACAGGACCTGGGCGCCGGGGACGAAGTTGCTCCCGTCGATCTGGACCTGGGTGTTCCCGCTCGGCTGGCCCGTGGCGGGGCTGATGCCGGTCACCTCAGGGGCCGAGCCCGTGGACACGGGCGTGGTCGTGCCGGTACCGATGGTCTCGTTGCTCTCGAGCAGCCGGGCCAGGAGCACCGCGGCCTGGGCGCGCGTCAGCGTGCCGTCCACGCCGAAGCTGCCGTCCGGGAAGCCCTTCATCAGCCCCTGCGACACGGCGACGGCGGCCGCCTGCTCGAGGCCGGGCGGCACCATGGATCCGTCCGTGAACTGGCTCCAGATCTGGGCCGCCGCCGCGGTCGTGGGCAGGGTGGCGAGGTGTTCCGCCACCTCGATCTCCCCGATCGTCGCCGCGACCTCGATGCGCACCTCCGGCAGGTTGGGCTCGAAGGCGATGCCGCCGAGGGTGTTGAACTGGGTCATGTACGGGGCCGCCGCCTCGATCGAGCCGTAGCCCGGCGTGCTCGGGGTCACGTCGACGAAGGCGATCGGGCTCGAGGGCTCGGGCAGGACGAACAGCCGCTGGAGCAGCTCCGCGAACTGGACGCGCGTCATCTCCTGGCCGGGTCCGTACCGGTCGTTGCCCTCGCCCTGGATGATGCCGAGTTCGGCCAGCAGCGTGATATCGGTCTGCGCCCAGCCATAGTTTCCGAGGTCGGCGAAGGTCACGGGCCCAGGCGGCGTGCCCGCGGGGCCGGCCCCGGGTGCGGGCGGAGCCGCCGGGTTGTTGGCACCCGCGCCCTGCGGCCCGCCGCGCTTGCCGCCAGGGCCCTGGATGCCGCACGCGGCCAGGCGGGCCGCGAGCGTCGGAAACGCGTTCAACCACGCGCCATGCAGCTGGGCCACCTGCTCCAGGGCCTTGCAGCTCGCGCCGAGGCCTGGTCCGCCGGGGCCGTCGTCCGCGAACGCCGCGGCCGGCACAGCCAACGCCAGCGCCGCGGCCAGCACGGCCGCCCCTCCCCGATGCAGCAATCTGGATCCTCGCATCACGCATCCCCCTCCTCCGCCGTCCCTGGCGACCGGTCCGCGCGGCGGCCCCGGCCCGTGGGCGCCCTGGTCGGGCCCGGAGGCCGCCGCCGCTGACCCACTTCGAGGGGCGCCTGGGGGTTTGTGGCGGTCGTCGTCGGCGCCCGTGCAGAAAACCGGTGGTCGACCCCGCCGCGGGCCTCCCCCGGCCGTCCGCCGGTCTTCTGCCGGCGCCGCGCCATCCGCGGCACGGGCCGGCCGGCGTGCCGGAGGTGGGACGGGAACACGACGGCCCTCCCGGGCTCGCCCCCCCCTTCCATACCGACCCGGCCGGGCGTCGTGGTTCTCTACACGGGCCGAGGGAGGTGCCCGCGGGTGGCCGCGCCGGTGCGCGTGGACATCACGTCGCGGCGGTCTGCAGGACGCACCTTGAGGTGCTCGCTGCCAGCATCTTGGCTTCTGCCCTCGCGGGAGATGCGCCCGGCGAGCGACATCGACGTGGCGGGGGCGCTGGGGCCGGAGGCGGAGCGCGACATGTCGCCGTGGGGCTGCGAGGGCCGGTGGAGGCGGAACGGGGCCGCCGGGGCCGTCATCCCTATCCCGTGATCGTCCCGTCGGAGCGGGGCGCCATGTTCGGCGTGCCCGCGTTGCGCGCGGCTCGGACCGCCCACGTGGCGGACGAGACGGTCCGGACGGACTTCCTCAAGCGCCTCGCGGTGCAAAACCGCCTGAACGGCTGGCGGTACTGGTCGGCGGTCACGGAAGTGAACGGTTGGGATCTCCGCCAGATCCGGAGCGGATCGCCGCCCCGGCCCGCCTCATGAGGGACGCGGTTGCGCACATCGGGTGCCCGGCGCCGGCGAGAGACCTGGAGGCCTTCAGCGCGCGGAAGAAATGGACGATCCATGCGGCGGTGCGGCACAGCCTGCAGACATCGCCAGGCCTCTGAGCGCCGCCCCCCCAAGATGCGTACACGGCCTTCGGTCGACCTGCGGGCGCGGGCTGCTGCCCAAGGGTGTGGTGGCAAGGGCCGTGATGGGGTTGCGCAAGCGCATCGTCCATCTCCACCTCGACGTCGAGGACGCCCAGGTGGCGCGCGTCGTCTCGCGAGGACCGGCGCCGCGTCGGGTCGCGGAAGGGTGCCCCACCCGTCGGCGCACCTGGGGTGTCCGCGCGGGGCCCGCGGCCGCCGGACCCGCCCCGGCAGGCGGAGCCGCGGAGCGGCGAGAACCACGGCTCTGCGGCCCGCGGCCGCGGAGACGCCGGGTCGCGCCGCCTGCGGGGAGCGGATGCTCGGGTCACGGATCCCGGGGACCGCTCCGGCAGGCCTGGCGCGCCCCAGGGCAACAGACCGGGAGGCGATGGACGCATGCCGCAAACGGAACTGCCGGTCGTGCCGCTCGGGCGCACCGGCATGCACGTGACCCGCGTGGGCTTCGGTGCCTGGGCCCTGGGCGGCGGGGGCTGGGCATTCGCCTGGGGGGACCAGGACGACCGTGCGTCCGTGGCCGCGATCCGCCGGGCGCTGGCCCTGGGCGTGAACTGGATCGACACCGCCGCCGTCTACGGCCTCGGCCACTCCGAAGAGGTCGTCGCCGTGGCGCTGCGCGACGTGCCGCATTCCGAGCGGCCGTACATCTTCACCAAGGGCGGGAACGTCTGGGATCCGTCGGACCGGGCCCGGGCGCCGCGGCGCGTCGGCCGCCCGGACAGCCTGCGGCGCGA
>JAJYVV010000085.1 GCA_021791815.1 Bacillota bacterium | reverse complement strand
CCTCCGGCCCCAAGGACGTGAAGCGGGCGCGGCGACGGCCCCGGGGCCGGAGCCGCCGCCGCGGGGCCCGCGGACCACGCACCGGCCGCGCCGCCGAACGCCGCCGCCTGCGATGCGTGCTGGGCCGCGATGGCCGCGGCGGTCCGCTGGTCGATGCGGCGGGGCGCCGCCGCGGGGCCGATTGGCGGATGTGTGCCGCTCATCGACTGAACCGGCACGCGCGGAGCCCCCGGGGGCGCCTTGCGCCGGGCCGCGTCGCCCAACCCCACCCGTCCGCCCATCGGCCGTTCCCTCCCGGACCGCGCGGCCGGCCGGCGGCGGCTTCGCTCAAGAGCCCGCCGGCGCGCCGGCGTCCGGGCGGTCCGCGTCCACGGTACGCGGGACCGGCGACGACGGATCCGCATCCGCGGGGTTCGGGGCCGCATCACGGTCGTCCGGGGGCTCGCCGGCGGAGGAGGGGCGCGAGGCCGAGCGGCGGCGCTTCGTCTCGGTCCGTGCGCGAGTGCCGCGGTTGGCGATCACCACGGGCGGCGCCAGCGAAGCGGCCGGGCCCTCGGCAACGCCCGGCGCGGTCTGCGGAGGAGCCCCGTCCGCCGCGGGCCCCTCCGCGATGGGCCCCGCGACGCGGCTCACGCCACCGCTTCGCGCGGTGCGGTGCGCGTGCTGGTGTACCGGAGGGGCCGAGGGTTCGCCCGGGGCGGCGCCTGGCGCCGCCGACCTCGCGGCCGTCGGCGCGGACAGTGCGGGGGCCGCCGTCGGCAGGCCCTCCGGCGAGGCCCCCAGGGGCGGCCGGTCGGTCGTGCCGCCGGCCGCTTCGGCCGTGGGTTCGGTCCGGCCCGCAGCGGCGCCTGCTCCGTCGGTGGCCGCCGCGGGTCCGCGCAGGTCCGGCGGCTGGGTAGCGGGCGGGCCCTCCGGGTCCGGTGCCGGCTCGCCCGCGGATGGGGCCGGGGCCCCCGCGGCGGGCGGCGACGGCGGCGCGGGCGCCACCTCGGCCGCTTCGGTCTGCGTCGCCGGTGCGGGTTCCCCCTCGGCCGCAGCGGAGGCCGCCGCCGCGGGCGCGGCGGGGGGCACGGCGACGGCCGGTTCGGCCGCGGGCGGTTCGTCGGGTTCGGGCTCAGGTGCCGAGTCGTCTGAGGCCTCGGGGGCGGGCGCCGCCCGCTGCTCGGTCTCAGGCTCGGGCTTCGACGCCGAGGCCTCGGCCGCGGGGGCGGAGGCCGCCTCGGGTGCAGCGGGGGGAACGGCGACCGCCGGCTCGGCCGCGGGCGGTTCGTCGGGTTCGGGCTCAGGTGCCGAGTCGTCTGGGGCCTCCGGGGCGGGCGCCGCCGGGTGCTCCGCCTCACCCGCCGCGGTCTCGGCCGCGCGGGGCGCGGCGACCGCCGCCGGCTGTCCCATGGGTTCTGGCGCGGGCGCAGGTCCTTGCCCAGGTCCGCCCGTGGTCTCGGGCGCCATCTCGGAGGCGGGCATCGCCTCCGGCTCGGCGGAGGGAAGCGCGACGGCTTCCGGTGCGGAGGCGGCATGGCCGGCGGGGTCTCGCGCCTCCGGCGCGGGTCGAGGTCCCGGCCCAAAGGCGACCTCGCACGGGGCGGTTGCCAGAGCGCCCGGGCCTCCTGCCGGCTCGGGCTCGACTTGCGGCGCGGCCACGGCGGGTGCCCGATCCGCCCACTCCGGCTCTTGCGGCGCCGTTCGCGCCCGGTGCCGTTCCGGCTCGCCGGACGCCGGCTCGATGGCGTCGCGCCGGATCCGATCGGCCGCCGCCGGCAGGGCTGCCGTCGGCGCGCCCTGCCGACGGCCGGTGCGCGACCCGGCGGTCCCGCGGCCGGCCGACCGCTCGGCCCCCACCGCGCCCCGCGGCCGGGCCGCAGATTCGCCGGGCCCCGCGGGAGCCGCGTCCACAGCATCGCCGCCTGCGCGGGCGGCCTCCACGACCGCCTCCACGATGGCCCGCACCACGGTGTCCCGCGGGTCCGGCCCGGATCGGCCGCCGGCGGCAACGCCGTCCGCCCGCCCGCCACCCAGATACACCGCGACCGCTTGGGCGGGCGTGCTGCCGGCATCGCCCCGCGCCACGGCGAGCGCGCCCCAGAGGAGCACGGTCGGCCAGGGCATGCCCGTGGCGGCCTCGAGGTGCCGGGATACGAGCCGCGCCAAGCGCTGGCTCTCCTGGCGCGGCACGAAGGGATGGAGGACGGCCGGGCCGGCGGGCGCCCCGGGATACGACCCCACCCGCAGCGCCACCACGATCCGCCGCCGGGGATGCTCGGGTCCGGCCCCCACGTCCCCGCTGACCCGCGCCGCCACTCCGGCCCGTGTCAGTTCGGCGCGGAGGTCGCGGGCCCACTGCAAGGCCTGCCCCGCGGCGGGCCGGCCGGCGGCGGTGCCCACCGCCTCCGGCACGATGTCGACCGAGCATTGCTGCGGCGCTTCCTGCATGCCCGCGCGCCTCCCCGCCGCCCCGGCGGATCGCCGCGCGGCGGGGCCATCCTATGCGGGGCGCGTGGCCGACCATGCGCCGCGCGTCCAAGGGGGAGCGGTTTTGCGCCGCCTCACGGCGCCACCGGGTCGTCGATCCGTTCCTCCAGGGCGAGATGGGTGACGACCCGATCGGCACCCGCGGCGATCACGGCCTGGTGCATCCGCCGCGCGCAGGCGAGGATGGCGTCGACGTCCCCCTCAAGCAGGGTGGACAGGGCGCCCACCTGGCGCCGGACCCCAGCCGACGCGCAGGCCTCCACCGCGGCTTCCACGAACCCTCCGTAGCTTGGATCCTTGGTGCCCACGGGCACGATCGAGATCTCGGCGATGGCCATCCCGGGCCCTCCTCCCGACGGGAGGATGCCCGACCACCGGCCTGCCCGATGCGGGCGGCGGAGGGACCTGGGCCCCGGGTGAAGGGAGCACGCGCGGGTGGAGACGGCGGCCCTGACCGGATGCCGGGCGCTGGTGACGGGCAGTTCGGGCGGCATCGGGCGCCACATCGCGCTCGGGCTGGCCCGCCTCGGGGCCGACGTCGCGTTCAATTACCGCAGCAACCGCGAGGCCGCGGAGGCTGGTGCGGAGGAGGCGCGGCGCCTCGGCGTCCAGAGCGTGGCCCTCGGTGCCGACTGCGCCGTGCCCGAGCAGGTGCGCGGCCTGGTGGCTGCGGCGGCGGAGCGGCTCGGAGGTCTCGAAATCCTGATCAACAACGTCGGCGAGTTTGCCTACAAGCGTCTCCGCTCCCACCGGCCCGCCGAGTTCGAGCGGATCATCGCGGGCACGGTGGGCGCCACCTTCCACGCGACCATGGGTGCCCTGCCGCACATGCGACGGGCCGGGTTCGGGCGCGTGGTGAACCTCGGGGCGGCGGGGGCCGACCAGGCCATGGGTGGGCGGAAGGAGGGACCGCACCTCGCGGGCAAGGCGGCCGTGGTCTCGCTCACCCGCAGCTTCGCGCTGGAGGAGGCGTCGTACGGCGTCACCTTCAACGTGGTCTCGCCGGGCATCGTGGACGACCGGGAGTTGTCGCGGGAGGAGGCCGTGCGGCGGCAGGACCGCTCGGCTCCGGTAGGGAGGCCGGGCACCAGCGCGGACGTGGTGGACGCCGTGCTGTTCCTTTGCCGCCGCGAGAGTTCGTTCATCAACGGCGCGGTCATCGCGGTCACGGGAGGGTGGCAGGGCAACCTCGGTTGAGTCCCCCATGCCGGCGCCGCCAGCCGGCGCCACGCGGCATGAAATGCGAGCGCAGGGAGGGCTCGGGCGACTAGTGCCAGATCGGATCCGGTACCACCACATCTAGTGGTCGGTTGGCGTATTTCACGGGAGCTCGCCGCGCCGCTTCAGCCCGGCGCCGGACGGGCCGCCTCCGCGCCTCCCTCCCCGGCGCCGCCGGACGGGGCGCCCATCGCCAGCAGGAGGCCGAGGGCTTCCGCCCCCGTCATGCCCTCGCGCAGGCCGGCCTCGCGCGCGGCGAGGGTCACGCTCTCCAGGGGACGGCGGAGCAGGTCCTCGACGCTGCGGACGCCCAGGGCGCGGCCCGCGACGATGCGCCGCGCCGCGAGCACCCGGTCGAGCAGGCCGACGTCCAGGGCTCCGCACATGATGTAACCGGCGGGAGCCGCGGCGGCGACAAGCCTGGTGCGCGGCAGGTCTATAATCACCCCGATGGCGCAACCTGCCTCGAGCGGGATCGGCCGGACCTCGACCACGGCGGCATCCCTCCCCGCGGCGCACCGTATGCCGGCGCCGGCGGGACGGCGCCAGGTGTAGGTCCGCGACCGGCGGCGGGCGGAAGGTGGCGGCGGCTTCCCGTGGTGTTCTTCGACGTCGGTGACACGCTGGTGGAACGGGTCGACGATCCCGTGGCGACGGTGGTGCGGGACCTGCGCGCGATCGGCGTGGAGGCCACCGGCGCCGCCCTCGCCGACGCCCTGGCGGCCATGGCCCACGCCTACGCGAGCGGGGTCTATGCGCCGTCCACGCTGCGCGGCGAGCGGGGCCTGTGGCGCGCCATGGCCCACGCCGCCCTGGGGCGGCTGCCGGGGGGCGCGCGACCCCGCCGCGTGGCGGCCCTCGTCGCCCGCCTGGAGGGCTACCCGGCCCACTACCGCCCGGTGGCGGGCATGCCGGGCCTGGTGGCGGACCTGCAGGCCGCGGGCAGGCCCGTCGGGATCATCTCCAACTGGCCGCCGTCGCTGCCGCGCCTCCTCGCCGCCCTCGGCTACGGCGGGTTCCGCATCGTGGCGTGCTCGGGTCCCCGCCGCCGCACGAAGCCGGGCCCGGACCTTTTCCGCTGGGCACTCAAGGCGGCGCGGGTGCGGCCCGAGGCGGCCTGGCACGTCGGGAACGACCCGCAGAACGACTACGGGCCGGCGTCGGCGCTCGGCATGCGCGCCGTGCTCTGGGACCCGGGGCGGAGGGCCGGGCGGGAGTACGTGCGCGCGGGCACCGCGGAGGAACTGCGGGCCCTGTTGCTCTAACGCACCCGCGCCGGCCCCGGCGTGCCGCCAGGCGGCGCCGGGGCGGACGCGGGCGGGGAGGCCGGCCATGCAGTCGTGGGTTCCCCTGGCCCTGATCTCGATCGCCATCGGGGCGGTGGGCCAGTTCCTGCTCAAGCTGGCCGCGGGCAGCGCCGGCACGCTGCCGCTCTTCGGCCCGGGGGCGCTTCCCGCCCTGGTCCGCCTCGCGGGGAACCCCTACCTGCTCGCCGGGCTCGTGTGCTTCGTCAGCAGCATGGTGCTCTGGGTGAAGGTCCTGGGCAGCGCGCCGCTGGCGACGTCGTACCCGCTGGTCAGCCTGGGATACGTGCTGGTGGCCATCCTGTCCTGGGCGCTCCTGGGCGAGCGCCTGGGCTTGCGCCAGGCCGCCGCCATCGTCGTGATCGTCTGCGGGGTCGCCCTCCTCGGCGCGCGCGCCTGACCCGCCCGACGCCGTCCCGCACCACGGTCCGGGGCGCGCCCCGGCAGGGCCCAGGGGAAGGGTGGGGGACGCATCGCGCCCAGGCTCGTCGCGGTCGGCTCCGAAAACCGCACCAAGGTGACGGCCGTCCGCCGCGTGATCGCCCGGGCCTACCCGGCGGCGGTGGTGCGCGGCGTGGGTGTGGCGTCGGGGGTGCCCGAGCAGCCCATCGGCCTTGAGCAGACCCGCGCGGGCGCGTGCCGGCGGGCCCACGCGGCCCTGGCGGCCCTCGGGGCGGATTGGGGCCTGGGCCTCGAGGGCGGCGTGCACTTCGATCCCACGGGCACGGGCTGGCTCTGCGGGGTGGTCGCCGTCGCGACGCGCGGCGGCGCGTCCTCGTGGGCGACCGGGGCCTGGTTCCCGCTGCCGCCCGCCGTGGCGGAGCGCGTGCGCCGCGGGGAGGAGCTGGGACCGGTCATGGACGCCGTGACGGGGAGGAGCGGCATCAAGGCGCACGAGGGTGCGATCGGCGTTCTGACCCGCGGGCTCGTGACCCGCACCGCCGGCTGGGAGATGGCCGCGGCCTGCGCGCTGGCCCCGTTCCTCCGCCCGGACCTCTACGGCGGAGCCGTCGGGGATCGGTAGGGTCGGGGGCTGCCTTCGGAGAGCACGGCCGAGCGGGACCGGACGGGAGGGACGGCGTCCCGCCCCGCCGCCGGTCCCCCCCGATGCCCGGTGGCTAGCGGTTTGCCGTCCCGGAGGCCCGCCGGCTCGCGCCCGCGTCACCCAGGCCCGGCGCCGGCCCCCAGCCGCCGTCCGCCGGTTCCCGCCGGGCGCTTGGCGAAGCGGTACCGCTGAACGCCGCGCCGGCGGATTCGGAGCGGGCGCTCGGCCCCTGGAAGGCGGAACCCGTGTTGCTGCGGATTCCCGCGGCGCCGCCGTAGGGGGCCGAGCTCGCCGTGTACGGGGCGGGGCCGGCGGACCCGCCGTACGGGCCCCCGTAGGTCGAGCCGTACGCTCCCCCGACCGGACCCCCCTGGGCATAGGCCGCGCTTCCGGCCCAGGCACCCGAGTCCGAGGCGGCGCCCGCCGTCGAGTTCCAGGATCGGGGCTGGTACGAGGACGGACGCTGGGCCGGCGGCCCGTAGGGCCTCGGCGCGGGGCCGCCGCCCTCCTGCCCGCGGGACGTCGACCCGGGCGCCCAGCCGCGGTCGGATTCGAAGTGGGTGCCCTCGGGCAGTCGCCGGTCGGGGTCGAAGGACACCTCGCCGCCCCGGTCGGACCAGCCGCCCGCGGTCGCGCGGCCCGAGGAGATTCCGGCTCCCGCGGCCGGGTTGTATGCCGGGCCCTGGCCAGGTGGGGCGCCGCCCGCGTACGCGCTCTCGGGACCGTACGGCTCCCCGGGGATGCCGCGGGTCGCGCCGGAGGCGCCCGGCTCACCCGGCCGCGGGCCGAACGCGCCGTATGGTCCGTAGCCGCCGTCGCCCGCGCTGCCGTACCAGCCGCCGCCGTATCCCGTCCCCGCGGGAACACCGGCGTACGCGGGCGCGTCGTCCCAGCGGCGCTCCCGATCGTCCCAGGCCGGGCGCCGCGACCCGGCGGCGCCGTCCCAGCGACCCGCGTCGGGCTCGAAGCCGCCCCGCCCGCCGGCGGCGCGGTGGGTCTGCCAGAGGTGGTCCATGCGCGACAGCGTGGAGTTCACCTCGTTGCGCGAGGCCTCCGTGACCCGGTACTCGCCCTTGTGGTGCAGGAACTGCCACACCCGCCACTGGTCGCGGATGCTGTCGTCGTGGAGCCGGTGGAAGAGGTGCCGGCAGTTGGGGCTGGCCGACTCGAGGGTGGCTTCCATGAAGAGGCCCGCCGCGTGCCTGGTGCCATACAGGATGTCATACGCTCGGTCGCGGTCCGTCAGGTTCTGCATCCCTCTCGCCTCCGTCTCTCTCGCAACATCCCGGGCGGCCGCCGCCCGCCCGTCAGCGGAGCAGGCTCAGCAGCTCCTCAACGTGGCGCTCGCAGGTCTGGATGCCGTGCCGGCAGATCTCCCGCAGTTCGGGGTCCTGCGCGTCCCGTTCGTAGCCGCGGAGCTTGCTCGCGCACAGGACCTCGCTCTTGATGCAGTCCTCGACGAACCCCAGCTCCTTGGTCGTGAGTCCCTGCGCCTCCACGCGCCCACCTCCGGCGCGGTAGGCTGCGCCCCGGGAGGCGGCGGTATGCGGGCGGCTCCGCTTCAATCGTTGAGTTCGACGCGCTGCCCGGTCGCCGCGAAGATCGCCCACTCGCAGACGTTCGTCGCGTGATCGGCGATGCGCTCGAGGGCGCTGGCGACGAAGAGCAGGTTGGTCGCCTGGCGCACGGCCTGCCGGTCGTCCAGCATGTAGGTGAGGAGGGCGCGGAACACCTGGTCGTAGAGGGCGTCCACCCCGTCGTCCCCCTCGGCCACCGCCCGGGCCGCGGCGGCGTCGCCCGCCCCCAGGGCCGCCACGGCGCCGTCGAGCATCTCGCTCGCCAGGGCGCCCATGCGCTCGATGTCGATGAAGACCGGCAGCGGGGTCTCGCCCTGCATCCGCAGGGCGGAGCGCGCGATCGCCGCCGCATGGTCGCCGACGCGCTCGAGGTCGGTGACGACCTTGTACGCCGCGGCCAGCGCCCGCACGTCGGGTTCGCCGCCGGCGTGGGGGCGGGCGCCCAGCAGCCGCAGGCACAGGCGCTCGATGTCTTCCTCCTGGCGATCGATCGCGGCGTCCCCGGCCATGACCGCGCGGGCGGCGTCGGCGTCGCCCCGCTGCAGCGCGCCCAGGGCGGCGGTCAGCGCCTTCCGCACCGCCTCGCACATGGTGCGGACCGCGCCGGCCACCTCCGGGGGCCCGCCCGTTCCCCGCTGCGGCCTCATCGTTGCGCCACGGCGCCCCGCCGCTTGCCCACCGTTCCGTCCCCCTTGCCGCCGCCCGGCCCACCGAGGTTTCGTCATCGCGGCCGGTCCGTCCCTGTCGGCGGGCCGCCGGGCGGGGCGGCGCCTCACTTCTCCTTGACGGCGACGTCCACCACGAGTTCGGCCGCGCGGCCGACCGCCCGCGAAAGGTCGCGCAGGCTCCCCAGCACCTCGCGCAGGCGGGCGGCCTGCTCCGGCGTCCGGGTCCGCACGGCGAGCTCCAGCCCGTAGCGGTACAGGTTTCCGGTCACGTTCTCGCAGCGCTGGGCGCGCCGGGCGGGGTCCTGGGCTTCCGGCGCGGGCACGAGGGCCACCGCCTGCCGCAGGTGGCCGGCGCCCTCCCGCAGGCTGCGGCAGATCTCCTGCACGTGCGCGAAGTCCGCGCCCCCGAAGACGGCGAGCCCGAGGACCGCCTCCTGGGCGGCGTCGACCACGTCGTCGAGGGCCCGCGAGAGCTCGAAGATGTCGTCCCGGTCCCAGGGCGTGGCGTACGTGTGCGCCAGCGTCACCGACAGCTCGCGGCGCGCCGCGTCCCCCGCGGCCTCGACGCGCGCGATCGCGGCAGGCCCGGCGCCCTCGGCGAGCAGGCCGCAGGCGACGGCGGCGATCTCGGCCTGCCGTTCCAAGAGTGGCCGGAACCGCCGGTCGGATGGGAAGAAGAACTCGCGCCAGCGCACCCTCACCGGGCCGCCTCCAGGGCATAGAGCCCCGCCCCGCAGGCCAGGGCCAGCGGGAGGGTGACGGCCCAGGCCAGCGCCAGCCGCCCGGCCTGCGACCACCGCGGCAGCGAGACCCGGCGCGCCGCGCCCACCGCCAGGAGCGCCGCCGTCGCCGTCTGGGTGCTGGACACCGGCCATCCTGCCGCGGCGGCGGCGACGACGGTCAGGCCGGCGGCGACCTGCACGGACAGGGCGTCGGCCGAGCGCAGGCGGTACAGCCGCTCGCCGATGGTGCGGGCCACGCGCGCCCCTCCCAGGGCCATGCCGGCGCCGAAGGTCAGCAGGGCGGACCAGACCGCCCAGGCGGGGACGGGCAGGTGGCCGGCCGCCAGGGCCGAGCGGCCGGCGGCCGACTCCCAGGCCCCGACGAGCGCGAAGAGGCCCATGGCCCGTTGCGCGTCGTTGCCGCCGTACGCGAACCCCTGCAGCAGCCCCGTGATGCCCTGCAGGCCGCGCAGGAGGCGGGGCGCTCGCTCGTCGGCGTGGCGCAGGGCCGCGTGCAGCCCGGCCCAGGCCAGGGCGCCGGCCGCCGCCCCGATGGCCAGCGCGGCGGCCAGGGAGACCAGCACCTGCCAGACCTGCCCCCAGACCACGCCGCCCCGGCCGGCGGCCGCGAGCCCCGCCCCGGCGAGCGCGCCGATCAACGCGAGCGTGGTGTTGGTGGGCAGCGCCCGCCACCAGCAGAGGAGGAGGACGAGGAGGGCGCCCCCGGCGGCGGCGAGCAGCACCGGGGGGCCGAGGCGCGGCAGCGCCACCACGGCGAAGACGACGGTGTGCGCGACGGCGGTGCCGACGATCCACGGCGCCGCGACGGCCCCGGCGAGGAGGACCACGGCCGCGCCGGACAGCGTGAAGGCGCGCGCGCCGACGAAGGTGCCCAGCAGGTTTCCGCCGCTGTTGAATCCCGACATGACGTTGTATGCGGCCGTGGCCGCATACAGGGACCAGGCGGGAGGGACCCCCAAGGCGGCCTCACCTCCGCGGCACGGGCATGGGCCGGCGGGCGCCGCCAGGTCCCGCGGCGATCCGTCCGGCCCTCGGTCGGGGGGCGGCCGGGCCGCGTCCGGAGCGCTCCCGCGGATGGCCCGTCCCCGGGCCGCGCCGGGGACGGCCTGCCGGATGGTACCACGCGACCGGGCGGGCCGGGGGACCCGGCCCGCAGGATCGGCCAGGCCTGCGCACAGGTCCGCGGCGGCGCGCATAAAGGCGCTCGCGGCCCCCCGGCGCGAGGGCGGCATCCCCGGGATGCGGGAGGGCGGGCCCTGCGGCGCCGTGGGGGATGGAGGGGGCGGCAGGGTTCATGATGCGCTGGTCTGGAGAGGTCGTGCTGCCGGCACCGCCGCAGCGGGTCCACCACGCCCTGCGGGATCCGGAGGTGATGGCCCGCCTGCTTCCGGCCTCCCGCGACCTGCGCGAGGTGGGGCCGGGCCGCTTCGAGGGGGAGGTGGTGATCGGCCTCCCGCCGCTCGGCGCCCGTTACCCGGTGACCGCGACCGCGACCCTGGACGCGGGGGAGCTCCGGCTCGCCGCGGCGGGCGGCGGCCGGGCCGAAGGTCTCCGGCTCGACGCCCGGTGCCTGGTGGAACCCGCGCCCGGCGCGGCGGCCGGTACCCGCCTACGCTACGACATCGCCGTGGAGTTGGGCGCCCTCGGGCGCTGGGTCCCGGGCTTCGCGGCAGACCGTGCGGCGTCGGACTTCCTGGACGCGCTGCGCCGCGAACTGGACGCACCGCCGCGGCCCGCGGGGGGACGGTGAGCCGGGCGCGGGCACGGGAGCCCCGCCCGTGCCCGCCCGGGCGCTGGCGGGTTATGATTCCCGCATGGACAGCGCCGTCCTCGAACGCTTGGCGGACCTGGACCCCGGGGAGGGCGCCCGCCTGGCCGTCCTCGTCGCCGTCGACGGGTCGGCCTACCGAGGGCCGGGCGGCCTCCGGCTGTGGGTGGACGGCGAGCCTCCCCTCGGCATGATCAGCGGCGGGTGTCTGGAGGCCGACCTGGACGCCCGGACCTGGCCGGCGGACGCCCGCGGACGGCTGGTGCACTATGACCTGCGGGGCGGCCCCGAGGATGTCTGGGGCTTGGCCTCCGGCTGCCACGGGCAGATCGACGTCTGGCTGCAGGGCCTGCCCCCCGGACGGCCCAGCCCGTACCGCAGCGCCGCCCGCTGGCTGCGGGACGGCGTACCGGCCACCGTGACCACGGTGCTCCCCGCGGGCGACCAGTGGGCCGAGGGCCCGCAGGGCCGGCGGGCCGGGGCCGAGCCCCGGGCGGCGGGCCCCGGCGAGCGGCTCTTCGTGGACCGCCGCGAGCCCGCCCCCCTCCTGGCCATCTTCGGCCGCGGAGCCGATGCCGCCCCCCTGGCCCAACTGGCGCGGCGCGTCGGATTCCGCGTGCGCCAGGCGGGGCGGACGGAGGGGCCGGAGTCCCTCGCCGGGCCCGAGGTCCCGGACGCCGCGGTCGTCATGAGCCATCACTTCGAAAGCGACCGGGATGCGCTGGCCGCGCTCCTCCGGCGCGGCCCGCCCCGCTACCTGGGCGTGCTCGGGCCCAGGGAACGCACGGTCCGCCTGCTGCCGGGCCCGTGGCCGGCCTGCCTGCACGCGCCGGTCGGTCTCGACATCGGCGCCGAGGAGCCCGAGGAGGTGGCGGTCGCGGTCGTGGCGGAGATCCTGGCGGCGCTCCGCGGCCACGGAGGTGCGGCCCTCGGGGCGCGGTCCGGTCCCATCCACCCGGCTCGGGAACGGGAGCGCCTGGGTCTCGCTGGACTGGACGGCGCCGGCCCGGGCGGTCCGCTCGGCACCTGAAGGCGACGGGTGCCCGACCGGCGCGCCTGGGGGGTGGTCGCGGCGGACGCGGTGGGCGCGATCGTCCTGGCGGCCGGCCGGGCCAGCCGGATGGGCGCACCGAAGATCCTGCTGCCCTGGCGCGGCCGCGCCCTCGTGCTGCACGTCCTGGACGCCCTCGCCGCCGCGGGGGTGGCGCCGGTCATCGTCGTGGTGGCCCCGCACACGCCGCCCCTGCCGCGGCCGTTCCCCGCGCGCGCGGGCCACCGCGTCCCGTTCGAGCTGCTCTGCAATCCTGCTGCCGCGGAGGGCATGGGCACCTCCCTGGCCGCGGGTGCCGCCGCCCTCGCGGGGCGCGTGGATGCCGTCGTCGTCTGCCTGGGCGACCAGCCCGCCATCGACCCCGCCACGATCCGCGCGCTGGTGGCCGCCCTGCGCCCGCCGGCCGTGGCCGCCGTGCCGATCTACCAGGGCGGCGTGCGGGGGCACCCCGTCCTGTTCGCCGCGTCCTGCCTGCCCGAGCTCGCCGCCCTGCGAGGGGATCGCGGCGGGCGCGACGTACTGGAGCGGCACCCGTGGGCGCGCGTCCCCGTGGATGCGCCGGCGCCCGGCGACGTCGACACCCCGGAGGACTACGCCCGCCTCCTGGCCGCCCCGCAGGTGGCGACCGGGCCGGGGACCGCCGCATCCGCCCCGCGACCCGAACGCGGCGCGGGCGCGCCGGGCGCCGCGGACGGAGGCGAAGGACGTTGAGGATCGCGCAGCTGGAACTGTTCGCCGTGCCCCCGAGGTGGCTGTTCCTCAAGATCGTCACCGACGATGGGCTCTGCGGCTGGGGGGAGCCGATCGTCGAGGGCCGGGCCGACACCGTGCGTGCCTGCGTCCAGGAGATGGCCGATCTGCTCCTTGGCCTGGACCCGCACCGCATCGAGGACATCTGGCAGATGCTCTACCGCGGCGGCTTCTACCGCGGGGGCCCGGTCCTCACGTCGGCGCTGTCCGGCGTCGACCAGGCCCTGTGGGACATCAAAGGGCGCGCGCTGGGGGTGCCCGTGTGGCAGCTGCTGGGCGGGGCCTGCCGCGACCGCATCCGCGTCTACCGCGGGATCGGGGGGGACCGGCCGGCGGACGTCGCGGCGGCCGCGCTGCAGGCCGTGCGGGAGCAGGGCTTCACGGCCCTGAAGATGAACGCCACCAACGAATTGGGTTACGTGGACTCGCCGGCGCGGGTGCGGGAGGCGGCCGCCCGGCTCGCCGCCGTCCGTGATGCCGTCGGCGACGAGGTCGGGGTGGCCGTCGACTTCCACGGGCGCGTGCACCGGGCCATGGCCGTCCTCCTGGCCAGGGCCTTCGAGCCGTTCCTGCCGATGTTCATCGAGGAGCCGGTCCTGGCGGAGAACAACGAGGCGCTGGCCGCCGTCGCCGCGCACAGCGCCGTGCCGCTCGCCACGGGGGAGCGCATGTTCACCCGTTGGGGGTTCAAGCAGCTGCTGCAGGACGGCCACGTCGCCGTCATCCAGCCGGATCTGAGCCACGCGGGCGGCATCAGCGAGTGCCGCAAGATCGCCGCGATGGCGGAGGCGTACGACGTGGCGGTCGCGCCGCACTGTCCCCTCGGGCCGCTCGCGCTCGCGGCCAGCCTGCAGTTGGACGCCTGCACGCCCAACTTCCTCATCCAGGAGCAGAGCCTCGGCCTCCACTACAACCGGGGCACCGAGTTTCTGGCGTACCTGCGGGATCCGTCGGCCTTCGGGTACCGGGACGGCCACGTCGCCGTCCCCCAGGGGCCGGGCCTGGGGGTCGACGTCGACGAAGACGCGGTGCGTCGGGCAGCGGCCGTGGGGCACCGCTGGCGCAATCCCGTCTGGCGCCTCGGCGACGGCTCCGTCGCCGAGTGGTGAGGGACGGCGGTGCCGCCCCCGCGCGGCCCCGCAGGCCATCCCGACGCTGCGCGCTGGCGCGCATGGCACGCCCTGGAACGGGCACACTCCCGGGGCGTGCGGCACCGCGGCCGGCGGGCGCGGCGGGAGGCGAGCGTGCTCGGCGTACTGGGCTTCCCCCTCTACTTCCGCCGCAACCGGGGCCGCGTGCTCGCCCTTCTCTCCGTGGTGGTGCTGGCCGTCATGGAGGTCAGCACCGTCGCCCTCCTGACGGGATCGCTGCTGGGCGACCTCTGGGTCACCCTCGTCGCCCCCCTGCAGTACTTCAGCGAGGTGGTGGCGGCGGGCCCGGAGGTCCCCGCGGCGGTCGCCCGGGCCATCGCCGCGCAGCCCCAGACCCTGGTGCTGCTGCCCATGCTGCCGGAGAGCGTGCGCGTCAACACGCTGCTCGGGCCCGGCACGGCGAACGTCTTCGCGGTACCGGATTCCGCGCTGCCATGGTTTCTCGCCCACACCGGCCTGCGCCTGGTCTCGGGACGGCTGCCCGCCGCGGGCCGCGACGAGATCGCGCTTCCCGAGAAGGTCATGCGGAGCCGGCACCTGCGCCTCGGGTCGATCATCGGACAGGACGTCGACCCGGAGGAATGGCTGCAGGGCGAGTGGACGGTCGTCGGTGTCCTGGAAGGCGGCATGTCGGCGGGCGTCGTGCCCTACGGCAGCATGCGCGCGTTCCTCCCGCTGTCCGACGTCCCCGGCGTCGGCTCGTACGCCGTGTTTCCGCGCCCGGGCAAGGCTGCCGCGCTGAATGCGTTCCTGGACACCCTGCCGCTGGCCCAGGTCCGGGTGTACACGGAGGCGGCCGAGGCGCAGCAGTATCGCAGCGAGGTGCGGCTCCTGGATTGGCTGGTGTGGAGCATCAACCTCGTCACGGTGGGCGTCCTGTCCCTCGCCATGGGGCTCCTCAACAACCTCTATTACCGCCAGCGGATGGAGGAGTATGGCATCCTGGCCGCGCTCGGCTACACGAACGGCCTTCTGGCGCGGCGTGCCCTGGCGGAGATCGCCGCCCTGATGATGCTGTCGTGGGGTCTGGGCCTGGCCCTGACGTTCGGGCTGACGCGCGCCCTGGGCCATTGGGTCTTCGGCCCGGAGGGCATCTCCCTGCCGGCCCTGGACGCGAGGGACCTGATCTTCACGACGCCCATCCCGGTGCTCATCGCCGCCTTCACGCTGTGGACGGTGCTGCAGCGCCTCTGGCGGCTCGATCCCGTGGCGGTGGTGGAACGGCGGGACTGACGGCGCGGACCGCGGACGCGGTGGGCGGGGGAGCGGCCGGAGAGGGGGCCGGGAGGTGGCGTCGGGCGAGCCCCGGTCGCGGGATGCCGATCCCTGGGGAAGCGGAGACGGCGCGGCCGCCCCACCGACCCTTTGGGCGTGGGACGTCGGCCTCCAGTATCGGCAGGGCCCGGGCAGCGTCCCGGCGCTTGCCGGGGTGCGGCTGGGCCTGCGCGGCCCGGGCTGCATCGGCATCGCCGGGCCGTCGGGCGGCGGGAAGAGCTCCCTGCTGCACGTGCTGGCGGGTCTGAAGCGGCCGAGCACCGGGCGCGTCGTCGCGCTGGGCCACGACCTCCACCGGCTTCCGCCGACGGCCCGCTGCGAGGTGCGGCGCACCCTGTTCGGCTTCGTCTTCCAGCAGCCGTTCCTCGTCCATTACCTGACCGCGGCGGAGAACGTGCTCGTCGGCGCGCCGCGGCCGGACGCCGGCGCCCGCGCCGCGGCCGCGCGGCTGCTCGCGCGGCTCGGGCTGGGCCGCTGAGGCGGCCGGCTCCCCCACGAGCTCTCGGGCGGTCAGCGGCAGCGGGTGGCGGTGGGGCGGGCCATGATGAGCAGCCCTGTGGTGCTGTTAGCGGACGAGCCGGCGTCCGCGC
>JAJYVV010000277.1 GCA_021791815.1 Bacillota bacterium | reverse complement strand
CGGGGGAGGCCCCCGCCGGCACGTTGAAGACCTCGTAGCTGCTCCACGTGATGCCCGGATTCACCACCCCCGGAGCCGCGCCGCCCAGCGCGCCGTCCGCCGCGATCTCCGCGCCCCCGGGCCCGAAAAGCACCGGGACCTGCGCCGCCGGCACCGCCACCGGCATCACCGTCGTGTCCGTGATGGAGTAGCTCACGATCCAGTACGTGCCGGAGTCGCTCCGCGGGCCCGGGTACGGCCGCACGATCAGCCCCGTCGCCGCGTACCTCAGCCCGTCGTACGTGAACGTGCCCCCCGCCCCAGGACCGCTCCCCGCCGCCGCCGGACCCGCCGCCGGCCAAAGCAGCGCCGCCGCCGTCAGCAGCGCCCCCGACACCGCCGCGCCACCCGCCGCCCACCCGCCCCGGCGCCCCAGGATCCCGCTCCACCCCATCGTCAACCCTTCTCTCCCTGTGCCTTCCTGCCCAGCACGCCGGCCAGCAGGGGTCGGCACGCCTGCCGCGCGGCCCGGAACCCGGGCGACTGAGGGTTGGTCCCGGGCGGTACGGAGACGCGGAGACTGGTCGCGGTCACCTTGGGGTCCGGAAAGTCCGGGATCCCGTGCGAGCGCATGCACTGCGCATAGGCCAGGGCGGCCTGCTGCTGCCGGGGACTCGCCGGGCCCCCGCCGCCCGGGGTGCCCCCATATCCCTGGCAGGCCGTCTGAGCGGCCTGCACCTGCGCCGGACTCTCCCGCAGGGTGACGCCGTTCACCGTCGTCGCGCTCGGACCGCCCCTGGTGTCGAACCCGCCACTGCGCGGATCCGGGAAGTCCGGGACGCCGTGGGACCGCATGCATGCGGCGAACGCGATCGGCTGAGCCCCGGAACCGCCGCCGGGGGCCACCGCGCGGCACCCGGCCAGGGCGAGGGTCGCGGCGGCGATGGCCGCCCATGGGATCCGCCGTCCGCGGGGCGGCATCGCCCATCCGCTCCCCCGGGAGGCCTCCCCGGCCCCGGGCGCCGGCCGGCGCCCGGCTATCCGAGGCGACCGGACGGCACCGTAACCGCCGGGGCGCGGCGCTTTCAAAGCTTGGGCCCCCTCGGCGGCGCCGGGATCAGCCTTTGGCAGGCCAGTTGCGCCGCCTGGAACTGGGGCGACTGGCGGTTGACGCCGGGCGGGACGTGCACCGCAAAGCTGTTGGCGGTCACCTTCGGATCCGGAAAGGTCGGAAACCCGTGAGACCGTATGCAGGCCCCGTAGGCGACCGCCGCCGCCTGCCGCTGCGGGCTGGCGGGCCCGGCGTTGGTCGGGGTGCCCAGGTCGGTCTGGCAGGCCTGCTGCGCGGCCTGCAATTGCGCCTGGCTTTCCTGCAGCGTGACGCCGTTGACGGTCATGTGGCTCGGATTGCCCTGCATCTGGAAGCCGCCGTTCTCCGGGTCGGGGAAGTCGGGCACGCCGTGGGAGCGCATGCACGAGGCATACTCGGTCGCGTTTCGGCCGCCGCCACCGGACCCGGGGACGGCGCCGCAGGCCGCCGCCAGCAGCGCCACCGCTCCCGCCGCCACCGCGGCCCGCAGGCCGGCGCCAGGGCCCATGCCCCGGCGCCGGCCCCGGCGATCCGCCCTCCGCGCTGCCGCGCGTCGCCGCCGCGGCGTCCGCCCTGTCGTCTCCATCGCCGGACCCCTCCTCGCCGTACGCGCACCGTCCACGGAGGGGATGTACCGCGGCGGGAGTAACGCCCCGTCACCGTCGTTACCGCGCCGTTACCGCGCGATCCGCTACACTCTCAATGGAAACGCCGGAGACGGCTCCGCGCCGCACGGGAGGCCGCCGATGCGCGTCCTGCTGGTCGAGGACCACGCCAAGCTCGCCACGACCGTCGCGACGGGCCTGCGCCGGCAGGGTCTGGCCGTGGACCTCGCCTTCGACGGCGACGACGCGCTCGAGCACATCGCCGCCACGGAGTACGACGTCGTCGTCCTCGACCGCGACATCCCAGGCGTGCACGGGGACGACGTCTGCCGGCGGCTGGCCGCGGGCCCCCACAGGACGCGCGTCCTGATGCTCACCGCGGCGAGTTCGGTCGCCGCGCGGGTCGAGGGCCTGGGCCTCGGCGCGGACGACTACCTGACAAAGCCGTTCGCGTTCGCGGAACTCGTCGCCCGCATCCGGGCCCTCGGGCGGCGCCAGGCCCCCGTCCTGCCGCCGACGCTGCGCAGCGGCGAGGTGTGCCTCGATGCGGCGAGCCGCGCGGCGACGCGGGCCGGCCGGCCGCTGGCCTTGAGCCCGAAGGAGTTCGCCGTGCTCGAGCGCCTGATGGCGGCGGGTGGCCGCGTCGTGTCGGAGGGCGAGCTCCTGACCGCCGTCTGGGACGAGATGGCGGACCCGTTCACCAAGGCCGTGCAGATGACCGTCAGCCGCCTGCGCGCCAAACTCGGCGAGCCGCCCGTCATCGAGACGGTGCCGGCCGGCGGGTACCGGATCCACCCATGAGGGGAGCGGCGGGCCGCTTGGCCGCGGCCGCGGGTCGCCTGCTCGGGCCCTGGCGCTCGGCCCGGATGGGCCTGACCGCCCTCTACGCCGCGTTCTTCGTGGTCTGCGCCGCCGGGCTTCTCCTGCTGGTCCTCGGACTCGTCGTGCACAGTTCCTCCGGGCCCACCGCCGGCTTCGCGAGCGCGGCGTGCGCCGCGCCCGACGGGACCGCG
>JAJYVV010000276.1 GCA_021791815.1 Bacillota bacterium | reverse complement strand
GCCGCGTCCGGAGGGCGCCCGGGCCTCGACCAGCCGCGCCCGCCTCGCGGCCGCGACGGCCACCGCCGGCCGCCCAGCCCCGTCGCGGTCCGGCGACGATGGCGCCCCGCCTTCCCCCGCCCTGCGCCGCCGCGCCCCCGACGTCTCGCGGTAGGGGGCGGCCGCGACCCGTCAGGCTGGCGCCGTGAACGCGAACACGCTGTATGCGAAGGCCGTCCAGACGGGCGTCGCGCCGGGCGGCGCCCCGGGGCCCGGGACGGCCACGAGCCGGATCTGGACGCTGTTCCGCCCCCGCGTCACGGCGGGCGGGACGGGGAAGTTCGCGTCGTCCCAGATCTGCGCGCAGTTGCCCGCCGGGTCCGACCACACGCCGACGTCGACGCCGTCCACATAGACCCGCGCGGCCTGGTGGCCCGGGCACTGGTCGAGCTGGGCGCGGAGGACGAGGCCGTCGTTGCCCGCGGGGATGGTTGCCGTGAACGAACTCACCGCCGCCGCGACGCCGGACGCCGTGACCGGTCCGGCGCCGGGTCCGCCCGGGCCCGCGGCGCCGCGCCCGGCGAACAGGCCGGAGGCCGGCCCGACGGTGCGCGCGCCCTGCGCCGTGAAGGCATGGGCGGCCGCCGCGGCCGGGTCGGCGGGCGCGAAACCGTCCGCCCGCGTGAGCGTGGGCGCCGGCACCCCGTACCAGAACGCGACGCTGGCGTAGTCGGCCTGGAGGTTGTCGGTGGGGCCCACCTGGATCCAGGCGCGGATGCCATTGTAGAAGGGCACGGCGTCGGACAGGAAAAGGCGGTAGGCGGCGATGTTCGCGGCATAGTCCGGGCCGACCCATTGCACCGGGCTCCCTTGGGTCGGCAGGGTGAACGGGCCGTTCTCGAAGTACCAGCCGCCCTGGAAGAAGTCCTCCGTGCCCGTGCCGAGATACTGCGGACTCCGGTTGCCGTCCAGCCAAATCATGGCGTTGCCCTGCAGATTGTCGAGCCCGTAGGGCTGGCCGGGCGGCGTGGACATCGCCATCGCGATGCCGACCAGCTTGCCGGTGCCCGGCGCGGAGAGCAGCGCATACCCGGCCCCCGCGGCCGTGGGATGCGCGCTGCCGTAGGTCGCGTGGAAGTAGCCCTCCGCGCCGGAGGCGAGGGCCGCGGCCGCCGTGGGATCGGGGCCGGTGGCGATGTCGAAGGCCACGCCCGGGACGGGCGTGCCGCCCGCGTTCACCAGGGTGACCGCGGCCTGGCGCGCGAACGGCATGGGCCAGTAGGCGGCGAGGGTGCCTGTCCTCGGGTCGACCGAGAACATGAGCGCCCGCACCGGGCCGGCGCCCGCGCCGGACCCGAAGAACAGACCGAGGGGCGCATCCACCGCCGGCGCGGATTGGCCGTCGAAGCGGATCTCGAGGCGGAGCCCGTTCAGGATGCTCTGGCTCTGGGCCAGGCCCGGCGGTACCGCGCTGGAGGTCAGGGTGCGCTGCCACAGCACGTGCTGCACGCGGAAGGCGTGCGCGGCCTCCGAAGCGGCGGTCATCCGCAGCGTGTCCGTCCGCACGGCCTGCCCGGCGACCGTCGAGTACGCCCAGTACGTGAACGCCGTGAACGGCGCGGCGGCCGTGACGCTCACCTGGATGGAATCGCGGCCGCGGGTGAGCGACGCCGGCAGCGCGACGGACGCGTTCCGCCAGAAATAGGGCCCGTTGGTGCTCCCGGGGGAGTCGAAGGCACCGGCGGGCTGTCCGCCGACGTCGACCTGCGCGACCTGACCCGCCACCGCGTAGTCCAGTCGGCGGACGAGCGTGACCCCCGTGTTGGACGGGTCGATGCGCAGCGTGAACGTGGAAGTGCCGGTGAACGCGATCCCCGGCTCGGTCAGCGCCGGCGCGGCCGGCTCCGCGGCCGCGGGGACGGTGAGGCGGATCGCCTCGATGGCCGCGGGGCCGGAGAGCGTCGCCAGCGGTACGGTGGCCCCGGCCGGGATGTCCGTGGTGCCGCCCCGGATCCGCAGGCCGCCGGCCTCCTGCTGGCCGGCCGCCGACCAGGCGGCCGCCGCCGGCCCGAGGTTCTCGGACGCCGAGAAGGGGCGGATCTGGGTCCCGGCCGGCAGGCGGCGGTATGCGACGTGCCAGTAGGCGGTGGTGCCGGTGAAGGCGATGACGCATGAGTGGAGGAACGGGATGGGCACGTAGGAGTAGTTGCCCCCGCTGGAGGCCGCCGCGTCTCCCACCAGGGGGAAGAGGAACGGGGCGTGGGTGCCGCTGAAGAACGCCGCCGCCGGCATGTCCACCGCGGGGGCCGCCGCCCCGTCGATCGTGATCACGATGTTGCCCATGGCGGTCAGCGAGTCCGCCGCCACCCACATGTCCTCCACGACGCCGGGCCCGGCAGCGTCGAAGACGACCGAGGCCGTGCCCGAGCGGTAGAGGACGTTGTCGGGCGAGCCGTCGTTGTTCAGCCCCGCGGGATCCGCGCTGCTCCACTGCGACGCCAGCACGCCGGGCGCCAGCACGGGCAGCAGGTCGAAGGCCGTCAGGGCGGCGTCCGGGTGCGTGTAGGCGGCGAAGGGGGGGGCCGCGGCGGACGCCGCGCGGGGGGGGCCCGCCGTGGCGGGGGGGGTCGCCCCGCCCGAGCGCCATCCCACACCCTCGACCGCCGTGACCCGCTCGGGTCCGCTGACCACGCGGCACTCGGCCACCGCCGCCTACCTGACCGAG
>JAJYVV010000275.1 GCA_021791815.1 Bacillota bacterium | reverse complement strand
GCGCGAAGGGCGGCAGGCCGCCCGTGCCGAGGCCCGCGCGGCGATGGCCGACGCCGCGGCCCAGCGCCGAGCGGCGCGGGCGGACCGCCGCGCCGCGCTCCGCGCGATCGAGGGCGACCTGGCGGCCCTGGCGACGGAGCTGACCCGGGTGGTCCTGCAGCGCGAGCTGGAAGCCTCGCCCGAGGACGTCGTCGCGCTGGCGCGGCGCCTGCTGCGGCGCGTGGAGGGCCCGGTGCGCATGCGGGTCCACCCCGACCTGGCGCCGGTGCTGGAGGCCGAGGCGGGCGGACTCGGGCGCCAGGCCGAGGTGGCGCCCGACCCCTCCGTCGACATGGGCGGGCTGGTGATCGAGGGCGAGGACGGCGCGCTGGAGGCGACCGTGGGGGGACGGCTGCGGCGGGCCGCCGCCGTCCTGGGGGAGGGGTGGTCGCGTGAGCCGTGACGGCAGCCGGCGCCGCGTCCCCCTTTCCCGCGGCCCCGGGCCGCGCGGCGCCTCCGCCCGGCTGCTGCGGCACCGCATCGCGGGGCTGCGCCGCCGGCTGCGGGCGTGGCGGGCGCTGGCCGCCGCCGTGGATCCCGTGGCCCGCACCGGCCGGGTGACGCAGGTGGTCGGCGTGGTCGTGGAGGCCGCCGGCCCGGCCGTCGAGATCGGGGAACTGGTGGAGATCGCCCGCGCCGGCCCGCCTCCGGCCGGACCCGAGCCGCTTGGGGCCCGACCCGTCCCGGTCTCCGGGCCGCGGGCCCTCCGCCCAGGATCAGGGCGGGAGGCCGTGGGCCGGCGAGGCCCGGGGGACCCCGCGCCCTTCCGCCCCGTCCTCCCGGGCACGGGCCCCTCGGCGTCGGCCGCCCCGGGGACCCTGCGGCCGCCGGTGCTGGCGGAGGCGGTGGGGTTCCGCAACGGTCGCGTCCTGTTCATGCCGCTGCAGGGCACGGCCGGCCTGGCCCCGGGCGAGGTCGTCACCGCCACGGGCCGCCGCCTGACGGTGCCGTGCGGCCCGGGGCTCCTGGGCCGCGTCCTCGACGGGCTCGGCCGGCCCATCGATGGCCGCGCGCCGGCCCGCGCGACGGAGTGGCGGCCCGCCGAGGCCGACCCCCCGCCGCCCCTGGAGCGCCGGCCCATCGAGGAGCCCCTGCCCGTGGGCGTGCGGGCCATCGACGGGCTGCTGACCTGCGGGCGCGGCCAGCGCCTGGGCATCTTCGCCGGCAGCGGCGTGGGCAAGAGCACGCTGCTCGGCATGCTCTGCCGCCACACGGCCGCGGACGTGTCCGTCGTGGCCCTGGTCGGCGAGCGCGGGCGCGAGGTGCGGGACTTCGTCGAGGGGGACCTGGGGCCGAGGGCCCTGGCCCGCTCCGTCGTGGTGGTCGCCACCTCCGACCAGCCGTCGGTGGTCCGCCTGAAGGCGGCGCTGGTCGCGACGACCGTGGCGGAGTACTTCCGGGACCGCGGCCTCGACGTGCTCCTGGTGATGGACTCGCTCACCCGGTTCGCCCTCGCGCTGCGCGAGGTCGGGCTGGCCAGCGGGGAGCCGCCCACCACCCGCGGGTACACGCCGTCGGTGTTCGCCGCGCTCCCCCGGCTCCTGGAACGGTCGGGCCGCGCCGCGCGGGGGAGCATCACCGGCTTCTACACGGTGCTCGTGGAGGGGGACGACATGAACGAGCCGGTGGCCGACGCGGTGCGCGGCCTGCTCGACGGGCACGTCGTCCTGTCGCGCCGGCTCGCCGCCCGCGGGCACTACCCGGCGATCGACGTGCTGCAGAGCGTGAGCCGCCTGGCGGGCCGCCTCGTCACGCCCGAGCACGCCGCGGCCGCCCTGCGCGTGCGCTCCGTGCTGGCGACGCACGCCGAGGCGGAGGACCTGATCGACGTCGGCGCCTACCGCCCGGGCACGACGCCGGCGATCGACCACGCGCTGACCTGGATCGAGCCGGTTCGGTCCTACCTGCGCCAGGGACGGGACGGCGCCGCGCCGTGGGCCGAGACGTGCGAGGCGCTGTGCCGCCTGGGCGGCGACCACCCCGGGCGCTAGGCGCCGGGGGCATGCGCGCGGCGCCCGGCCGGCCCGCGACCGAGGGGGAGGGCTCCGCACCGATGGCGGGATTCCGGTTCCGGCTGCAGCGGCTCCTCGACGTGCGGCAGGCCGGCACGCGCGACCGCGCCAGGGACCTGGGCGCGGCCCGGGCGGCCGAGTCCGGCGCGGCGGGCCGCGCCGACGAGACGGCGCGCTGGGGGATGGAGCACCTCGCCCGCCTGCGCGGCGAGGCCGGGGTGCTGCCGCTGGACCTCGACGCCTGGCAGGCCGGGCGGGACCGCTACCGGAGCCTGCGGGGGGCCGAGGCGGAGGCCCGCGCCGAGCTCCGGCAGGCCCAGCAGCGCACGGACGCGGCCCGCGGGGCCTTCCTCGACGCGCGCAAGGACGAGAGGGTCCTGGAACGGCTGCGGGAGCGGCGCCAGGGCGAGTGGGAGGTCCGCGCGGCCGCGGCCGCCCAGGCCGCGCTCGATGAGGCTGCCGCCCGCCGCGGGCCGGCGGCGCCGGAAGGGGAGGGGGCCGGATGAGCGTCCTGACGCTGCTGCCCCTGGCGCCGGCCGCCGCTCCGGCCGCCCGGGGAACGGCCCCCGGCGGCCCGGGCACCGCCGCTTCCGCCGAGGTGCCCGCCGCCGGAGCGGGGGCCGCAGCGCAGCCATCCTCGTTCGCGGCGGTGCTGCGGCGGGC
>JAJYVV010000274.1 GCA_021791815.1 Bacillota bacterium | reverse complement strand
CTCGTTCCAGATGCGCATCTGTTCGTCGCTCTGCACCAAAACCAACGTCAGATCGTGGATCGCCCCGGCCGTATCGGGCACGTGCGCGGCGGGCGCAACACTGCTGCCCGGGCGCCGCGGCGCGCCCGGCGCCGTCTTGGCGCGCGGCGGAGGCAACCGGAAGTATCCCTTCGCCTCCAGCGTCCTCAGCGCCTTCAAACAGCCGGTGCGGCGCCTGCGGCCCAGGGGATCGTGCAGTCCAAACTGATCGCAAAGACGGTCGGCCAACTCGGTCCGGTGCAGATCGGGGTCCGAGGCGCACGAGCGCCGCACGAACTCGACCGCATCGGGCTCGGACAGCCGTTGGAGGATCGTCCGGTGCGGTGCCATACTCCCACCGTAGCGAACGTGGCGCAGATTGTCAACCGCTTCTTTATGGGCAAAGGGCAGGGCGAGCCTGCCCAAGGTAATAGCAACGCTGCCTTGGGAGAGCAGGTACGTCTTTGACGTGCAGGGCAATGTGCGCCAAGCCTTAGAGGCACTCGATGGCCAACCATTCCACACGGTTTTCGTCTCCTCCAATCCCGAAGAGGTCGCCGGTGCCGCATGTGCCCGGCTGAGTACACTGCTGGTCGGCGATCGGGCACCTCAGGCGCTACCAGACCTCTGGTGCGCCGACCTTGCCGAGGCCGGACAGAGGCTGTTGGACTTCAAGGCCGGGCGACGGGTGAGCGGCTACGCCGGCGAGCTTCACGCGACGCTTCCGCCGTCCGGGCCGCGATCTGGAGGAGTCCTGGTTTGGCTGCCCGATCGGCTGGACGAGGATCTCCGTCCCACGATGTCGCTCCTCGTCCTGGGGCGGTACTTCCCCACCGCCGACGCGCGACGGCCCAAACACCAGCCATCCATGCGCCTCCATCAGTTGAAGACTAAGGTCGCCTCAGGCCGCCCGGTCCTTCCGGCCTTGGCGGCGGCGTTACGCATCGTCGCGGACAGGCGTCCAGTCGCCGCGGTGACCGTGGTGCCCCCGCGCCCGGGCCGGCCGGGGGCGCCGTTAGCTCAATTGGTCGAAGAGGCTTGCCGCGATGGGGACGTGAAGCTCTCCTTCGCACCTGAGATGCTGCGCTGCGTCCGCGACTACCCGCAACAGAAAGCCGCTGGCGGCTTTACCGCACGTCGGGCCAACGTCGAAGGGGTGTTCCGTGAGGGATCGCACGTACCTCGTGGCCATGTCGTTATCGTCGATGATATTTGGACTTCTGGTTCAACAGTGATGGCGTGCGCACGGCAATTGCTCTCGGCCGGAGCCACATTCGTCACTGCGGTGTCGTTGGCCCTCGATCAGCCGATCGTACTGTCGGCTCTGGAGCCTGCTGCTATTCCCTGTCGCGACCCCGCATGCGACGGCGCGCTCTCGCTGCGATTCAACGGCCAGACGCAGCACGGGTTCTGGGGATGCAGCGAGTTCTTTGGCGTCCGACACTGTCGGGGTGGCTTGCCCTGGGCGGACGGTTTGCGGACAATGAATGAACGCAACACCCGAGACCTCATCGAGGATAGCCCCGACATCCGATTCTGAGAATGTCGAGAGTCGGCATGAGCGATGCTACCCGCGCATCCTGAGGCGTCAGCCTCGGATACGCGACGATGAGCGCCCTCAGGTCTAGGTCCTTGGCCAAGCGGTTCAAGTCCAAGCCCATCGGGATGCGGGTGCCGCGCACCGCAGGCTTACCACCCATCGCCGCCGCATCGACGACAACGCGCTCCGTACGAGTGTCCGTCAATGCCTACGCCTGCCCTCCGTGGATGCCAAAGGTCAAGGGTGACCCCCCCCTGTCTCCCCCCGCAGCGCCCCCTGATGCGGACACCGCGGTCAGCGGGATCTGGGGTCGGCCCGCACGGGATCGGGAGCACCAAACCCGCAACAGGCCCCTTTCCAGACCGGGGGCGTGGCCCCGCAGTCCCAGCGGCCGGAGGCGCGGGCCTTTGCTGGGTCGGGATTTTCCCTGTGGACCGCCCCTTGCGCCCTCATCCTACGCGGCCGCCGCTCGGTCCCCGCCAGGGTGCGGCTGCACCATATCCGCGCTGCGCTTCGGTAATGCTCGCGCGGCTCCGCCGCCCTGCCGGGGCCGCTCGACCTCGCCTCCATGACCGGGTGCGCGTCCTGCTGGCGCGGCTGGCGTACGGCGTGCATGCGGTCCACACCGGGCAGGCCTGGGCGGACGACCTGCGGGCGGTGTCCAGGTTCCAGCGCTACTCAACTGTCGCCGGGAACGTCTGGCTCATCCTCGCCCAGCGCCCCGACGCTTCCCGCGTCGCCAGCTTCCACGCCTGGCGCGCCCTGGGGCGGCACGTGCGCCGCGGCGAGCACGGCATCCGCATGCTGGCACCCGTGACCATGGGTCCCCGCGAGGACGGGGCGACCGACGATCCGCAGGCGGCCGAGGTTGACCACGTCGTCACCCGCTTCCGCGTGGCGACGACGTTCGACATCGCCAGCACCGACGGCGATCCGCTGCCGCCGCGTCCCCTTGGCCCTGGCCACGAACAGCGAACGCGGCCACTGGCTCCTCGAGTCCCCCCGATGTGGCGCGCGGCGAGGGGATCACCGTCCGCCAAGATGCACGGTGGCGTCAAAGTCGCGAGGGAGCCAGGCGGAGCCAGGCGGGGCGGGGGGCCACTGGCGGAGCGGCGGCGAGTGTGATATGGGTGGGGCGTGGGACACACCGACGAGCCGAGCGCG
>JAJYVV010000084.1 GCA_021791815.1 Bacillota bacterium | reverse complement strand
GGACTCACAGCAAGACTCGGCGGCCCTCCCTGCCCCTTTCCTGGGTCTGGTCGGGTCCGGCTCAGCATAGCGAGAGCGGCATCGTGCTGCGGTAGCGAGGACCCGACCGGGGCCCCACTGCCGCTGATCACCGCCATCCGGATGCGGTCGATGCTCCGGGTCGGCGGTCGCGTACGCAGGCCCGGAGCCGATGGCCGCGAAGGCCCGGGCGCCACCCGTTTGCAACGGATTTGCAAACGCATTGTGCCGAGTGGGGCATCCGAACGCGGAATGGCGGACGCTGGTACAAACCACATCAGATCCGAGCGATCGCTGGTTCGAAACGATCCGCGCCCACCGTCGAGAAGCCACAAGGCTCACAGAGAAGCCCCCAGAACCGACCTGGGGGTTCGGGCGTCTTGACCACCCGCTCCTGGACCCGCCAAGCCGCCGTGGACCGTTCGAGGGAAGGGAGCCGCCCTGCGTTCCGGGGAAACGTGATCATGAGGGCCGGCCGCCTCCGGCACACGCCGGACCTGCGCTGCCTGGCAAACTCCGCGAGCCCGTCCCCCGCCGCCGATGCGCCGTCGAGGATCATCGCGACCCAAGGGCCAAGCGTCGGATCCGAGGCCTGCGGGTCCCGTACCCTGCCCTCGCGATCGGCAAGTGCCGACGGACGCATCGCCGACGGACCAACTGAACGGCCGCGTCCCATAACATTTGGCATGAAGGCGGGGGCCTGTCGACGGACCCCCGACGCCCGCTCCCCGATGTCCGCCGGCCGTTTCGGGGCACATCGTGTCACGGGCATTGTCGGGCCCTGCCCCACCGGTCAAGGTTCGCGGGCCGTCGCGCCGACGGGGCGCGATCATCCGGAGGGCGCCTCCGCCCGTGCCGGCCCCACAGGACCGCGGAGGGCGGCGCGGGCCCGTGCGGTGGAGCCCGTGGGGCGCCCGGGGCGGACATCGGGAACTCACCTGCGGCAGCGTGTCCGCAACTCGCGGGGACCCTCCGGGCGAGCGCGAAGCAGGGCGCGGCGGCGGACCGGCGAACGTGGGCACAACGCAGCCCTTGGGGCCCGCGCTCGGGGCGCTCTGCGCCGGGCCGGCACCCACAGGGGCCTCCGGCCCGACCCGCTGCGCGTTTTGGCCCGGACCGCGTCCCCACCGCCGATCGAGGGAGCTGGACTTCCCCGTGCGGGCGCCCGCCACCACCGCGGCCAAGCTGATGCCGGCAGGCGTCGCCTTCGTGGTCGTGGCGCTGGGCGGCACGTTCGGCTACCACGCGATCTTCGGCAGTGGGTGGCCCCTTGGGCTCTACCAGACGCTGGTGACGGTTTCGACGCTGGGCGACGCGCGCCTTGTGCCCCAGACGACCTCCCAGTACGCGTTCATCGCAGTCCTCACGGTGGTGGGCTATGCCCTCTGGGCGCTGGTCATCGCCATCGTCGCCGGCACCTTGGTGGCCATCGACGTACGGGGGCTATGGGGAGGGCGGAGGATGGCCGAGCGCATCGCGGCGATGCGGGGTCACGTCGTCGTCGTGGGGGGCGGGCGGGTCGGCCAGCAGGTCGCCGAGGAACTCCGGCGGGCGGCTCGGCCGCTCGTGGTCGTCGACCGGAACCCCGAGCGGGTGGCTCGCCTGACGGAGGCTGGGTACCTCGCCATCGCGCGCGACGTGATGGAGGACGGCGTGCTCCTCGAGGCCGGCCTGCGCGACGCCTCGGGCGTCGTGCTGGCCCTGCCGGACGACGCCCAGAACCTGTACGCGGTGTTCGCGGTACGGGATGTGGCGCCGCAGGCCCTCATCGTGGCGCGGGCCGAGTCCGCGCGGGCGCAGCGCCACCTGGAGGCGCTGGGCGTGCACCGCGTGGTCATGCCCACGGTGCTGGGAGGCAAGCGCCTGGCCCGCCTCCTGTCGCTGCCGCTGGCGGCGGACTTCCTGGAGACGATCATGGAGGAGGCGGGCCTCGCCGTCCACGAGCGCGCGGTCCAAGCCACCGACGCGCTCGCCGGCCGCGCGGTCCGCGATCTGCGCGCGGTGCTCGGGGAACGGGCCACGCTCCTGGCCGTCCGCCGGGACAGCCGACTCTATCCCCTGCCCGGGGCCGACCTGCAGATCTTGGAGGGCGATATGCTGCTCATCGCGACCGTGGAGCCCCCGGGCCCCGCCGCCTGACCTGGAGCCCGACGTGGCCGCCCGGCCTGCTGCGGAGCCGAGGCATTGGGGCGAAAGACCTGGATGCCCTACGTGCCAAAGACTTCCCTCGATGACGGCAGCGGCGGGGCGAAGCGAGATGGCCCCTCGGCGGCCCTGGTGGCGCTGCGCCGGAAACGGTGGGAAGAGGCGCTGTTCACGGGGTCAGCAGAAAACCCGCAGGAGGCCCCACAGGCCGCCGGGGACCTGGGAAGGGACGGTGGCGTCGGACCGGGCCGATCCCGGCCACGGACACCCGCCGTGCGAGGACTCTCCGGTCCGGGTGGAAGTCCAGGCGTGCAGGGCGCCGGAGCGCGCACACGCCCGAGTCCGCCTGTTGCCGACGCTCCGCGAGGGGCGAATCCAAGGACGAAAGGGGGCAAACTCCTGGTCGGGCGGGCGGTGTGAAAGGCCGCGAGTGCGGCTTGTACACATTCTCCTGACCAGGCGCGATCGCTCATGCGCGTTTTGGTCCTGCAGCACATCGCGTGCGAGCCCCCGGGCGTCTTCGAGGACGTCCTGGCCGCGCGTGGGGCCGAGATCCGGCGGGTCGAGATGGACGCTGGTGAGGCGCTGCCCCCGTGGCGCGGGTTCGATGCGATCGTGGCCATGGGCGGGCCGATGGGGGCCTACGACGACGCGCGACTGCCATGGCTGGCCCGCGAGAAGGGACTCATCGCCGAGGCCGTGGGGGCGGGCGTGCCGTTCTGGGGCGCGTGCCTGGGCGCGCAGTTGCTCGCCGCGAGCCTGGGCGCCCGCGTCTATCCAGGCCCGCGCCCGGAGATCGGGCTCCTTCCGGTCCAGCTCGACGCCGGGGCGGCCGCGGACCCTGTCTTCGCCGGTCTGCCCCGCATCCTGCCCACCTTCCAGTGGCACGGCGATACGTTCGACCTGCCAAACGGCGCGGTGCGGCTCGCCGGATCGGTCGACTACCCCAACCAGGCTTTCCGCTGGGGCCGGCGCGCCTATGGCATCCAATTCCACCTGGAGGTCTCGGCCGAGATGGCCCGGGAGTGGGCCCGGGTTCCGTCCTACGCCGAAGCCCTGGAGCGGGCGCTGGGGCCCGCGGCCCTGGCCGGGGTCCTCGGCGGGCTTGCCGAGAAGGCCCCGGAACTGCGGGCGCTGGGGCGAGGCATGTTCGAGCGGTGGCTCGACCGCACGTGAGCGCGGCGGGGGGAGGCAGGCGCCGCGGACCTCTCTCCCCCACCGCCACCCCTTCCGGGCCGGGACCGGTGCCCGCCCGCATGCCGGAGGCGCCCGGTTATACCGTGAACGGGCAGGATCCCGAACCCGAGAGGACCACCGACCCCGGCACGCCGCCCGCCGTGAGGGGGGCCACGGTGACGGCCGCCTGGGTGAGGGGCCCGGCCGACGCGCTCTCGAACGCCGCGGTCCAGACCGCGTCCCCGCTCGGGAGCGCGGTGCACTGCGTGAGTGCCGTGAACGAGGCGCCATTGAGCGTATACCCGTAGCCCGTGTACTGGGAGCCGTACGAACCCGGAGGAGCAAGGAGGGCGCTGAGCATCCACTGCACGGACGCGGAGCTCGGGCCGCTGACCGGACCGTTGTGGGTGAAGAACACGCCGCGCGCGAGCGCCGTCGCGCTCGCCGTTGCGGCCAGCGTGAAGCAGCAGTCGACCTGGGGAGTCGCTGGCGTGATCGGCGGTACCGGGTAGGGGGAGGGGGCGGCGACGGGGTTGCGCAGGCCCAGCTGGTGGTACGTGGCCTGGCCGGTGGTCCCGTCTGCCGTGATGCCGCTGGCGCGCTGGAACGACGTCACCGCGGCCTGGGTCGGGCTGTCGTAGTACCCGTGGATGGGACCGGTATAGAAGCCGTACGCGCGGAGCAGATACTGGACGAAGACGACGTCGAACCCGTTGCGGCCGGAGAACAGGCCGCGCCCGCCCGCGTACGTGTAGATCCACAGCGCGTCGAAGGCGCCGTCGCCGACAGTGCTGTTGTCGGCGAGGCCGATCTGGCCGTTGGCGATGGCGTCGAGCTTGAACTGCAGCACCGCCGCGGCCGTCTTCGGGCCAAAGGCGCCGTCGGCGGGTGCCCCGAGAATCGTCGCGTACCGATACAGGTTCAGGCGATTCTGCAGCACGGTCACGTCGCCGCCGGAGGCTCCCTGGCTCAGGCGGCGGCTGCCGAAGGCCGGCCCCCCGTAGGTCACGTGGGGCCCGACGCCCTGGCCGAAGGCGAAGTACACGCTCGGCCCGGCAATCCCGTCGACCGTCAGCGCGAAGTACGACTCCACGTTGCGCACGGCCCGCACCGTCGCCGTGTCATACACGCCGGTGACCGGAATCGGCGTTCCCAGCGGACCCTGCGGCGGGTTCATCACACCGAGGGACTGATTGTAGACCGTCTGAAGGACCGCGACGTCGGTGCCCCGCTCGCCACCCGTCAAGGTGCGGCTGCCAAACGGGTGATACGGCGGGAAGGTGGTCTCGAACAGGGCCACGCCTCATTCCCCCTTGCGCTGGCCGCAACATACGCGGCCGGGGCCCGGAGGGTGAACGCGGGCGGGCCATCCGCCGTACGCCGCACGGGGCGCCGGGACCGAGCGGCCCGATGGAGATGGTCCTACGCGGGCGGCGGGATGCGGGCCCAGAGCCGCCGCAGGCGGGCGCGGTGCAGGGCCGTCAGGCGGGTGACGACCGCCTCGCCCCGCGGGGTGAGCAGGACCCGCACGCGGCGCCCGTCATGGGGGTCCGCCTCCTTGCGCACGAGGTCGTGCGCCGCGGCCCGTTCCACGAGGCTCGCCGCTCCGTGGGGCACGATCATCAGGTGCGCGGCGACCTGACCGACCAGAAGCCAGCCGCGGCGGGAGCCGCGGATGGCGAGCAGCAGCTGGTGCTGCTCCGGCGTGATGCCCTCCTCCCGCGCCGCCCGCTCGCTGAACCGCAGGAAGCGACGCAGCAGCCGCCGGAAGCGCGCCTGTTCGCGGAAGACCCTGTCGTCGGGGGACTCCGCGCCTGCGGCGCCCCGCGGGGCGGCGGTGGGCCCGGCCGGCTCCGGGGGAGCCCCGGCCGGGGGGCCTTGCGCCGGGGGCACCGGGCCGCGTCCGCGGGCGCCGTTGCTTGCCGCCGTCCTCACACCTCCGCTCCGCGGACCGATCCCGCGGCCCGTCCGCCCCGCCAGGTCAGAACAGATCGTGGCCGGGTTCCGGTGCCCCGCCCGCCGCCGACAGGCAGCGGCGACAGCGTCGCGACGGAGCGCGCCTGCCCCGGCGCGCACGATGGCCGCCCCCGCATTGTAGTCAGGGAGCGAGGCCGCGGGCGACGGCCGTCGCCCATCGGGCGGCCCCGGAGGCCATGCAAACCAGCGGCCGCTGGCGGGCCCGGCACAAGGTCGGCGCGGTGCTCCCATCCGGGTGCCCGGCCGCGGTGCCGGATCGGGCGAGGGCCATTGCCTGCAGCGCCAGGGCGCTCCGGCGTTGCGGAAGGCGATGGGGAGCGTGACGCTCGCGCCGGGGTGCGCGCTGGACGGCCCAGGACGTCGACACGGCCACGCGTGGATGGAAAGGGGGCGGGACAAACCACCGCCCCTCCGGCGCACGGCGCCGGTCCGCCAGCGAGTCTGGACCTCACGCCGCGTACACCGTGCCATCGATGGTCGAGGAACGTCTGCGTGTACATCCAAGAACTGCTGATGCCCTGGCCCGGATCATAGAAGTACAGGGCACCGCCGGTCGGGTCCTCGCGGGCCAGGGCGTCCTTGGCCGCCTCGATGGAAGTCGCCCCAACCGCCGGCTGGTGGTGATGCCCATTCGACACGGAGGTCAACGGGCCGATGTGGAAGATGAGTCCGCGGACGCTGTTCGGGAACTGGCCGCTCGCCACTCGATTCAGGACCACGGCGTCCACGCCGATCTGGTCGGACAGCGGGCGGTTGACCTCCGGCAGCGATGCGGGCCACGAGGTCGATGGTGGACGTCGTGGCCGGCACGCCAGCGCGGTTGCCCGGGCCGCCCGCGACCACGGGACCGACGCTCCCACCGCCCCCGGACAGGCCGCTCGGCGGGCCGTTTCCGCCGGAAACGCCGCCAGGGCCGGTGGGTGCCCCGCCATTGCCGCCTTCGGTGGCGCCGCTGCCGCCGGCGACACCCCCGGGAGCAGGATCACGAGCCCCGGATACGGGTTCCGGGCGGGATGGCCCGGGTTCGCGGCCTCAAGGGCCGAGACGCGGGTGCCGAACCGTAAGGCCAACGCCCAGTCAGTGTCGCCCTGACGGATCGCGCACAAGCCGACCTTCGCCGACGAACCCGGGTCTGGGCTCTGGCGGTACGGCGGCACCGCCGCAAGGGCCACGACCGCGCCTAGGCGGCCCGCGAGGGTCAGCCGCCACGGGCCTGCGGGCCGCGCGGGCAGGCGCCGGAGCGGCGGCCAGGGACCGTCTGTCGCCGTCGTCGCGCGACGGTTCGCCTGCCCGAATCGATGAGGATACCATCCGGCCGCTCCTCTTTCGCCGCCGGGGTTAGTTCTGGGTTTGGGCGAAGCAGCGGCCCTACCGGACCTGTGGCCGGATTCACCACTGGCGGGTGGCGCCGTACCCGCGCGAAGCCGTCCCGCGGTCCCGGCGCGAGTTGACCGCCTCCGCCGGGATTTGGCGTCCCAAGCACGGTGGCCGCGCCCGACGGGGCCCGTCCAAGCGGCAGGGACGGCGGCCGCGGGCTCGCCGTGCCATGCCCGGCCCCCGCGCCGCTTCGCGTCAGCCTCATTCCGTCAGGCCATCCAGCGCCGTCCCCGGGCACCATCGCGCCCGACCGCGGCGTTCGTCCGCAATTGCCTTGGGCGACAAACCTCCGGAATCATCGGCACCGCCGCGGGCGCCGCGAAAGGACACGGTGCAGCCAGAAGGTCCGGGCGAGCCGACTGGTGGAGCCGCCCGAATCCCGTTTCGGGCCCGAGGGGATCGAAGGGTATGGAGGCGGACGCGCGGAACGCCCGCGGGCCGGCGCACCCTGGCCCGTGGCCGCCGGGCCTGCGCGGTGGGACCGCATGCGGCCTGCAGGTCCGCGCCGGGCCAGGCCCGAAGGCCCGTGGGCGGTGCGCCGCCTGCGCGGGAGCCGGCCGGGCACACGGGGAGGGACGGCTGCGCGTGGAACCACGCGGCGGTCGCCGGGCAGGGAGATCCGCACAGGGGGGGCGCCCTGCCGCGGCCGGGTCGTTGCCCGCGCCCGCCGCGCGCGGCGGCGGACGGGGGCCGGAGCCGGGACCCATCCCCCGTCTCGGGTCTCTGTACGCCCACGGGTTCGCCCGCCTCGCGGCGGCCGTGCCGTCGGTCCGCGTCGCGGATCCGGCCCACAACGCGGACCGCACGGTGGCCCTTGCCCGGCAGGCCGATGCCGCCGGGGCCGCGCTGGTCGCTTTTCCCGAACTCGGCATCTCGGCATACAGCGCCGAGGACCTCTTCCACCAGAAGGCCCTGACCGACGGGGTGCTTGCGGGTCTGGAGGCCGTCGTTGCCGCGAGCGCTACCCTGGCGCCCGTCGTGGTGGTCGGCGCGCCCCTGCGGGCCGAGGGCCGGCTGTTCAACACGGCCGTGGTGATCCACCGCGGCCGGGTGCTCGGCGTCGCGCCGAAGAGCTACCTCCCCAATTACCGGGAGTTTTACGAGAAGCGGCAGTTCAGCGCCGCCCGCGACGCCGTGGGTCCGGAGATCCGCCTTTTGGGCGCCACGGTGCCGTTCGGCGCCGACCTGCTCTTCGCAAGCCGCGACCTGCCCGGCTTCGTGCTGCACGCGGAGATATGCGAAGACGTATGGGCGCCGATCCCTCCGAGCACCTACGCGGCCCTCGCGGGTGCGACCGTGCTGGCCAACCTCTCGGCGAGCGACGTGACCATCGGCAAGGCGGACTACCGCAGGCTGCTCTGCGCGTCGCACTCGGCCCGCACCATCTCGGCGTATCTGTTCGTGGGCGCCGGCCACGGCGAATCGACCACGGACATGGCGTGGGATGGCGATGCCCTGATCTACGAGAACGGCGACCTGCTCGAGGCGGGCCCCCGGTTCTCCACCGACGAGCGGCTCATCACGGCCGACGTGGACCTCGACCGTCTGGCCGACGACCGCCTGAGGACCACCAGTCACGGCGACTGCGCCTTCGATCACCGCGAGCGGGTGCGCGCCGTGCGCCGCATCGAGTTCGACCTGGGCCTCGCCGGCGCGGATCTGCCGCTGCAACGCCGCGTGCCGAGATTCCCTTACGTGCCGGCCGACGCGCGCACGCGGGCGGAGCGCTGCCATGAGGTGTACAGCATCCAGGTGGAGGGCCTGACGACGCGGCTGCGGGCGACAGGCCTGGGCCGGGTGGTGGTGGGCGTCTCCGGGGGCCTGGATTCGGCGCACGCCCTGATCGTCGCCGCCCGGAGCATGGACCGCCTGGGCCTCCCCCGGACCAACGTCCTCGCCTACACGATGCCCGGCTTCGCCACCAGCGCCCACACGCTCGGCACCGCCCGCCGCCTCATGGCGGCCCTGGGCGTTTCCGCGCACGAGATCGACGTCCGGCCTTCGGCGATGCAGATGCTGCGCGACATCGGCCACCCGGCCGCCGGCGGCGCGGCCGCGTACGACACGACCTACGAGAATGTGCAGGCCGGGGAACGGACATCGCACCTGTTCCGCCTGGCCAACCGGCACGGCGCCCTGGTGCTGGGCACCGGGGACCTCAGCGAACTCGCCCTGGGCTGGTGCACGTATGGAGTGGGCGATCAGATGTCCCATTACAACGTGAACGCGTCGGTGCCGAAGACGCTGGTCCAGCACCTGCTGCGGTGGGTGGTCGATAGCGGGCAGTTCGGGCCGGACGCCGTTGAAGCGCTTCGCGCGGTGCTGGCCACCGTCATCTCGCCGGAGCTGGTGCCGGCCGTCGCCGCGGACGGGCAGCCGCCCGCGCTGCAGAGCAGCGAGGATGCGATCGGCCCCTATGAGCTGCACGACTTCTTCCTGTATCATGTCCTGCGCTTCGGCTACCGGCCGAGCAAGATCGCCTTCCTCGCCCACCACGCCTGGCACGACCGTGCGGCGGGCGAGTGGCCGGATCTCCTGCCGGACGACGGGCGCCACGAGTACGGGATCGAGACCATCACGCGCTGGCTGCGGGTGTTCCTGCGCCGCTTCTTTGAGACCGCGCAGTTCAAGCGCTCGGCGGTGCCGAACAGCCCGAAGGTGGGATCCGGCGGGTCGCTCTCCCCGCGCGGGGACTGGCGCGCGCCCAGCGACTCGTCGGCGGCCGCGTGGTTGGAAGAACTCGATCGGGCCTTCCCGCCCGAAGGAGGGCGTGACGCCGGACGCCGGTGACCGCCCGCCCCGAGCGCAGCCGGAACGGAGAGACCGCGGTCGCCTGTGGCGCGAGGCAGCGCCGCGATCCCCGGTGGAAGGAGCGCGTGCGCCATGTCGGACGGGCCGCCGATGCCGCTGTCGTATGTCACTCTGTTCTGTCGAGACATGGAGGCCTCCGTGCGTTTCTACCGGGATGTGCTGGGCCTGCCCGCCCGTGGATTCGGCCCGCGCTTCGCCTGGCTGGACGCCGGCCCGGTCCGCCTGGGCCTTCACGCGGGCGGCCAGGACCGCCACTCGTCCGGCGTCAACCTGCATTTCGCCGTCCCCGATCTCGGCACCGCGCTCGCCGTCCTCGCCGCACGCGGGGCGCACTTCGAGGGCGAGCCCACGGAGGAGCCGTGGGGGGCGCGCACGGCGCGAACGCGCGACCCGGACGGCAATGAGGTGGAGATCATCCAGTGGACGCGGGAGCCATGAGCGCGGCGACCCCGGCATACGGCATGGCGCTCTTCGACACCGCACTCGGCCGTTGCGGCATCGCCTGGGGGCCCGTGGGCATCGTCGGCCTGCAACTGCCGGGGCGGGACGACGATGCCACCCGTGCGCGGCTGCGGGCTCTGCGGCCCCGGATGGCGGATGCGCCGGTTCCCGAACCGGTGCGGCGCGCATGCGCGGCCGTGGCACGCCTGCTGCGCGGGGACGCGGCCGAACTGCGCGACGTACCGCTGGATATGGAGGCCGTGCCGCCATTCGACCGGAGCGTGTATGCGGCGGCCCGGGCCGTCGCGCCGGGGGCCACGGTGACGTACGGCGAGTTGGCCCGCCGGTGCGGAACGCCCGGGGCGGCACGCGCGGTGGGCGGTGCACTCGCTCGGAACCCCTTCGCCGTCATCGTCCCGTGCCACCGCGTCGTGGCCGCGGCGGGCCGGCCGGGTGGCTTCTCGGCTCCAGGCGGCGTGGCGGTGAAGATGCGCCTTCTGGCCATCGAGCGCTCCGCGGGCTCCACCGGTACGACCCTGCCCGTCCACCCCGGGTGACGGCGCGAACGCCGAGGCACCCCCTGGCGTTCGCGCAGGGCGCGGGGCCCGCTCCCGCGAAGGGCTCGCCATGGCCGGCCGCGGTGACGGGCCCGGCGCCGCGTGCGCGGGCGCACCCGAACCCGCGGCGGTCCGGCCGGACGCCGGGGAGGGAGAAGCCATATGGCGGTCACGGGAACGGAAGCCGCCGGTTTCCCGGAGGCCGGGGCCGGAAGCGCCGAGGCCGGGGATGGATGGGTGCGCGCCGCGAGTCTCGGCCGCCTGGCCGCCGAGGGCCAGGCCGTCTTCACGGGTGGCGACCGGCCGGTCGTGCTGTTCCACCGCGACGGCGAGGTGTTCGCGCTCGACAACCGGTGCCCGCACATGGGGTTCCCGCTGTCGCGGGGCACCGTCGACGACGGCGTGGTGATCTGCCACTGGCATCACGCCCGCTTCGACCTCCGGTCGGGGTCCACGTTCGACCTCTGGGCCGACGATGCCCCGGCCTACGAGACGCGGGTCGATGGCGACAGCGTCTACGTGCGGGCCCGCACGCGGCGGGATCCCGAGGCGTACTGGCGGCGCCGCCTGCACGAGGGGATGGCCCACGACGTGCCGCTGGTCATCGTCAAGGCGGTCGAGTCCCTCCTTGCGCTCGGCGTACCGCCGCGGTCCCTTGCGGCAGAGGCCGGCCTCTTCGGCGTCCGGAACCGCGACGCGTTCGGCTCCGGGCTCGTGATCCTCACCGCCATGGCGCATGTCGCGGAGATGGTCCCAGCGCGGACGGCGGCGTTCGCGCTGGCCCAGGGTGTGTCCCGCGCCGCCGGGGACACCGCCGGCGCGGTGCCCCATCGCGAGCGCCAGCCTCTCGAACGGGAAGGCCTCGACCCCGCCACGGCACGGCGGTGGATGCGGCGCTGGGCCGCCTCGCGGCACCGCGACGGAGCCGAGCGGACGCTCCTGACTCTGCTCGACGGCGATGCGGGCGCGGCCGCTGATCCCGTGTTCGCGGCCATCGCGGACCGGGTGTATGCGGATGGGGGGCACACCCTGGACTTCGCCAACAAGGCCTTTGAACTGGCGGACCTGGTGGGCTGGAGCGGCGGCGACGGGGCGCGGAGCGTGCTCGCCGCCGTGGTGCCCAACGTCGTGTCGGCCCGCGGGGCCGACGAGTCGGCCGCATGGCGGAGTCCCGTGGACCTGGTCGCCCTGGCCGCGGCGGGCGAGGAAGAACTGCCGCATGCCCTGCGGGCTGGCCGGGGGGCGGCGACGTCGGGAGGTGCGGCCCCCGGGTTCCCGCCGCACCGATTGGCGGCGCTGGCGGAGGCCCTCCTGGCAGACGATCCGGGTGGGGTGGTTCGCGCCGTCCTCGACGCGCTCGCCACGGGCTGCCCTGCGGCGGCCGCCGCCCAGGCCGTGGCCCACGCCGCCGCCCTCCGGATCGCGCGCTTCGGGCCAAGCAACGAGTTCGGGGACTGGGACACCGCCCTGCACACCTTCTCGTACTGCCAGGCGGCGCACCATGTCGTGGAACGGTGCGGCGCCGACGCGCCGCCCGAGGTGGTGCGGACGGTCCTGCACGGGGCGCTGTCGGTCTACCAGGATCGATTCCTCAACGTGCCCCCGGCGCGGCTTCCCGAACCGGACGGCGGGGCGGCGTTGCCGGACAGCTCTGACGCCCTCTGCGCCGCGCTGCTCGGCGCCATGGACGCCCAGGGCAACGCCGACCTGGCCGCGCGGATCGCCGCCCGTCACCACGACCTCGGTCTCGCGCCCGAACCCCTGCTCGCGACCCTCGCGGAGAGCGTGGTCCGCGAGGACGCGGCCTTCCACACGTTCCAGATGCTGGAGGCCGGGCTCCGCCTATGGCGTCAGTGGGGAGGAGCGCCCCAGGGTCGCGTGGCCCTCATAGCCGTGGCCCGGTACGCGGCCGCGCACGCCCCAACCCAGCGGTCCTTCTCGCAGACGGTCGGGATTGTGGAACGCCTGCGCCGAGGGGACGCGCTGCATGAGGATGGGGGAACCTGAGACCGCTGTCCGGGGCGGCGCGGTCGACGAGGCCCGCCGGCGACGGCCCCGGGCGGGAGGGGGGTGGACGCGGTGCTGCTCCGCCTGAGGAGCCGCGTCGAGATCTGGAAGGGGAGCGACGCCTGGACCGAGGTGCACCAGGAGGAGGACGTGGCGCCGGAGCGCCTGGCCATCCTCCTCTGCGACCTGTGGGACCGTCACTGGTGCGCGGGCGCCGCCCGGCGGGTGGACGAGATGGCGCCGCGGATCAACACGGTTCTGGGCGCCGCGCGCTCCTGCGGCGTCCGGATCATCCATGCGCCCTCGGAGACGATGGCGGCGTACGAGGGCCATGCCGCCCGGCGCCGGGCCCTGGCCACAGCGCGGACCGCTCCCCCGGCGCCGCTGGCGCTGAGTGATCCCCCGCTGCCCATCGACGACTCGGACGGCGGATGCGACAGCGGCGAGGCTCCATGGTACCGGGCCTGGACCCGCCAGCATTCGTCGATCGAGATCGCCGACACCGACTTCGTCTCGGACGATGGCCGCGAGATTTACAGCGTGCTCTGTGCCGAGGGCATCGAGCGGCTGGCGATCATGGGAGTGCACACGAACATGTGCGTCCTGGGCCGCTCGTTCGGGATCCGCCAGATGGCCCGGTGGGGGGTGCGGTGCCTCCTGGTGCGCGACCTCACGGACGCGATGTACAACCCGGAGCGGCACCCGTATGTATCCCACGCGCGGGGCACCGAACTCGTCGTCGAACATATCGAGCGGCACTGGTGCCCGTCGATCCGGAGCGGCGACCTGGAGGGGTAGCGGTTCGACCGGCCGGATCCGGGACGGACGGGCGGCCCGCCCCGGCCCGATCACTTCCCGCCGTACATGCTCCGCATGACCCGGCCCATCAGGCGGATGGCGGTGGTCCTCGGCATCAGGCGGCGCAGAAGGAAGGCCGCAACCCGGTTGCCCGCCCCAGGCACGACCTGGGGTCCCGCGCCCAACGGGGCGAGGGTCTCGGCGACGACTGCTCCACGGCCCTCTGCCGGCCACGGGGCGCGGAGGCGGCGTAGTTGGGCGTGCGGACGGCGGGCGCCGCGCACGCCGTCACGGCCACGCCGGCGGCACGCCACTCCTCCCACAGCCCTTCGGCCAGGATCAGGTTGTATGCCTTGGTTGCGGCGTAGTGGGCGATGAGGGCCGACCCCATTGTGGCGCTGAGCGACGACATGAGCACGATGCCACCCCGGCCCCGCGCGGCGAAGCGCCGGCCGAACTGATGGGCCAGGATCAGCGGGCCCCGGCAGTTGACATCGACCTCGAGCAGATGCCGGTCCAGCGGGCAGTCGAGAAAAGGCCCGATCACCGACAGGGCGGCGTTGTAAACGAGAAGACCGACGTCGAGGTCGGCCGTTGCCCCCGCGACCTCCTCGCCCGCATCCGCCCGGGCCAGGTCGAGGGGTAGGGTGCGCGTCGCCACGCCGTGTTCGGCCGCGAGGCGGTCCGCCAATGCCGACAGCGGGTCCCGGCGGCGAGCGAGCAGCACCACATGCAGTCCTCGCGCGGCCAGCTGCGAGGCGTATTCCGCGCCCAGGCCCTCCGAAGCTCCCGCGACCACCGCCCACGGTCCGTAGCGGCGGCGGAACGCCTCCGTGCCGGTCATGCCCCGGCGGTCTCCCGCCGTCGCTGCGCTGGAGCGACGGGCGCCACCGTCGGCGGGATGGCCTCGGTGAAGGGATGCTCTCCGTGCGCCATCCGATAGACGATCAGGGCCGGAAACACCAGCCAGGGCAGGTTGGCCAGGAGGACCACCGCGAAGTGGGGGGATGGCGTGGCGCCCGCGTATTCCTCGCCGAGGATGATCACGACCTTGGTGAACAGCATGGAGGCATAGATGACACTCGGTAGACGAATCCAATCCCATCCACGGACATACGCGCAGATGGCGAGCACATAAAGAGGGCCGAAGCCGAGGTCGTCGATCCAAATCGTCATCGTCCACCACACGGGGCGGGCCATGAGGTCGGGGTCGAAATGCGATCCCCACCAATGGACCAAGTCCACCGCTGGCCGCGGCGGCCACCACGGGTAGCTGAAGTGATGCGGGTTCGCGATGACCAACTGCTCCAGATCCACCACATACGTGATGAACAGGAGGTTGATCACGAAAAAGGCCAGGAGAACGAGATCCAAACGGCGCGGGGACAGCGGCACGACGCGGCGCTCCACGCCATCCTCCGCACCGGGCATTCGCGCGCGAGAACCCCGCGGGGCACTTGGGCCGGGTGCATCCGGCCGGTCGGATCGACACGAACGGCGGGAACGGGCGGCGGCCGCTGGATCAGGATACCACGCAGACGGCCTGATTGGATGCCGGCCGCCGTGCGTCATGTCGTCGCCCCACACGGCCAAGTCTCTCAAGGTGGTGCAAAATCCACAGGATTTCCTGCAAAGCATTCGGTAAGCTGTGCCATTATCTTACCCCGCGAGCGCCACCCCCTTCGCGGCCGCCGAGAGCGCATGTTCTGGGTTGAACGGGAACCGGGGCGTGTCCGCCCGGATCGGGGACATGGACTCGACGCTGAAGTAGCGGCGAGAGGTGGTCCGCTCGTCGTCCTGCTCGGCGAGGAGCGCGCCCGTGAGGCGCAGGACCGAGTCGCGGTGGGGGAAGATGCCCACGACGTGCTTCCGGCGGGCAACCTCCCGGTTCAGCCGCTCCAGTCCATTGGTCGAGCGGAGCTGCCGCGAGTGTGTCGTCGGGAAGTCGATGTGGGCCAGCAAGTCCGGCTCCGCTTGGGCCAGCATGTCCGCGACCTTGGAGAAGCGCGGCTGCAGGGCCAGGATGGACCGCATGCCCGGAAGCCCTTGCGGCTCAAGTGGTGCCGGGGCGGGACTCGAACCCGCACGCCGTTACCGGCAGGGGATTTTAAGTCCGACAACTCTGCGCACACCTGTACCGTCCACGGATTCACCCCAACGTCTGCATGGCTTTGCGAAAACCAGGTATTCGCGCTGCGATTGTCTCAGAAAGCTCTGACCGCCCCAGCTGTTAGACATCTGTTAGATGGAGCAAGGGCTCGACCAACGGCCAAAACTCACCGCGTTCGTTTCGCGGAAGACGTTCGCCGGCGGCTACTCGGTGGGCGTACGTATTCGGTGAGGCCGGTATGGGAGGGGTGGGCACAGCGGAGCACCTGGCGGAAGTCCGGGGCTAGGGGATAAAGGAAGATGTCCTTGACGGGCAGGGCAGCTTGTTTGTAGCGGTCCAGCTGGCCGCACGGTAGCAGGTGCCACGGAAGCGGCCGCTCTCGACGAAGGTCTCCCGCAGGACAGGCCGGATGCGATACCGTTGGACCCAGTCCAGGGGGAGGCGGCGGGCTGCCAGGGCGAGGACGCTCGAGGCCAGGTTTTTGACCGTCACCCAGGGCAGCAAGAGGAAGCGGGCGTTGTTGACGATCAGGTGCAGGCCGGCCTGGCGCTCGGCGGCGCTCCAGCCGATGAAGTGATCGCGGGGCGCCGCCTTCCAGGCG
>JAJYVV010000083.1 GCA_021791815.1 Bacillota bacterium | reverse complement strand
ACCGGGGCTCCGGCCGCGAGTCGCCCACGCTGCAGCGGACCGACGAGGTCTTCCTGGACCCCGCCACCGGCCGCCGGGTCCGCGTCTACTTCGATCCCGCCACCGGCGGGCGCGTCTACCGGAACGAAGCGGAGGAAGCGCCGGACCCGCGGGGTCCGGCTGTGCCGTAACACCCGGGGACGACGGCTCCAGGCCCGCCCGGGCCCGACCTGAGACGGGCCGTCGCCGACGCTCCCGCCGTCCCAGGCGCACGGTCGCGAGGGCATGCCCCCGGTGGTGCATGTTCCGGCAGGTAGGGTCCGCCGGGAGGGGGCGAAGCGCCCCACGATGCGGATCACGCGGCCGCCCGCAGGCGACCCCGGGCCCGCTTCGGGCGGCACGGGCGTGGTCGCCGGCGAAGATGGCCACGGGGCCCGGGCCATGGCGCCTCCGCCGCGGGCCGCTGCGCATGCAGGCGGCGGCCGGGGCTGCGGGTCGCGGCCCCGCGTCCCGGCTCCGTCCCGCGCCTCAGCGCGTCCGCGCCCCGCGGGGCGGAGGCCCCTGCCTCCGCTGGTTCCTTCCGCCCCGCGGCTTCGGCGATGGTGCCCCGCGCCGGGCCGTGGCGTCGGGCCGCGGTGCCGGATGCCCTCCCGCCGGCTTCGGGCGTGCCGGCGGCTCCGCCCGCCGCACGCCGAAGCCCACGGCCGCGATGTCGGCCTCGATGTCGCGCCCGTCGTGGAGGGAAGGAAGGGCGGCGCAGAGGGCGCGCATCGCCGCCACGATGCGGGCGCCGTCCGCCACCCAGGCCCCCGGGGGCGATATCCGGGCCGGCAGATCGACCCGCGGTCCGGCCGACTGCCAGCCGTCCGCTGGCATTCCGGGCAGTGGCGGCTCTCCCGCGAGCCACCGGCCGTCGTCGGCCAAGTGGGGGCCGAGCCAAAAGTCGCGCGCCAACCCCTGCGCCGCCGGCGGGCCGTCGCCGGCCGGCGCAGGGGTTGGCCGGGGCGGGCCGGATCCGGGCTCCGGGCGGGCCGGCGCCAGGAGCGTCAGCAGCTCCGCCGGGTCCTTGCGGATGCAGTCGCCGAAGGCCAGGGCCGCGGCGCGCACGTGGACGCAGGGCGGCGCCTTCCCGCAGTCGCACGAGGCGGTGAAAGCCGCTGGCCCGATCCCGCGGCCCGGCAGGGCCCGGGCGATCTCGGCGGCCAGCCGGCCGCGGAGTTCCGGGCCCCGAGGGCCCTGCAGGTCCTGGGCGCCCACGCCGAGGGCCCGCAGTCCGTCCTCGATCGCGTACTGCGGCAGACCGCCCACCCGCAGGGTGATGCGGCGCCGTTGCCGCGAGCGGTCGAGGCGGACGGCGATGGCTTCCAGCACGCCGCCGCACGCCCGCAGGGGCGCCACCCCCCAGTCGGACGTGGCTTCGGCGTCCAGGGCAGGGTCCTCCCCCGCCCAGGCGAGGAACGCCGCCGTCCAGGCGCCGGCCCAGTCGCCATCCGTTCCTGCCGTTCCGCGGCCCGTCCCCTGCCCCAACCCCCGCCCTCCCATCGCCCTCTCAGAGCAGCGCAGCCCGGCGCAGGCTGAGGACGTCGCGCAGCGCTGCGTCGTCGAGCTCCGTCAGCCACGCCTCGCCCGGCCCGCCGAGCACGCTCGCGGCCAGGGCCTCCTTCTCGCGGATCAGCTGGTCGATGCGCTCCTCCAGGGTGCCGGGACAGACCATCTTGTGCACCACCACGGTGCGCCCCTGGCCGATGCGGTGCGCCCGGTCGGTGGCCTGGCGCTCCACGGCGGGGTTCCACCAGCGGTCATAGTGGAACACCACGCGCGCCGCGGTGAGGTTCAGTCCGGCGCCCCCCGCCTTGAGCGACAGCACGAACACGGCGGGCCCCTCCGACTCCTGGAAGCGCCGGATGAGGCCCGGGCGCTCGGCGACCGGGGTCGAACCGTCCAGGCGCAGCACGGCCACGCCGGGCAGCACGGCCGCCAGGTGGTCCGCCAGCCGCCCGGCCCACGCCGCGAACTGCGTGAAGACCAGCGCCTTGTCGCCCTCGGCCGCGACCTCGGCGAGCAGGTCCTCCAGCCGCGCCAGCTTGCCGGAGCGCCCGCCCAGGGGCCCGGTGTCGCGGGCGAACAGCACGGGATGGTCGCACACCTGCTTGAGCCGCAGCAGGGCCAGGAGCACGGCCGCCCTCCGCCGCATGCCCCGCGACTCCCCGATCCGCCCCAGCACGTCCCGCGCCACCGCCTCATACAGCGCGGCCTGCTCCGCCGTCAGGGGGCAGCGCTGCACCACCTCGACCCTGGGCGGCAGGTCGCCCGCCACGAGCGGGTCGTCCTTCGTGCGCCGCAGCACCAGCGGCCGGACGAGGCGCTGCAGGGTGTCCGCCGCCTCCGCGCTCCCCCGCGCGACGGGGCCCCCGAGCCGTCGGCGGAAGGCCTCGCGGGAGCCCAGGTAGCCGGGCTGGACGAAGGCGAAGATCGACCAGAGGTCGGAGAGGCTGTTCTCGATGGGCGTGCCGGTCAGGGCGAGCCGGTACCGGGCAGGGAGCCGCCGCGCGGCCTGGGACTGCTGGGTCGAGGCGTTCTTCACGTTCTGGGCCTCGTCCAGCACGACGCCGTCCCATTGCACCTGGGCCAGGGCTTCGGCGTCCCTCAGGAGGAGCGCGTAGCTGGTCACCACCAGGGCCGCGTCCACCACTGCCAGGGCCAGCTGCCGCCGGGCCCCGCGGTGCGCCAGCACGGTGAGGCCCGGCACGAAGCGCTCGGCCTCCGCGCACCAGTTGTCCACGACCGAGGTCGGGGCCACCACCAGGGTCGGGCCGGCGGCGCCCCCGACCCTCCGCGCCGCGATGGTCGCCAGCACCTGCACCGTCTTGCCGAGCCCCATGTCGTCGGCCAGGATCGCTCCCAGGCCCAGCCGGCAGCGGGTCTGCAGCCAGGCCAGCCCCCGCCGCTGGTACGGGCGGAGGGTCCCGCGGAAGCCCGGGGGTTCGGGGGCTTCGGCCGGGCCGGACGCCAGCGCGTGCAGCTCGCCCAGCAGCGCCGGTTCGGCCATCACGGCCTCCGCGTCCCGTTCCTCGGACCCCGCCGGCCGCCCCGGCGTCTCCGCGGCCGCGTCCGCCTCCGCCTGGATCGCCAGGAGGAGCGCGGCCCCCGCCGGCAGCTCGCCCCTCGGCCCGCAGCCGGCCCACCGGGCCGCCAGGGTCCGGGCGGCGTTCGGCGGCAGCACGACCCACCCGCCCGCGACCTGCACGAGGGGTCTGCGCAGCCGCACCAGCCGCTCAAACTCCTCGGCCGACACCGTCGCGCTACCCAGGGCCACCTCCCACTCGAACCGGACCAGGGCCTCCGCGCTCAGCAGCCCCGCCCCCGCCCCCGCAGTCCGCAGCCGCAGCCGGGCCTTGGGCCGGGCGGTCCACCACCCGGGCACCACCACCCGCACGCCTTCGGCCTCCAGGGGCTCCCGCGCCACGGTCACGAGCTCCCATATCGCCTCGGCGCCCAGCCGCAGGTCCCCGCCCGCCTCGTCGACGTCCCAATCCTCCAGCGCCTCGGCCCGCCGGGCCGCCCGGCGCAGGCCCCTCTCGACGGCGGGTGGCGGCCCCCACCGGCCGAGCCCGAACGCCTCGGCCCGATCGCCCAGGGCGGCGCGGGCCTCGGCCAGGGGCGTCAGGACGCCGGGGTCGTGGGGCAGTTCGACGAAAACCCGCACGGGCCAGGCGTCGGGCCCCTCCGCGGCCGGCTCGTCGACGCGCAGCAGTACCGCGGGGCGCCCGCGGACCTGAGCCGGATCTGCGAGCCAGCCGGCGACCCCCGGGTCCCCCTCCATGGCCTCGTCGAGGCGGATGCCGCGCGGGCCCAACACCGCGGCGAGCCAACGCGCGCCGCCGCGGGCGGAGGCCGCGCGGAAGGGTGCGAGTTCCGGCGTCCGGGCGGCGAGTCGCCGCACCAGCGCGTCGGCGTACGCGTTGACGAAGCCCTCCATCTCCTCGGCGAACGACGGGGAGGCCATGGCGACCGGCGGCAGGGCGGCGGCGATCGCCTCCAGGACGGCGTCGTCCACGAGCCCGCCCTCCACATGCCAGCCCGGGACCCCGTCCCTGCACTCCGGGACCAGCGCGCCCCGGGCAACGAGCCGCCGGACGAGCGCGGCCAGCCGCCACCACAGGCTCCACTCCGGCCCCAGCCCCACGAGGGTGCCCGGCACACGGAACGGGCGCAGCCACGGGTCGGCGTCGGCGATGCGCAGCCCCAGACCGGACAGGCCCCACACGCCGCGCTCCACGAGGGCGTCGGGGTTACCCCCGGCCGCCGGGGACGGCACGGGCACGCCGCCCACGGTCGGCAGCGGCTTGGCGGCGTCCACGGGACGGAGGGGCGTCAGGCTGGGCCTCGGACCGTGCGGATCGACCGGGGTGGGCCGCGACCCCGCCAGACGGACGAGGAGGGCGGACGGATCCAAGCAACGCGGGTGCATCGGGTACCCGAGGTCCAGGTCCGGCCCGCCTGCCACCGGCGGGGACCCCTCCGCGGGGCCCCGGCCTCCCGGGCCCGTCTCCGCCCAAAGGAAGAAGGCCGCCGCGCCGAGGGTGAGGTGCAGCACGGCCGGCGTCTCGGATCCCCTCGCGGCGCGCCTGCTCGGGGGCATTCGCACGGACGGCATATCGAGAAGGTGGGCTTGGACACGGGCGGAGGGTTCCCCTGCGCACCCGGCCGGGGGCCTTCTGGGGACCGGAACTGCCCGACGGCTGGGACGTGGGCCCCATGCCGCGCACTTCCGCGATTCGGCGGGCCCCTCGGGGCGACATGCGGAATGGTTGGCGGGTCCCCGGTGGGACCGGCAACGCCGGCGCGATGGGACCAGCGGCCGTCACCCGTGGGGCCGACACCGGCGTCCAGGCCATGGAATGGGTGTTGCGATCGCAGGGCTCGCGGCGGTGGCAACGGCAGCAGCGGGGCGCTCGGGACGGGCAGGGGACGGCCGTCCCCTGCCCGTGGTCCCTCGTCCGCTCCGCCATCGCGGGAACCGCCCCGCGCCCGGTCACGCCCCGTACAGTCCCGCTTCACGCCCTACGGCAGGTCCACGACCGTGAAGCCGCCTCCCGCGGCGGGCGCCGAGCCCGCCGGACCCTGCTGGGCGGTGCCCGCCGCCCTCAGGAGGGGGTGCCAATCGAGGGCTGACAGGGAGACCGAGGGGCCGCTGTTGATGGCGGCGGACGCCGAGAGGAACTGGACCTCCGCCGGGTCCGCGTAGCCCGTCTGCCCCGATCCGGAACTCGCCGTCGGATCCTCGACGATCCACGCGGCAGTGTCCGCCCTGCTCGCGCAATCGGTGCACGATCCGTAGGCCGTCGCGCCCGTGGTGACGTCGGTCACCCGGAAGCCCCAGGAGGTGGCTGTGATCTGCCCCAGATCGACCTCCACCGTATCCCCCGGCGCGACGCCCACCGTCATGACGTTGGGCACCGTCGGCGTTGACGGCTCGTTGATCCACCACGGGATCGACGCGTCCCACGTCCCCGCGGCCGTGCTCTGCATCGACACCCCGGCCTGCATCAGCTGGTCGCCGCCGGAAGCGCTCAAACCGATGCCGCCCCAGATCGCCACCCACCCGGAGGCGACGTGGGCCGGCGCGGGTGGCGCGATGAAGCGGGTGCTCAGCGAGGTGAACGCGCCGCCCGCCGGCGCGTCGGCCACGAAGCCGGAGCCCCAGCTACCGTAGGTCATCGACCCGTGAGCCGACGACGGTGCGGAGGTCCCCGCGGCTGCGGCGGGCACCGGGCCGATGGCGGCCGCCCAAGCCGCGCGGAATGGACCCAGCACCCGCCCCGGCTCGGGCGCGCGGGCCAGGAACGCGCCGCTCCAGGTGGCCGCCGCGCCGCCAAGCAGGCCCAAGCCGACGAGGAACGCAGACCGCCCTCGGGCGCGACCGCCGCGCGGCCCTGGGCGGGGCTCCGCATAGGAAACCATGGGTTCGACTCCTCCATGAGTCCCCGGCCCCGTCGGCCGGGAGTGGCGCTGTGGCCGCGATCCATCGCGGCGGCCACGGACTGTATCGGCAGGGAGGGCGGATCCGTGAGGGCGGAGGGGGTGGGCGGGCGGTCACGGCGGCGGGAGGGCGCCCATCGATGCGGCCTCCGGCGATCGGCCGCACGAACCTTCCCCACGCCGGCGGAGATGGCGGACCCATCCTGTTCGGGCGCGGCAGGCATGCGCCCGAACAGGACTCCCCCGCCCCTGGCGGTCGTGGTTGGGAATGCCGAACAGGGGCTCCACCGCGGCGGTGGTCCCCACGCGGCGCGCCGACGCAACTCGGCCAGGGACCACCGGTGAGGGCCGGCCGGCGGTGGCGCGGGTGGCGATCCGGGCCTGAAGACCGACGACGGCGTTGGGGGAGCCGCGACGAGGCGCGCCCCGGAGGGCGCGCGGGCCCTGGAGTCGCGGCGGATCTCGACTGGCCGGCGGGCGCCGACCGAGACAAGCGGCCGTGAAGGCCGGCCGGCCCCGGCCGGTTCGGCAGGCCGGTCGAACCGCCCCGCCCGACGGCGGGCCAGGCGCCGGGGGTTCCCACGCCGACGGGATTCAGGACCCGGTGGCCAGCCCCTCGGCTTCGGGGAGCGCCTCCACCGCGCCCGCGAGGGCTTCGGGGTAGTCCGGAAGGCTCTCCACGATGGAGGCCGACGGGGCGGAGCCGTCCGCCTCCACCTGCCGGGTTCCCGGCTCGAGTCTCTCCCCGTCGTTGGAGACGATCCGCACCTGGGCCGCGCCCTGACCCGGCACGTCGCCCTGCAGCACGACCCCGACGGCGCCGTCCCCCATGCGGACGATCGTGCCGGCGGGATGCCGCGACATCCGTTGGAGGAAGTAGCGGACGAGGTACGGGTCCAGCTTCTGGGCCTGCGCATCGGCCTCCAGGAGGTCCAGGGCCTCGGCGGTGGACTTGGTGGGTGCGTATGTCCGGCTCGAGGTGATGCTATCGAACACTTCGGCGATGGCCACGATGCGGGCCCATGGCGAAATGCGGTCCCCGTCGATGCCCCGCGGGTAGCCGGAGCCGTCGAGCCGCTCGTGGTGCTGGAATGCGACGTGGGCTGCACGCAGGTCGACCTCCTGCTGCCGGCGCAGGAGCTCGAACCCCTCCTCCGTGTGGCGGGCGATGCGGGCCAGGTCCTCGGGGGTCAGGACCCCGGGCCGCTCCATCAGCTCGCGGTAGTAGATCATGCCGATGTCGTGGAGCAGCGCGCCGATCCCGAGGCTGCGGCGATCGACCGGGTCGAGGGCGAGGCCTCCGGCGATGACCAGGGAGTAGACACACACGTTCACGGAGTGCACGAAGAAGTAATCCTCAAGGCTGTGCAGGCTCAGGAGGTTGTATGTGAGGTTGGAGCTCTTGAGGAGGCAGGCCAACACGTCGTTGACGGCCGCGCGGATGCCCGGCGTGACGGCGACCAGGCCGCGTTCCGCCCTCTTGACGCTGTCGCCCACCAGGTCGGTGATCCGGGTGCGGACGGGCTCGGGGATCGGGTCGGAAGGAGCGGCGCCTCCGCCGAGGGCGTCCTCGACGGGGATCGATACGTACCCGCGGCCCTGGAGCAGGGCGAGGTACCGCGACGTGAGGGGGGTGCCGGCGCTGAGCAGCACGCGACCGTGGGCATCCACCAGGTTGTACACGAGCCGCTGACCGATCGCTCTCTGATCGAGGCCGACGATCCGCACGGGGAGCCCCCACTCCATGGCCGCGTGGCAGATGATCGCGCCGGCGCCCCGGCCGCGCGACCCATACCGCGATATTAGGCGCGCGAGGAAGTATCTCCTGCGGCGGGCCTGCCCGGGCCGGCGTCCGCCCCGCGGGGGCCCGCCCCCGGGGCCAATCCGGGCCCGCCGCGCCCCGCTCCCTCCAAGCCGAGGACGCCGTCCTCCGCCGCGATGGAGGCCGTCGGGCGCAGCGAGGCGGCCGGACCGGCCCCGAGCATGGCGAGGCCGCGCGGGCGGGGACATCCCGAGGTCCCGGGGGCGCAGCCGCCGCCGGGCGTGCCGAGGTCGGGGGGCGCGGGCCCCCGCAGCCGCTGTCGGGGGGCCGGTCGCTGGCCGGATGGCCAAGGAGGCGACACCGGCGCCCTGCCGAGACCAGGCGCCGGAGGACGCCGCGACCTGCGGCCCTGGCCGGCGGGCCGACCTTCGCCGGCAGTGCGGACCGATCCGCGAAGCGCGGAAGCCCGCATGGACGCGGCGGCCGCGTTGCCCCTCGACCGCCCCCGGGCTGGCCTCCGGCTCGCGCTCGGGGGCCGTGGGGCGCCGAACGCCGCGCGCCAGACGGCAGCCGCCCGGCCTCGACCGGTGGTCGGGGCCGGGAGACCGTCGCCGACCTCCGCCCAGGGTTGAGACCGAAATTGGGACTTGCGTTCCCGCCCGCCCAGCGCATTATTGTCAAATTGCCAAGATTCAGGTCGCGCGAACGCAGCCCGCGCCCATCATCGAGCCTGCCCCCTGCGGGGCGCCGTTCGGGATGTTCGCGTGTCGCATGCGTTCGGCGACGCGGAGGGGGTTCGCGGATGACGAGACGGCCGACCCGCGTTCCTTGGGTTCTCGGCGCGTCGCGCTGGCTGTTGGCTGGCGGTGCGGCGGCTGCCCTTGCCTTCGGCTCCGGCGGGCTGGCGCTCGCGTGGAGCGGCGGATCGAGCAGCGGCGGTCAGGGCGCCGCCACCAGCATGTCCGGCACCCTGTACTACACGCGGTTCGTCACCTCAGGGTGGCCCTGTCCCGTCAAGATCTCCGGGGCCGCGTTCTGCGGCGGGGATCCAAGCAACGTGGGCACCGTATCCTTCTCCTATGCGCACGGCCAGTTGGCGCTCGGCACCCCGACGGACCTCGCCACGGTCCCCGCGGCGGACGGCATCGCGTTCAGCCCCCAGCACACGCTGCTGGTCGGCGGACAATTCACCGGCGATGTCTTCGACGTCAACCCGACTTCCGGCACCTACACGAAGGTGGCCGCCGGGACATCCACCGCCTACATGGTGGGCCTCTCGCCTGACGGCATGACCGCCTACATCGGCAGCGTCGGCAGCGGCGACGTGATCGGTGTCCTCAACCTCAGCACCAACCCGCCGACGGAGGAAACCCCCATAACCGCCAGCGGACCCGTGGACTCCATCGTGTTCGCGGACGGCCAGGTCTTCTACAGCAGCGGGAATCCGAACGGATCCGGCACGGTCGGGACCATCAACCTCAGCACCGGGCAGGAGACCCCGATCCCGGCCCTGACCGACCTCCCCGGCATCCACGGCATGGTCTACGATTCGTATTCCGGTGATCTCATCACGTCCGGCGCCGGCTCCCAGGGCGGCTACGGCGAGATCCTTCAGATCAACCCGGTCACGGAGACGGTCGTCGGGAGCCTCAGCGTCAATCTCGCGGCCACCGACAGCTCCGTGAGCGGCAGCTTCCCGGGTGCGGCCGGCGGTTACTTCGACGTCTACGATCTGCCCTGGGCCGATGGCAGCGGCCAAATCTTCGTGTCGGCGAATGACGGCCAGATGACCTTCGTCGACTATGCCGCGACGGGCAACATCCAGAACAGCGCGGACATCGTGCAGACGGTGCCCGTCGTCTCCTGGCTGGACGACGTGGTTGGCGTGGTGACCTCGAGCACGCCGGGCTGCGCCGGCGGGTCGGGGGACCCCGACCAGAACGGCGACGTCAACAGCAACTACCACAACGGCCATGGCGAGGATGTCGGCACCCAGGATACCGTCGGACAGTCTGCGTCCGCCTGCTGCGGGAATGGAGACCCCGACCAGAACGGCGACGTCCACAGCAACAACCACAACGGCCACGGTGAAGACAACAGCGGGCAGTCGGACAACGGCTGCGCGGGAACGTCGACCCAACAGAGCTTTTCATCGTGCCAGGTGCAGAATCAGGGCAGCTCGGGATACCAGCAGATGAGCTACTGGGTCGGCCAGTCGAACAACGGCCAGACGGGCCAGTGGAACCAGATGATGAACGACCAGTGCGCCCAGTCTTGCCAGACGCAGGGCCAATCGTGGAGCGGCGGCTCCTGGCAGGGAGCGACGACCAACAACGGCTCGTGTGGGAACACGCAGAACCAGGGGAACTCCGGGGGACAGGATCAAGGGAACCAGAACCTCGGTTACACCCCGGGGACGCAGAACGGCGGCCAGTGCCAGCAGCAGGGCGGACAGTAGGCCGGAGGGCGGCTCCTTCCGCGCTGACCAACCGACGCGCCGAGCAGATAGGCGGAGGGGAAGGGACCAACCTTTCCCCTCCGCCTATCTCTCTGTGACGGCGGCGTCGGGGCAGCCGCCCCGACGCCGCTCATGTCGCGGCCCGCCGTTCTGCCGACACCGCCGGACGGACCAGCCGACCCGTTCACAGGGGACGCGCCATCCGTGGAAGACGCATGCGGCAATCCCGTGCGCGCCCTGCCCAAATGCGCTTGCGCCCGGCCGGGTCTCCGTCCGGCCGCCGACCAGCCCCTGACTGACGCCTCGCCCGGCGGACGTACCCTTCGCGCACCGCCCCCACCTCGCGATACATACGCCGAGGGAGACCGACGGAACCGGCCCCTTGGGTACGGGCATCCCCGACCCGGCACCGGGCGGCAGGTGCGGCGATCCGCACGCCACGCCTGGCAGCCAGGGGAATCCGCCGCCTGGCGCGGTCCGCCACGAACCATTGGAGCGCGCCGCGGTCCCCCGGCGGGCTGCGGGGCGGATCTGCGGGATGATCGGGTGTTGCCGCGCGAGGGCTCGCGGCGATCCATGGGGAAATGAGCCCCGCGCCGTCCGGCGCGCGTGCGACACGCCGGCCCCGGGGTCACCGGGTGTGGGGGGCCGCCGCCCGGCTGCCGACCGACGCCAGCAAGAGGTGACCTTGTTGATTGAGGTCCGACCGGCCGTCACTCTGCGGGAGGTCGCGGACGGCGACGAGGGTCGGCTGTTCGTGGGTCGCGCGCGGTGCTTCGAGGCGCTCCGCGAGCGGCTGGTCCTGCTGCCCCGGCAGCCGACGGCCCTCTACTTCTGCGGACCACCCGGGATCGGTAAGTCCACCCTACTGTGGGCCCTGGAACGGTGGGTACGGCCACTGGGACTCGAGACCCTACGGGCCGAACAGATACGGCCGACGGCGCGGCCGTCGGGCGGGCGCCGTACCGGAGAGCGCACCGCCGGCGGACCGGTCACGCCCCTGCTCCCTGGGGGGGCGAGCGGCGACTCCGCGGCGCTCGCGAGCGCCGTCGCGGACCGCCTCAACCACGCTGCCCGGCGGCAGCCGCAGTTGCTGGTCATCGACGATTATGACGCCTTGGGCGCTGAGGAGCCCACGGTCCGGGAGCGACTCATCGGGCGTCTGGGGCCGGGGGTCGCGGTCGTGTTGGCGGGGCGGACATCGCCACACGAGCTTTGGGCCGACTCCGCCGCCTGGGCCGAGGCGGTCGGCGTCATAACCCTGGAACCGCTCTCCGAGGATGAGGTCACGGAGTTCCTGCGGCGCCGCGGAGTCGCCGACGACGGGGCGCGGGAGGCGGTGGCCGCGGTGACGGGCGGCTACCCGCGGCTGCTTGGACGGGCATGCGCCGCCGCATCCGCTCAGGGCGAGTGGTTCGGCGGCGCGGCCCGGCGGCAGGCGGACGTCGCGGCTCTGTTCCTCCTGGAGCATATGCTGCATCCGGGGTCCCGGCGGCGCGCATGGCGGGCCCAGGGGCGGGACGAGCTCGTCGCCGCGGCGAGCCTGCTTCCCCACATCGACCGGGCGGCGCTCATCGCCGCCCTCGGCCGCGGGGCGGTCGAGGCCGGGTGGCCGGCCCTCGTGGATCTGGCCGCCTCACGCAGTTCGGGAGGCCGCCCCGCCCTACCGCCGAGGCTGCGCTCGGCGCTGGCGCGGGCGACCCGCATGCAACGCCCGTGGCTGACCGAGCGTTGGTGCGACCGCATGCGGGCGCACCTCGTGGCGCGGGCCGCCGGGCCCGCCCTCGACCATGACCCCGCCGAGGACTGGTTGGCCTTCGCTGCGACCAGCTGGGACGCCCCGTGGCATGGCGAACTCCACCCGGAAGAAGAACAGCGCGGTGCGTGGACCGTTCGCCGCATCTGCGCCGCCGGAGGCGGATCCGCGGGCTGGTGCCTCAGCATCGCTGACGCACGTGGGTCCTGCCTCGGTATGATGACCCTCGCGCCGCCGGACCCGTCCGCAGTTGGGACCACATGGCCGCAGGCCGTCGGGGCTCCTGGCGCGTGCCCCGGAGGAACGCTCTTCGGACGGGTCCGGGGCGTTGCCGCCGCAACGGCTGCTCCGGTGGTCGCAGTCTTGGTTCGGGAGGTGTGCGCCCTGCTGGCGGGCACCTCCCGCGTGAGCCTCGACGCCGCGGGACTGTCCACATGGGCGGCCGCAGCCTGGACTCTGTCGGCCTTGGGCTTCCAGCGCACGGCTCCGCGCGGCCTCGACGAGCCTGATGCGTGGCTCTTGGATACGTGGGCCACCCCGGACGGGTACCCCGGCTGGCTCCGGGAACTGGCACGGCGCGGACCGGGCCCGGAGCCCGCGGACTCCGGTGACGTTGCCCGGGACGCCCTCGTCGCCTTCGGGCGCCCAGAGGTTCTGGAGGCGACGCAGGCGATGGAGTATTACCGGACCCGGCATCAGGGCCGCGGAGGGTCGGCAGACCTGCAAGCCTGGATCCTCGACGCCGTGCGCTCCAGCCCGCTCTCCGAGCTGCAGCGGAAGGTGCTCCTGATCTACTATGTCGAGCAGGGCACGTCGCACGAGGCCTTGGCGGAACGACTCCAGATTCCCCGCGCGACGTACTACCGGCTGCACCGGTCGGCCCTGGACTCGATGGGATCGGCCCTGTTCGCGACCTAGCCCTCGAGCTCGCTCCCTGGCGGCCAAGGCTGGCCCCAGAGCGCTCCGTGGGAGCGAGCCCCGCCGCCGGCCCCGGCGGAAGTTCGGCGCCATGGCCTCCGGCGCCTCGAGTCCCCAGCCCCCGGCCCAGCCGCAGATTCCGAGCTGCGGCAACGCCCGTCGGCAAGCAGCCGACCGTGAGGAGGCCCTGGATGGATTCGGCGCCCGCCCCGGCCCCGGCGGACATCGCCCCGCACACCGCCAGCGACGCGCTGTCCGCACTGCCCCCTTCCGTAGCCGCCGCCCTGGCCATCCGGCCAACCGACCTCGTCGCGGACTTCCCGCCCGAGACAGGCCCGGTCCCCGGCCCGGCCGAGCCCCTCTGGTTGCGCTGGGGCCTCGCCGCGCTGATTCTCGCGGTGACGGCCTGGCTATACATCGGAGGCGTGTGGCCCAGCATCGCGCAGTCGGGCGGATTTGATCACAACGCCTGGGAAGCGGCCGCCCTGCTGCACGGCCATATCTTCACGCCGCCACCTCCGCCCGGCGACAGCCTGGACATGATGTATTACCGCGGGCATTGGGCCAGCTTCTTTCCCCCGATGGGAGCATTCCTGTTGCTCCCGCTGGTCGCCGTGTTCAAGAGCCCTCTGGCGGTGCCGGTGCGCCTATTCTGCGCAATCCTCGGCGCCTTCTGCCCCCTCTTCGTCTATCAAATGGCGGAGCGGGCCGGCTTGCGCCGCGGGGTCAGACTGTGGATCACGGCGCTGTTTGCGTTCGGCACCGTGTTCTGGTATGCGGTGGCGACCGGCACGCCCTGGTACTATGTCCAGGTCGTGACGGAGTTCTTCTACCTCCTCGCGCTCCGCGAGAGCTTCGGCCCGAACCGGCCGGTGCTGGTCGGCTCCTTCTTCGGGGCGGCCCTGCTGTCGCGCAACACGGTCGCCTTGGGCCTGCCGTTCCTTTTCTGGCGCGAGCGGCGCTGGTCGTGGCGCCGCCTCGCCGGCTTCCTCGGGCCCGTCGCCGCGGCCGTGCTTGTTCAGCTGTGGTGGAACTGGGCCCGGACCGGGAATCCGCTCGACACGGGGTACTCGCACATCCTCATGAATCCCGCCTTTCGCGCCTCCTTCGCGCAAGGCATGTTCAGCCTCAAGCACGTCCCATGGCAACTGTATAGCATGTTCTTCCTCGCTCCAGCCTTCAAAGGACTACCGAACTACAACGGCATATTCCCATATCTAACCCTTAGCATCAATGGACAGAGCCTTCTCCTGACAAGTCCTGCGCTTCTATATGCGTTGGAGGCCGACATCCGCCGGCGCAGGGGCTGGCTCGCCCTAACGGCGGTCGCGGCGACCGCCGTCCCACAGGTCTTGTATTATGCGAATGGCGCGGGGCAGTTCGGCAACCGCTTCAGCCTAGACTATACGCCGCTGCTCCTCGCCTTGCTTATGTTCGGTGCGGGTAGGCGGTTCCGCTGGCAGCACGGGTTGCTCATCCTGGTGTCGATGGTCCTCTGCACTGCGGGCGCAATCGGGTTGGGCCACGTGCATGCCCCGCGCGTGTAATCGCAGGGTGTGCCCTGCCTGTCCCTCCCTTGATGGACGCGGGCGACTACACGTAGGAATCCGAGATCGAATCCCTTGTCATAGAAGGAGACATCCGGTGATCGAAGGCGATGAGCCTTGAGCAATCCTGATGGACATGTGGAATCACTATCGAGCCTGCGCCAGAGCGCGTCTCCGTACGCTCGCGGGCCAGGGACGCCGATGAAGACATCGCCCGTGCTAGGCGATGGCATCCCATGGCAATCCGCCGGCAGGCGGGTAAACACATATGACGAGTCTCACAGGTGTAGGGTGCTATCGCGGAGCGTCCGGGCGGCGGAGGCCAACCGGCAAACGGCGTGGGTGGGCGAGGCCATCGGGGAGGTACGGGCACCGCAGTGTTTGCTGACGGTTTCAGCAGCCGCGGCAAGTACCGGGACTCGCGACGCCCGGGCAACTCCTGCCGGCAATAGTGCAAGGCCCAGCGCTTCATTGATTCGGCGCCAGCCCCTCCGCCGCACTGGCGATGTGGCAAGGGAGACGCAACACCGGTTGGGGAGGACACTTGATGCTTGACCTCGTTTTATGCACGTTGAATCGGCAGGAGCAATTGGTCCGGTACATATCGTCGCTCGAGCACCAGCGGGATCAGGACTGGCGTCTAACCGTGGTCGACCAGAACGTCGACGCGGGGCCGGTGCTTAGGGCCCTCGGAGCCCTAGTGGACGACTCTCGGGTCACCATTGTCAGGCTAATACCCGGACTCGCTAGGGCGCGAAATGTAGGATTACAACGCGCATCTGCAGCGGGGTGGGTTATGTTTCCGGACGACGATTGCTACTACCCGAATGACGTGGCGCTGCAAGGTGTGTGCCACTGCCTCCTTGCTTCCTCAGAGCGCGTCGGCGTCGTAGTGTTTCCCTTAGCCACGACTGGTGACGACGGCCGCCTCACCAGCGAACTGCCAAGCCTCAGGATTCATGGCAATCTGATTAGAACCAAGGGACTTGCTGCGCCCGGCCTCGCCTTCCGTGTCGAGGCGCTGCGGTCGGTGGCTGGCTTCGATGAACGCTTTGGCATTGGCGCCCGCTATCCCGCAGACGAAGACATCGACGTGATTATACGCCTGCTCATTGGGGGTTGGGAATGCGTTCGCGTCTCGTACCCGACAATCATTCACCCAGGAAACACCGATCCCGACAAGCTGCTGAGATATGCGTTTGCCCGAGGGGCGCTGTGTCACAAGCACCAAGGAAGCCCAATTGTCAAGGGATGGCTTTGGAGGGAAAATGTTCGGCATATAAGAGAAGGCTGGCGACGGGCCGAACTGGTGACGGCCCTCCGAGCCATGAGTCGTCTTATATCCGGATACCAGGCGTGGACGCCTGAGCTCGCGCCCAAGCGACCTTTTGCCTGAACCTTTCTGGTGGCGCGTCCATCAAGTCTTGGCAGGGGGGCGGGAGACGACGGGCAGGCCAAGGCGAACGGGTCTTGGCTGAACTTTGCGCGCATGACGGGGGCTACTTATCCAGGCGTGGGCGGTCTGCGTCGTCCCCCGACCAAGAGCCTCTACATGACCCGAGATTATCGTGGGCGGGGGATAAGGCCGGCTTTGGTGGCTCCGGAATGAACACCGATGCAAC
>JAJYVV010000273.1 GCA_021791815.1 Bacillota bacterium | reverse complement strand
GGGGTCCGGGGCGGGGCGGCTCGGCGCCGCGCTGGACGCCGATGCGGCGCGGCCCGGCTCGAGGATCGCCAGCACCGCGGGCGCTCGGTGCGCCGGCAGCAACGGAGCCACCTTGACGGCGACCAGCGGCACCAGGGCCAGAACGACGGCGGCGGGGAAGACCGCGCGCCGCCGCCCGCGCCGGCGCAGCGCGGCGAACCCATACACCAGCAGGGTCTCGTACGCGCCGAAGCCGACCAGCCAGCGGAGGCCGCCCGCCGCGTGGGCGCCGAACGCCCCGCCGTACTGCACGGCGATCATGGCGGCCGTGGCGAGCAGCAGGTACCACGGGCGCAGGCCGCCGGCGAACCCGAGGACGAGGGCCGGCAGCCCGGGATAGAGCAGCAGGAGGAAGTACAGGAAGTTGAGATAGGGGATCACAGCATCCGCTCCAGGGCCGCGCGGTCGACCTTGCCGTTCGCGGTCAGCGGCCAGTCGCGCGGTTCCACCACCCGGATCAGCCGGGGCAGCGCGTAGGAGGGCAGGTGGCGCGCCAGTTCCGCGCGCCAGGCGGGGGACGGGTCGCCCTGTGCCGCGGCGGTCGCCGGGGCCTCGGGGCTCACCAAGGCCACCAGGTGGTCCGGGATGCCGCGGCGCGACACCAGCAGCGCCGCCGCGTCGCCCACGCCGGGCAGGCGCCGCAGGTGGTGCTCGATCTCCTCCAATTCCAGGCGGTAGCCGTGCAGCTTCACCTGGCGGTCCAGGCGGCCGAGGCAGTACAGCAGCCCCGCGCGCACCACCCCGGCGTCCCCGCTGCGGTAGGCCCGCTCGCCGCCCGCCGCGGCGGGCAGCCGCACGAAGCCGCCGGACGCGGCCGGGGCCAGGTACGGGCCGGCCAGCTGGGGCCCCGCAATGACGATCTCGCCCGGTTCGCCCTCCGGGAGGGGATCTGCCGCCGCGTCGCCGGGTTCCGGCGCCACCCAGACCCGTACCCCCGGCGCGGGCCGCCCGACGGGCAGGGGGTCGCCGCCCGCCAGCAGTGCGGGCGTGAGACGGACGGCGGTGACGGCCACGGTCGCCTCCGTCGGCCCGTAGGTGTTCCAAACCTCGGCCCGGGGAAAGCGCTCGAGCAGGCGCCGCGCGGTGGCGGCGGGCAGCGCCTCGCCGCAGAAGAGGAAGCGGCGCAGCCGCGGCAGCATGGGCTCGGCGAAGGACGGCTCCGCGAGGCAGAACCGCGCGAACGAGGGCGTCGACACCCACACCGTCAGGCCGGAGGAGCGCAGGGCCGAGAACAGGGCGGGCGGGTCGGCGACCTCCCGCCGGCCCACCAGGAAGAGCGTGCCGCCCCGGCCGAGCGCGAGACAGAGGCTCATGACGGACAGGTCGAACGAGAAGGGCGCCTGGCAGAGCACGACGTCCGCCGGGGCCGCGGCGGGCCCGGGGACCGGCGGCGCGCCGGGATCCCGTCCGGCGGCGACCTCACCGATCCAGGCGGCGAAATGCCGCACGGCCGAGCGGGGAACCGGCACGCCCTTGGGCTGCCCCGTGCTCCCTGAGGTGAACATGACGTAGGCCGGCTGGGCACCGTCGCCCGCTCCCGGCCGGCCCGCGCCCGGTAACCGCCCGCGTCCTGCCGGGGCGGCGCCCGCCACCACGACGGCGCCCGCGGCCGCCAGGCCGCTCGCCAGCTCCGCGGGGGCCTCCGCCGCGAGCAGCGCAGCGCCGGCACCCGCCCTCCGGGCAATCTCCACGGCCCGGAGGGGCGGGCAGGACACGTCGACCGGGACATAGGGCCGTCCGAGGCTCCAGCAGGCGCACAGCGCCGGGACCACGCCCTCCTCCTGGTGCCCGTAGACCAGGACGGGTCCGGGCCCGGGCCGCGCCTCGGCGATGCCCCAGGCCAGGTCGCGGGCCCGGCGCCGCAACTGCGCGTACGTCATGGTGCCCCAGGGGCCGACGACCGCGGCCCGGCCCGGCGGGACGCTCGCCCAACGCTCCACGGCCCTGCCCCCTCCCGCGGCGGGCCCGCCGGACGCCCCGGCTTGGCCCCAGGCCCGTCCCGCCTCCGACTCAGAACCCCTGGTAGATGAAGGGCACGGGCGCCGCCGGACGGGGTCCGCCGTACAGGCGGATCAGGACGTAGATCAGGGCCAGGTAGTACACGACCAACAACGGGCCGCGCACGTAATCGCGGTCGGCGAAGGCGCGCAGCCGGCGGCCCCATCCGGGTTCGGGCCCGTCGCGGCCGGCCGCCGTCACGGCCGCGGGCCCCCGGCGGACCGGGCGCAGACGTCCGCCACGAAGCGCCGCGGCGTCGCCCACGCCGCGGCATCGAACTCGGCCGGGGAGACCTCGATCCCCAGCTCTTCGGCCAGCGCCGCCATGAGACCCACCGTGGCGAGCGAGTCCAACAGTCCGCTGCCATACAGGGCCAGGTCCGGGTCGCGCAGGACTTCCTCCGTGCCCGCCACCTCGCGCAGGATCCGCCGCGCGGCTGCCGCAACGGGGCCCTCGGACTCCCCGGCCGGGCCCGTGGACCGCTCGCCGCCTGGGCCGGCGGACGGCCCTTCGCGACGGGGCGGGGCCGGCGGCACGCGCAAGCCAGTCAGCCACCTTTCCGGGTTTCGCGGGTCCTCAGGGGGCCGCGACGACGCCGGGCGCCCCGGCGGGCGCCGGAAGGGAGACGGCCGGCGGAACCGCCCGGCGCGAGGCCGGGGGCACCGCGCCGGCGGAAGCGGGCGCTCCCCGCGCCGCTGCGCCGGCGGACGCCGTGCCGCGGGCGGCC
>JAJYVV010000272.1 GCA_021791815.1 Bacillota bacterium | reverse complement strand
CGCGTCGGCGATCGCCTCAGGGGTGACCGGCGTGACCAGGTAGGCGACGTCGACGCGCGGGGTCATGACCTCGCGTAGTTCGAGCTTGCTCAGTTGATCGACGCGGGCGTGAATGGCCTCGGCCTCGGGCGACGTCGGCGGGGCCCGTCCTCGGCAGGGCGCGCGCCGCCGGCGGGCCGGCGGCGCCGTGCGCCCCGCGGCGGGACCGGGTCGCCTCAGGCATGGGCCCGTCCGAGCAGGGCAAAGGCCTCCGCGCGTGTCGCCGCATCCTCCAGGAACACGCCGCGCACCGCCGAGGTCACGGCCAGTGTCCCGGGCTTCCGGACGCCGCGCATGGTCATGCACAGATGCTCGGCCTCCACGCAGACCAGGGCGCCGTGGGGACGGATGGCCGCCATGACGGCGTCCGCGACCTCGGCGGTCAGCCGTTCCTGCACCTGCGGCCGCCGCGCCGCGACGTCGACCGCCCGGGCCAGCTTGGAGAGGCCGGTGATGCGGCCGTCGCTGGGGATGTATGCCACGTGGGCACGCCCGATGAAGGGCAGCAGGTGGTGCTCGCACATCGAATGGAAGGGGATGTCGCGGACGACCACCATCTCTTCCGTGCCGCTCTCGAAGAACTTGTCGATTTCCTCCGCGGGCGAACGGCCGACGCCCCAAAAGAGTTCCTGATAGGCCCGGGCCATCCGGGCCGGCGTCTCCCGCAGACCGTCCCGTTCGGGATCCTCGCCGATCGCCTCCAGCAGCAACCGCACGGCCCGCTCCACCTTGGCCGCGTCGTAGCGGAGCGGCCGGCGCATGCCGTCGTCCAAGCGCGAACCTCCCTCCCCGGGGCGGCCGGACGGGCCCACCGCTCGCCGGGAATTGTAGGCGCGGCCGGCGGGTGCGTCAAAAGGCGGCGCGGCTTGCCTTCTCCGCCAGCCATCCGCATGCTGGCCGCGGGGGGCGGGGGCATGGGGGCGCTGCGCGAGGCCTATCGGGAAGCGATGTTCGAAGACCCGGCGATGGGCCTGGAGGGCTTTCTGCGGCGCGCGGCCGCGGGGGCCTACGGCCCGCTGACCCGCGAGGCCATCCTCGACTTCCTCGATGAGACCCTCCGCGACACCATCGGCTCCATCCACACGCGCGCGGAGGCCTCCCCGGAAGGGGCCGAGGAGGTCGAGCGCGTGATCGAGGAGCGCCGCGAAGCCTTCGCCCGGCTGGCCGAGCGGTACGCGCCGCCGCCCTGACACGCTGCGCCCGGGCGCTCAGAACTGCAGGCGGCGGTGGTGGGTTCGAACGCTCTGCAGGACGCCGACCGCCATGAAGTTGGCCAGCACGGCGCTGCCGCCGGCGCTGAAGAACGGCAGGGGGACGCCCGTGACGGGAACGACGCCGACCGCCACCGCGGCGTTGAGCACCGTCTGGAACCCCAGGACGGCGGCGATGCCGCCCGCGATGATGCCGCCCAGCGCGTCCCCGGCGGTGCCCATGCAGCGCAGGGCGCGCCAGACGATGAGCGCCAGGATCGCCAGCACGCCGCAGGCGCCGATGAAGCCTCCGATGTTGCCGATGGAGGCGAACATGAAATCCGTGTTGGCCTCGGGCAGGAACTGGAGCTGGTTGTTCACGCCGCCGCTGAACAGCCCGGTGCCCCACAACCGGCCGGAGCCGATCGCCATCTCGGACTGGAGGATCTCCCAGCCCGATCCCTGCGCGTTCGCCTGGGGATTGAGGAAGGAAAGCAGCCTGTCCAACTGGTAGGCGTGGAGCGGCAGGGGAACGTGCCAGCGCAGGTGGGCCACCACCGCGCCCACGCCCGCCGCCGCGGCCAGACCGGTCACGCCGATGATGCGTAGGCCCGGAAAGCCCGCGGCGAACAGGGCACCGAGCAGCGCGGCGCCGAACACCATGGCCGTGCCCAGGTCCGGCTCCTTGGCCACCAGCGCGGCCGGCACCACCGCCAGGGCCGCGGGCACCAGCGTCTGTCGCCAGCGGCGGACCTGGCCCGCGGCCGGGGCGAGGACGGCCGCCAGGGTCACGACCAGGATCAGCTTGCCGAACTCCGAAGGCTGCAGCTCGAAGCCTCCGACCGAGATCCAGCGCCGCGCGCCGTACGTGTGGCGCCCCGCGACCAGCACGGCCAGGAGCATCATCACCATCAGCACATACAGGATGCGGTGCCAGCGGGCCACCGCGTGGTAGTCGACGGCCGCCGCGACGGCCAGGACGACCGTCCCCAGCACGATCGCCGCCACCTGGCGCTTCAGGTAGTAAAGGGCGGCGGGGTCATGGAAGCTCGTGCCGGAAGCCGCCGCGATCGCCACGAGCCCCGCGGCCGAGGCGAGGTAGGCCAGGGCGAGCAGGGGCCAGTCCAGATTCCTCCAGAAGTGGGGCGGCAGCAAGGCCAGCCTCCCAACTGCGTCCCGCGCGCACCGCCCATGCGACCCGGACCGGGCCTAGCCGACCGGATCGGCGGGGAGGAGGAGCGCCGCGGCGCCCAACCCGCCGACGAGGTCGCCCAGGGCGGCGGGCACGATGCGGCAGGCGGCCGCGGCCCGGCGCATCGCGTGCCCCAGGGCCCAGGCGGCCGCGGGCGCGATCGCGGCGTCCCACGCGTGCGTCAGGCCCCCGCCCACGACGATGAGGCCGGGACTGTACAGGTGGAGCAGGTTCACGAAGCCGAACCCGTTGTACGCGACGGCCCGCGCCAGGATGCCCGCGGCCGCGGGCTCCCCCGCCGCGGCGGCCTCGAGCACGGCCGCCGCCGTCAGGCGCGCGACGTCGCCGCC
>JAJYVV010000271.1 GCA_021791815.1 Bacillota bacterium | reverse complement strand
GTCGCCGACGCCTGGCGCGGCGGCCGGCTGCGGCTGGCCGGCGCCCCCGAGCCCGTCCTCACGGTGGCCGGCCTCGACCGCGCCCAGCTCGCCGCCCTCGAGGTCGGCGTGGGCCGCGGCCGGGTCGAACACCACGCCGATGGGCTGACCCTCACCCTCGCCGGCCGCCAGGTGGCCGCCGGGCTGGGGCGAATCTGGCCCCACCTGCCGGTCGGGGAGGGGCGCGCGCTCGCCGCCCAGCTCGCGGCCGGGGGCCGCGGCGACCGGGCCGCGCCGTGAGCGCGGGGGAGGCAGGGGCGCGGCCGGTCCCGGCCGCGGACGCCCGCTCGGCCATCCCGACGGAGGGGCCGGCCCGGGACTGACGCCCGGACCGGCCATCGGCCACACACGGAGGTCCCCGCGTGACCACGTCCATTCGCGACACGATCCGGGGGCGGAGGCGCATCCGCTTGCGCGTGCCCCGGCGCGGGGGGGCCCCGGCCCCCGCTACCCCCTGGCGCGCGCAGCTCGCCATGGACGTGGCTGGGTCTAGCGCGACGCCGAGTCGGAGTGGGTGGGGAGCTGGTACCGCAAGGCTATGAAGGCTCTTGAGGTTGTCGCTGCGGTTGCGGCCGCGGTTGCCGCATCCACCGCACTGGTTGCCCTCGTCTTTGCATGGAAGTCCGTTCGGGAGGGTCGAGCGGCTACGCGGGAGCTGAGACGCATACTCCAAGCATCAATGCTTTACGAGCACAGGTCGCGGATTGCACGGGAGATCGACGCGATTCATGACAGCCTCGATTGTTTTCTTGAACTCCGGGGCGCTGACGAGTCCGCCCGGGCTGGGCAGATGGACGGCAGCGCGCCTGCCCATCTCAAATACATGAAACAGCGATTCATTCGCTCTCTGCGGCGGTGGATGGTAGGTACCGCGGCGGACGACGCCTTGTCGCCGATCCTGGACATTGTCCGTGGTGGATTGAGGAGCCGGGGTAGGTGGGATGTCGCCGAGCGGCAGCTTGACACCGAGATCGTGAAACGACAGGCCCAGGTCCGCCAACTCTCCTCACAGATCGATCGCCTGTGAGAGAACAACGCCGAGTAGGACGGGCCACGTTGTCCTCGGCCGTTCGGCGCCGGCTCGCGGCCCCTCAGGGATGCCCACGAGCGCCCCTGGGGCCCATCAGGACGGCCTGGCGCCCGTGCACTCCCGTGGACCCCCCGCGCCCCGCGCCGCGTCGGGCCGTCGCAGCCCTCGCGCTACCCTGAACCCATGTCGACGTGGGCGGACTGGCCGAAGCCGCACGGGAGCGCGACCCGTTATCGCGCCGGCTGCCGCTGCGACGACTGCCGGTCGGCCCATACGGCCCGCATTGCCCGCCAGCGGTGGCGCCGCGGGGTCGGCCGGCGCCATCCCGAGGGGCGCTACGACTGGCACGGCCGGGCCTCCTGCTACAACTCCGGCTGCGGCCACGCCGCCTGCCGTGCCGTGGCCGCCGAGCGGCGGCGCCTGGCCCGTGCGCAGGCGCGCAAGGCCCGGGGGTGACCGTGTCCGACCCCGCCGCGCCCCCGCCCTCGCGGCCAGCCGTCGGCATCCGGGCGCAGGACCGCGCAACCCAGGCCTACTTCCGCCAGAAGGTCCGCGCCATCTGCGAAGACCTCGCGGCGCGCAAGGCCCACAACGCGGAGCCCGCGCAGCTCCGCACCCCCCCCTCGGCCGAGCAGCCGCCCGCGCCCCCCATCACCCCTTGGCGCGAACGGCTCTGGGGCGGCGGCGGGACGCTCCGGCCCGAGCAGCCGCCCGCGCGCCCCGTCGCCTCGTGGCGCGAACGGCTCTGGGGAGCACTGTGAGCCGGACCCATGGCACCCGGAGCTGCTACCACGCCGGCTGCTCATGCGCCGCGTGCCGCGGCGCGAACGCCCGGGCCGCCCGCGAGCGCCGCGAGCGCCGCGCCACGGTTCCGGGCCGCCTGGCCGAGCGCCCGCCGCTCCGGGGAGCGCTGGCCCTCGGCGCCGCCGGCCGCGAGTCTGCCCCGGCGCCGCGCCCGCCCTCGCTCCTGGCCCTCGCCGACGCCTGGGCTGCCCGGAAGCGCCGGGCCACGGTGACGGACCTCCCCGTCGAGCGCCCGCTCCCGCCCTGGGGGACCGCCGGCCACGGCCCCAGGGCCGGCGGAGCCGGGCCCGAGCCTGATCCGGCGCCGCGCTCACCCTGGGGGATCGTTCTGGCCCTCGCCGTCCCGGTGGTGGTGGTGGCGGTCGGCGCCGGCGGGGGGCTCGTCGTCGTCGGCCGCGCCGCCCGCGAGCGCCGCGAGCGCCGCGAGCGCCCCGACGCGTGGGGGCATCCCGGCGAGCGCCCGCCCCGCCGGGTCGACCGGGCCAGCTCGGGGGGCGCCGGCCTCGAGCCTGACCAGGTTCCGCTCCCGCCCTGGGCGATCGCCCTCGGTGTCGCCGTCCCGGTGGTAGTGGCGCTCGGCGTCGCCGGGCTGCTCGTCGTCGTCGGCCCGGCCCCGGACAGCCCGCCCCCCCGGCGCTCCGACGGCGGCCGCACGGCGCCCGAGTCCGCCGATCGCGCCGACGCCTACGCCGCCGCCACCCGGCGCTGGATCGCCGGCCAGGGGCCGCCGCCCTCGCTGACGCGCCCGTAGGGGCGGTCACCCCCGGGGGCCACCGCCGCGCCCCGCTTCGGGGGGGTCACGTCGCACTCGGTAGCGCCGCACTCGGCCCCGGGCGCCGGGAGCACTCGGTAGCGCTGGCGGGGGGGGGGCGACGGCCCCGCGAGGATCGCCGCGACGGCCCCCAGGACGGCCCAGGACGCCCGGGAGGCC
>JAJYVV010000082.1 GCA_021791815.1 Bacillota bacterium | reverse complement strand
TCGTTGAGGGACGCCCCGGCGTCCTCCGGGTCCATCCCGAACAGGGCGTGGATGCCCGGCGATTGGACGTCGCTGTCCACGATGGCCACGCGCTCCCCCCGCCGCCCGGCCGTCGCGGCGAGGTTGGCGGTCACGTTCGACTTTCCGGTGCCGCCGCGGAACGAGTGGACGCACACCAGGCTGGCCACGCCGGCCCCCCTCCCGCGCGGGACGCCGCTGCGCATGGTACCCGTGGCGCGCACGCCCGGCGGCGCCCGAAGCACCGTGGCCTCCGAGCGCGGACGCCGGGGGCCGCCACCTACCCGCCCGCTGGTCGGGTCCCCGACCCCTCCGCAGGCGGCGGTCCGGTGTCGCGGCGCCGCGCGGCCGCGCGACGCAGCTGCTGGAAGTATGGGGTGGCGACGATCGCCCCGACGTCCCGCGCCCGGCGCGCCTCCTCGACCTGGACCCGCGGAGGCGCGCCCGGCCCCGCGGGAGGCACCTCCGGCACGAGCAGGAACGTGGTGGTGCCGATCCGCAGTCGGTCGCCCGGCCGCAGGGCCTCCGGGCCGCCCAGCCGCCGGCCGTTCAGCCACGTCCCGTTGAGGCTCCCCAGGTCCTCCACCACAAGGTCCGGGCCGCGGCGCACCACCCGGGCATGGCGCCAGGAAGCGGCCGGGTCCGCCAGCACGACCTCGGACGCCGGGTCCCGCCCGACGTGGACGACGGCCCGGTCCAGGGGGAAGCGGTGGGCGGCGTCCCCGTCCACCTGCAGGCACGGTCCGGCCTGCCCGTCCAAGGTGCCCACCGCCTCCCGCCTCAGGTCCCGGTCACGATGCGCACGATGGTTTGGCCCAAGCGCACTTCGTCGCCGGCCCGCACCTCGGTCGCGGCCGTGATCCGCCGGCCGTTGACCAGGGTGCCGTTGCGGCTGCCCAGGTCTTCGATGACGAAGCGCTCGCCCGCCAAGGCGAGCTTGGCGTGGCGGCGGCTTGCCGCGTCGTCCTCCGCGGGCAGGGGAACGTCCGCGTCCACGCCCCTGCCCAGCAGGTTGTCGCCGGGGACCAGCGCATGCCGGGCCCGCACCCCCCGCCACTCCACCTCCGCGAACGACAGGGGCAGGAGCACGGTGGCCGGACCGGCGTCGAGGAGGCGCGTGCCCCCGTCGCCCGCGACCGGGCGGCCCGGTGGGGCCGCCGGCCCGGCAAAGGCCTCCACCACCGTTCGCAGCCCGGGGCGGGCTTCCGGCGAGGGATGCAGGCAGGCCTGCACCAGTTCCGCCCCGCGCGCGTCCACGTCCGGCAGGAACCGGCCCAAGGGACGGAAGACGTAGGGCGCGTCCTGCGGAGACTTGCCGGAAACCGCCGCGTGCAGCAACGCGGCGAAGAGGTACGGGGCGGCCTGGGACGGGGCCGCCGGCCGCTCCGGCGCGCTCCAGCGATCGGGCCGCGCGCAGGGGACCGCCAGGGCGCCGGGTGGCTCCTGCCCCAGCAGCAGGATCTTGGGGGGCATGGCCTCGGGCGGAACGGCCCCGAGCAGGCCGCCCAGCCACCCGGCCATGGCGCGACAGCCATGGGCGTCATGCACCCGGGCCATGCGGAGCGACGGAAGCTCGCCAAAGGCGAGGATCGGCCGCCCGCCGGCCGTGGCGGACTCGGGCAGGCGCATTCCGGGCGGGGCGGCGGCACGCAGGCGGTCGACCCATGGCACCGGTGCGCCGTCCAGCACCTCCGCCAGCCCTTCCCTCCCCCCGTCGTCCTCGGCCCGCCACAGGGCCGGGCCGAGGAGGGGCAGCGGCTCCAGCAGGCGCCAGGCGCGGCTCACGGGACCCGCCCGACCCGGAGGCCACGTCGCCACCCGCCCGCCACGCGGTCCCGCACGCGCCTCACCTCCAGCGTCCCGTTCGTTCCTGCGGTACTCCGCTCCGAGGCACCGGTCCTGTCGCGACGCCGTGCCATGTTTCGACGAAACAGCGCGAGACGGCCCGCGACGGCGCGGCGCATCCCGGAAGAAGGTGACATCCCACGACCGGCCGTGCGCGGGGCCGATCCCACCCCGAGGGGACGCTCCTGCCCCGCCGCGCCCCGGTGCGACGCTGGCCCCTTGGCCGTTCCCTGAGCGGGGCTTGGGGTAGCGCGAGGGTCTGGGGGACAGCGCACCAGCATCCAGGTCTCGTTGCAAGGGGCTCCGGGGCGCCGCGTGCCGCAGCAGGACGAGGCGGGCGGGCGCATGACTCCTCGGCGTGTCGGGGGTGCGTGCGCCATGCCCGCGCGTCTCGACCGCCGGACGTGGCTGCGCCGGGCGGCAGCGACCGTGCCCGCCATGATCGCCCGGACGGCCGCCCTGGATGCGTGTGGTCACCTGCCCCGCGGGGCACAGGACGCATCCCCATCCGCGGGCCGCACCGGCTCCCCGACCAGCCGCGCGTCGAGCGCTGCGGCCTCGCGGCCCCTGGATCCCGTGATCACGGGGGACTGCGCCACCGTCCCCTCCCTGGCCGCTGCCCACAACAGAGCGCAGTCCCGGGTGCACATCACGAGACTCGCGGACTTTCGCGGCGGATCCGTGCCTCTGTGGCTCGAAGAGATCGCACAGGATCAATTCACACTTGGGCCCAAGGCCGATGATTACGCCGCCACCTACGAAGCCATGAACGCCGCTCTTGTTCCGATCAACTTCAATGCCAACATCATGCTTCCTGGCAGCGTGGATGCATTCACGAGCGCCGGAAACATCTATGCCCTGCCCGTCACCCTGGCTCCCTGGTGCGTTCGATGGAGAAGCGACGCCTTCGCGGCGGCCGGGCTTTCCGCTCCAAGCGCCCAGTGGGCCCTCGCGGATTTCCAGACGGCGTGCGACGCCCTCCAGTCGGTGGTACGCGCGAGCCAGGTCCATGGTCTCGTGGCCCCGCTGGCGCCCATGGTGGGCGAATGCACCCACGAATGACACCGTGAGCTTTTTGGCGGGCAGTGCGACCGTTGAAGGCTTGTGGGAGGGCTTCGCCCTCGCCTTCGGCGGCACCGTGGTGGAGGACGGGCGTTTCAGGCTGAGTGGTTCCCGTACCTTGGACGGGCTCGGTCGCCTTGTCCTGGGCTCCGCCGAGTATGGCCTGGAGGCGGGCCGGGTGCCCGCTTCAATCGACGGCATTGCGCATCTGGGCGACCTGTATGCGCTTCCGTTCGCGCGGTTCGGGCCGGGTTGGAACTGGCCGTCCGACTCGCGATGGCGGTTCGCCCGCCTGCCCGTGTTCCCACAGGAGCCCATCATCCCGGCGATGTACTCCGGCATGGGCGTCGCTCCGGCGTGGGGATCGGGCGGCCACCTGCCGGCGCCCTCGATCAGCGCGCCGTACCCGACAGCGTCCGCCACCTTCCTCACGTGGTCCTATCTTTCCCACGCCCAGACGCTGTTGACGGCCTCGGGCGTCGCGCCCGTGCTCGCCGACGAGACCGTGCAGGACGCCTTTGGGACGGTGTCGTCGGCGCAGGCGCAGGCGGTGGGCGACGGGCGCCACTTCGTCAACTACGCGCGGGGCTGGCCGGTGTACCCGCCTGGCAGCATCATGTCGAACGCCCTGTCCCAGGGTGTGGCGAGCCCCGCACTGCTCGGCCAAGTGTGGAGCCAGGCCGAGGAGAACCTGAACGACTACGTCGGCGGCGGTGGGGTGCGTCCGGGCGCCGCGGCGTCGGCCAGCGCCGCGTTTCCTACCGTCGGACCCACCGTGACCGGCGCGGCGCGGGGCCGTTCGGGCCGGGGTGTGGGGCTGCCGCGGCCGTGGTCCCCCGGGGACCAGGGCTCGCCACGCCCCGCGGGACCGAGGGGACGGCCCCCGGCCGGGTGCGGGCCCGCCGACGGGCGGCGACCCGCGGGGGCGCCCCTGGGACGCCGATGTCACCGGGCCCCCGCAGGCGCACCCACTCCGGGAGGGACCCCGGCGCGGGAGGCTGCCCCCGCGCCGAGGCCCGTCAGCCCTGCAGCAGTTCCGCGATCTCGACCGGACGCCGCTCCCGCGCGCTGCGCACGGCGGCGAAGACGAGGGCCAGAGAACGAAGGTTGTCCGCGCTGTTGCACTCGGGCTGCCGGCCGGCGGCGATCGCCGCCACGAACTCTTGCAGCACCGCGTCCTGGCCTCCGGCCCGCTGCGGGTCCGCCGGGATCTGCTCCCGGACCGCGCGCTCCCGGGGGTGGACGCGCGTGTGCCAGATCTGGTCGTCCTCCCAGGTCAGCGACCCCTCCGGGCCCTCGATGCGCCACTCGCCGTTCCACGGCGACTGCTTGCCCACGCTGCTTCCCAGGGAGTGGTGGGTCGCCACCAGCCCCCCCTCGAACTCGATGACCGCGGTGTGGCCCGCGTCGCCGCGGTGCCAGCCCCAGCTGGGATTCCAACTGCGCGCCTCGACGCGCACGGGCTCCAGCCCGAGAACGTACCGCAGCATGTCGAAGTGGTGGATCCCCATGTCCGTGAGCAGGGGATAGGGCATGACCACGTAGTGCGTACCGGGGGCGTGCGCCCACTCGCGGTAGAAGCCGACGGACACGACCTCGGGGCGCCCGATGCGGCCCTCGGCCAGCAACCGGCGCGTGGTGCGGGGGACCGCGCCGAAGCGGTAGTTCTGGGCGATCATGTGGACCCGGCCCGCCTTCGCCGCGGCCGCGACGACGCCCCGCGCCGCCTCGAAATCGTCGCTCATCGGCTTCTCGCCGATCACGTGCAGGCCGGCGCTCAGCGCCTCGGACGCCACGAGATGGTGCACGGCCGGCGGAGTGACGTCGAGGACGAAGTCCGCCGGGTGCGCCGCCAGGGCGGCGCCCAGCGTCGGGAATATCCGCTCCCGGGGCACCCCGGCGCGTTCCACCGCCGCCGCCGCGGACGCCTCGGCCGGCTCGACGAAGGCCACCATCTCGATGTCGTCCGCGTGGCGCCGGCACACGGCAACCCAGTGGCGGCCCTGGCCGCCCAACCCCACGTGGATGCCCCGCAGCATCGTCCGCGCCTCCCCCGTCCCGGGTCCGCCCTCCGGCGCGCCCGGCTGCCGTCGTCGGGACCATGGGGCGGCTTGGACGGGCGGGGGGCCTCTCCTGCGGGTCCCGGTGCGATGCGGCCGTGGGCGGATGATGCTCAGGCCCGCGGGGCGAGTTGCGATCGCCGCCCGCGCGCAGTTCCCGCCCTGGATCCGGGCGCCCGCCAGGCGGCGCAGCATCGCCCGCTGGCCGGTGTGGGTCAAGGCGTCGGCCAGCGGGCCCTGCAGCGCGGCGCGCCGGTCTCCGGCACCTCCGCCTCCCAGGCCAACCCCTCGATCTCCGGCCGGGGCAGCCCGACCAGGAGGCCCCGCGCGAAGTACATCCTCCCCGCGCGGCCGTTCCCCGTTCCGTCCCCGTCCACCCTCAGCCACTCCCCTCCGCCGGGGGGGCGGCCTCCTATGCCGGGTCCCCCGTCTCCAGCCCGTCGAGGACCCCGAGGAGATCGAGGAGGCGGGTCACCCGCACCTCCGGACCGTCCCACGCCTCCAGCGGGTCATACAGCACCGGGATGGCGCCGGCGGCCAGGGCGACAGCGACGTCGGTCTCGGGCCGGTCGCCGACGTGCAGGCAGGACTCGGGCGGCACGCCGATCGAGCGGCACGTGAGGTGATCGATCGCGGGGTCGGGCTTGGCCACGCCCACCACCGTCGAATCGGCGATGAAGGCGAAGTGGCGCGCCAGGCCCATGGCCCCCAGCCGCGGGGCGAGGTCGCCGTCCCAATTGGACACGACCGCGAGCGCGAGGCCGCGTGTCCGCAGCGCCTCCAGGACCGCGGGCACGTCGGGATCGGGGACGAAGGCGGCACCCACGCCCTGCGCCGCCGCATGGATGCGCTGCCCGAGCACGGCCAGGTCGCCGTCCACGCCCGCGGCGCGGAGGCTCTCCGCGTTGACCGCCGCCCACCACGCGCGGGCCTCGGCGCCACCGCCCGGCGGGGCGCCATACCGGCGCTGGAAGCGCAGGCCGGCGCGGGCCGCCTCCACGCCCGCCCCTGCGGGCAGCGGTATGCCCGCGCGGCGGCAGAGCAGTTCGAACCGCTCCGCTGGCGGTGCGCACCAGTGGATCAGCGTGCTGCCCGCGTCCAGGGTGACCGCCCGCACCCGGGCCCGCATCGCTGCCCCGCCTCCCCCGTGCGCGCCTCAGAACACGAGAACCAGCCGGCCGCGCACTCCGCCCGCCTCCAGCCGGCGGTGCGCCGCGGCGGCCTCCTCGGGCGGGAACGTCGCGGCGACCCGCAGGGTCAGCCGCCCCGCCGCCGCAAGGCGCCCCAGCCCGCCCAGCGCGGTCCCGTTCGTCGCGTAGTCCCAGACGTGGACCGCCCGCACGCGGATGCCGCGGCCGGGCTCCCCCGCAAACCCGCGGACGACCGCGATCTGGCCGCCGTCGCGGATCGCGGGCAGCGCGGTCCGCCCCAGGACCGCGGCGTCCAGGAGGGCGTCCACCCCGTCCGGGACCGCCGCGCGGATGGCCGCGGCCATGTCCGGACCCCGCGGTACGACCACGTCCGCACCGAGGCCACGGACCAGCGCCACGTCCGCGGGGGCCGCGTCGGCGAGGACGCGCAGGCCGGCCGCCTTGCCGAGCTCGAGCGCATACCCGCCCACCGCGCCCGCGGCCCCGGTCACCGCGAGCGTGGACCCGGGCGGCAGGGCGAGCAGGTCCAGGGCGAGGCGCACCGTGAGGCCGTTCATGGGCAGGGTCGCGGCCTGGGCCGGGCTGGCGCCGGCGGGCGCCGGGGCCACGCCGGCCGCGGGCACCACCACCGCCGCCGCCTGCGCGCCGCCCGCCGGGCGCGACGGCACGACCACGGCCATCACGGCCTGTCCGATCCGGGGCTCGGCGACGCCTTCCCCCACGGCATCGACCGTCCCGGCCAACTCCCAGCCTGGGACGAGCGGCGGCTGGCCGCCGAAGCTCCCCGCGCGCAGCGCGATGTCGGCCGGGTTGACCGTGGCGGCCGCCACCCGAATGCGGACCTCTCCGGGGCCGGGCGCCGGTTCGGGCAGGTCCGCGACCCCCAGCACCTCGGGCCCGCCGAAGCGGGAGACCACCACGGCCTTCATGCCGCGCACCCCTTCCTCTGCTCGGACCCGGTCCGCTGCCCGCTTGGCGCTTGCTGCCTCGACGCGGCCGGTTGCACCCGGCGGTCCTCCTGACCAGCGCCTTCCGCGCCACGGGCGTGTCGGTCCCCGCGTTCGGCGGCGGGCCCTCCGCCCGCGTGGCGGCCCTGCCAGGGGTCCGGCCACCGCCCCCGGGCCGGGGTCGAGAGCCGCCCGACCACGCGAGGGAGGGTTCGTTCCGCGCCGCCTGCGGGGGGCCTGCCGCGGCGGACGGGCGGCCGGACCGTGCCGCGCGGCCTTGCCCTACCCGCGGCGCCCCACCACCGCCAGGGCGAGGAGCGCCCAGCCGGCGAGGAAGCACAGCCCGCCGACCGGGGTCACGGCGCCCAGGCGCCGCGGTCCTCCCGCCGCCAGCCCATACACGCTGCCGGAGAACAGCGCGACGCCACCCAGCCAGAGCCAGCCCGCCCCCAGGGCGAGCCCCGACGCCGCGCCCGATGCCTCGAGGGTCGCCGCGCCGAGCGCGGCCAGGCTATGGAACATGTGGTACTGGACGCCGCTCCGGTACGCGGCCATGCGGTCGGCCGGCCAGCGCGCCGCGAAGGCATGCGCTCCGAAAGCGCCCAGCGCCACGGCCAGGAACCCGGAGCCCGCGGCGGCCGCGACCAGGGGATGCACGCGCCCCACCTCCGGTGCAGCAAGGTCCGTGGGCGGCCACGTGCGACGCACCGCCCCATCCGCGCGGGCCTTCGGGGGTCGGGGGCCGCGGGCCTCCCGCCGGAGGGCCGGCGAACGGGGGCCTCCGGACGGGGTCGCCGCCCAGGCGCGGAACCCTGAGCCTTCTCCGGCTCCATCGCCACCGGGGCCCGGCGGCGATGGAGGTGGGCGAGGTCTCGCCCCCGTATCCCAGGACGGACCCGACCGCGCTGCTCGCGTGCCCGGGCCGCCTGTCCCTGGGCCCCGTCCCGCGCGGCAGGGGGCACCCCCTACCCTTCCAAGGAGGATGACCACCGGATGCCCGCCGCGCGCCGCGCCCGCCTCTTCGGCTACTTCGGCACCGTCGGCCTGCTCCACGCGGCCGGCTGGACGGTGCTGCTCGGGCTCCTGGTCCCCCGCCACCCCGCCATGCTGGGCCTCGGCGTCCTGGCCTTCAGCTTCGGCCTCCGGCACGCCTTCGACGCCGACCACATCGCGGCCATCGACAACGTCACCCGGCGCCTGCTCCAGGACGAGGAGCCCGCCGAAGGCACCGGCTTCTACTTTTCCCTCGGCCACAGCACGATCGTCTTCCTGCTCGCCGCGGCGCTCGCGCTGGGGGCCCGCGCGGTCGCGGCGCGCATCCCCGGCCTCGAGCGCGCGGGCGGCGTGGCGGGCACGGCCGTGTCGGGTGCGTTCCTCTACCTGATCGCCGGCCTGAATGCGGCGGTTCTCCTCGACCTGTGGGGACTCTTCCGCCGCATGCGCCCCGGCGCGGCCGGGGCGGGACCGGCCGCGGAGGCCGAACTGGAGGGCCACCTCCTGCGGCGGGGCCTGATGAACCGCCTCCTGGGCCGCTTCGCCGCGCTGGTGCGGAGGCCGAGGGACATGTATCCGGTGGGGGTGCTCTTCGGGCTCGGGTTCGACACCGCGTCGGAGGTGGCGCTGCTGGCGATCTCCGCGGGGGCCGCCTCCCGGCACCTGCCATTCTGGGGCGTGCTCTGCCTGCCCGTGCTCTTCGCGGCCGGCATGTCGCTCATGGACACCGCGGACGGGGTGTTCATGACGTCCGCCTACGGCTGGGCCTTCGCGACGCCCGTGCGCCGCGCGTACTACAACCTCACCGTCACCGGCCTCTCCGTCGCGGTCGCCGCGCTCGTGGGGACCGTGGAGGTGGCGCAGGTGGTCGCGGGCCGCGCCGGCCTGGCCGGCCCGTTCTGGACCGGCCTGCAGAACCTGGACTTCGCCCGCCTGGGCTACGTCGTGGTCGCCCTCTTCGCCTGCACCTGGGCGGCGTCCTACGCCATCTGGAAGGTGGCCCGCGTGGAAGAGCGGTGGCGGGGGCCCACCGCCTGACCCCACTCCGACTGCCGGCCCGCACCATGCCGGTCGCGGTGGCGGCGAGGATGCGCGCTCGACGAAGGCGGACACTGTGCGTCCCCGGACTCTTCTTGTGCCGCTGCACGCCCCTGCGCGCGGTGCGCAGGCGGATGGGCGACGGTGCGCGACCGCCTGCATCGCCGTGAGCGTGTGGTCAGCCGGGGGTGTACACTGGGCCGCGACGGGTAACACAGCGCCCGCATGACCCCCGCGAGGGGAGGGTCGTCCTTGGGTCCGGTGCTGCCGCGCAGGGGTGTCCTGCTTGGGTTGGCGGCGGCGGCGCTGACCGGATGCCGAACGAGGGCGATGCCCCAAGCGCTGTCGTCAAAGTCGCAGCCCGCGTCCGCCCCCATATCGTTCGGAACAATGTCGGGCTTTCCGTCAGGCGTCGTACCCGCCTTTGAACGTGACCATCCGGACATCCGCATCATCTATGGCGCGAAGACGCTGCCCTATGAGTTGCAGGATTGGATCGCCGGCACATCACCTCTGCAGAGCGGCGCCGACCTGACGCTGGCCCTCCGGGACCTGAACTGGAACCAGACCGTTCTCTTCCCGGGCACGATGTCGCCTTGGACGAGCAATGGACGCATCCTGGCGGTGCCATGGTCCGAGACGCCCTGGGGGATCCGGTGGCGCGCTGACGCGTTTGAGGCGGCGGCGCTCCCGGCGCCCGACCCCAATTGGACCTGGGACGGTTTCCAAACAGCTTGCAGTGTGCTGCAGGGCGTCGCGAGCTCCGGACGGCTCAAGGGGTTGCGCGCCGCACTCGGACCGATGGCGCCGTCGCCGGACAACAACTGGATTCAGGGTCCGCAAGGCATGGCATACGCGCCAGCGCTGTCGCTTGAAGGTCTCTGGCAGAGCTTCGTCTGGGGCTTCGGCGGCTCGGTGGCGAGTGCGCAGCGCTTCACCCTGACGGGGACGCGCACCATCCAGGGGCTGCAGACGCTGGTCGACCTGATTCGCCACTTCACGGTTCCGACGGCCGACGTGGCCAACCTGGTCACCAAGGGCATGACGGCCTCCGACTGGTACCAGGAGGTCCTCGCCACGTTTGCGATGAGCTTCGACCTGTACTCGCCCGAACCGGGACCATTCACCTCGCCACCGTGGGCGTGGGCGCGTCTGCCCCGGTTCCCAGTGCAGCCCGTCATTCCGATCCTCTCGAATGCGCTAGCGCTGAACGCATCGAGCGGGAAGGTCCCCGATCCGAACGCCCGAGAGACCGCCGCCGCCGCGACGTTTGCCGTCTGGCTCAACTCTCCGGCCGCGATACAACTCACGGCGCCCGCCGGCATCGTGCCCGCCAACGCCGCGCCCTCGGTGCAGACCGGCTTCTGGATGGGCAGGGGTCCGCGGAATGCTGCTGTCGTCGGGGACTGGGCGAACTTCCGGGACGCCTACGACACGTTTCCGATCGTCCCCTCCAGGGACTTCGTCGTCGCCGCCCTCGCCGATACGCTGTCGCACAACCTGACCCTGGCGGAGGCCGTTGCCCAAGCGGAACAGCAGATGAATGCCGAGTGGGCAGGCTGACGGCGGCCCCACCACCGGACGACCCACCTGCGCCGGGCGGCACCCAAGGGCGCCGGTGCCCCGCATGGCCGACCGGCCCGCCGGCGTTCCGGCGCGGGCCCCGGCGGGGACGCACCCGCCGAGGTACGGACGGGGCATCCGTGGACGCCCGGCGCGACAACTGCGCCCTCCACTTGCCCACCTCGTCCGCGGCGGCCGCCGCCCCGCGCAGCCGCGCCTTCCCCTCGCGCAGTCGCCCGTTCTCCCGCTCCAAGGCCGTCCGCTCGCGCCCCCAGGCGGGCCGCCGCTCCAGGTGGTGTTTGGGATCGCCATGGCGCTGCGCGCCGCGGGCGCGGCCGCCGCGCCGCGGGACGTTCGCGGGCGCACCTCCCATCCCGGCCGCGGGCCGGCAGGAGGGAGCCCGCCGCGCCGGTGACGTCCCTTGCTCCGATGGCACCGGCGCGAGCCCGGGGGGCAGGGTCACCCCCACCAGATGGCCGGGCAGCGCCATCGCCGCGGCCCCGACCCCACCCAACCCGGCCAGCCCGAGAAGCATGGTCCGGCGCCCGAAGCGGGCGCCGAGCAGGCCCATTCCGAGCACCAGGGCTCCCGAGGCCACGCCGCCCAGCGTCCGGATGGGGCCGCTGCCCGCGCTGGACGCCGTGCCGAAGCTGGGAAGGGCCCGACCGGCGCAGATCCTCACGAAGGTCGGCGTACACCCCACTCCGCCTGCCGGCAGGGTGCCACGCAGCCGCGCGGGCCGCCGCAGGACCCAGCGGTGTGGGACGGGAAGGGCCGGGACCCCGCGCGAGGGCGCCCAGCCCGGGACTGGAGAGTGCAGCGGCATGCCGGTCTCCGAGGCGCCCAGCCCGGTCCCCGCGGACGTGCTGCGGTCGGCCGTCCGGTCCGCGCTGGGCGACCCCCACGCCGTGCCGGGCCCGTGGGAGGCCGTCCCCTTGACGCGCGGCGCCAGCGGGCGCCGCTGCCACCTCCTCCGCGGGGTCGCCGGGCCGGCGCCGCCGGGCGGCAGCGCCGGACGGCCATGGAGCCTGGTCCTGAAGGAGTATCCGGTGCCGGCCGGACCGGATGACCCCGCGGGGGCGCCGTATGCGCGGCGGGAGCCGCTTCTGTACGCCTCGGGGCTGCTGGAACGCCTCGGCCGCGACGTCGCGGCGCCCGCCTGCCACGGCCGCGACGAGCCCTCCCCCGGCGTCGTGCGCCTCTGGCTGGAGTGCTTCGCCGAGGGCGACGGCGGCCGGTGGGCGCCCGCGGACTGGGCGGCCGTCGCGCGCAGCCTCGGGCGGTGGCATGGCGGGTACGCCGCGGGCCGGCCCGCGCCCGAGGCGCCGTGGCTCCGCCGCGGTCGCCTGCGGACCATCCTCGACGGGCAGGGCACGCTGGTCCGGCGCATCGCGGCGGCGCGCGCCCTGCCGGAGGTGCGCGGCTGGTGGCCCGCGGCCGTGGTCGACGCACTGGAGCGCCTGTGGCGCGAGCGCGGTGCCTTCTGCGACGCCCTCGACCGCCTCCCGCACACCTTCGCCCACGGCGACGCCATCCGGCGCAACCTCTTCGCGCTGCGGGGCCCCGGCGGCAGCCCCCGGACGGGTGCCATCGACTGGGAGCATGCCGGGCACTACGCGCTGGGCGAGGAGGTCGGGCAGACCCTCTCCGTCGCCGCCGTGTTCTTCGACGCGGACCCGGAGGACCTGGCCGAGATCGACGCGGCGCTCTTCCACGGGTACCTCGCGGGGCTGGCCGATGCCGGCTGGCGCGGCGATCCCCGCCCCGTTCGGCTGGGCTACGCCGCGCACGCCGCGCTGAGGAACGCGTTCAACGCGGTGGGCGCGACGGTGGCGGACGAGGCCGGACGGGCCTCCGCGCTCCTGCGATACGGGCACTCGTGGGAGGAGCTCGCCGAGCGCCGCGCGGCGGTGCGGCCGTACCTGCTCCGCCTCGCCCAGGAGGCTCGGGACCTTGCCGACGGCACGCCTTGAAGCGCGCTGGTCCGCCAGGGCTGTACGGGAGGACCCGCCGGGTGGACGACGGGTCTCTGCGACGCGCGGGCCCCCCACCCCGAACAAGCCGCCGCCGCGCCGACGTTTCCATCGGCGCGCGGAACAAGCCGACCTTCCTCGACGTGCGGGGGCGGCGGAAGGCGTGGCGAGCCAAGCATCCCCGCCACTCCGCGATCCCCGGCGGCGCCTCCCGGCCAAGTCGTAGGGGAACACGCTCGGCGCCCCGGCGCCGCGCGCCCGGGGCGTGGCCGCCTGCGCCAGCACCGCCGCCGGCAGGTCGGCGCCCTGCCGCCCTCTGGCGCTCCAGGGTCCCACCGCTGCGCACGCACCGCCGCTCCATCGGCATCCCACGCCGCCCTGGATCCCCTCGCGCGTCGCCCTGCCCTTGCCCCACCTGCCCACCATGCAGCGCGCCATACCGCACCCGGCGCTCGCGCCGGTCCATGGCCCTGCGCGGCGTCGGCCGCCCGACTCGTCCGCAGCCCTGCCCGCACCTCGCCGCGGACACCGCCCCGCCCTGCGCCCTGCACGCTTGGGCAGCGGAACGCGGCGAACGCCGTGCCGAAGCTGCGCAGGGCCCGGCCGGCGCACATGCAGCGAAGGTTGGCATACGGCCAGGGCATGCCTCGGCGCGGCGCGGTCTGGGGACGGCCGCCACCCGGCATCACCCGCGTCGGCCCGGCGGCCCCTACTCCGGGCCGTCCGCGGCCGCGGGGTCGTCCGCGGCCGTGCGGAATCCCATATGCCCGGTGCTGCTGTCGGCGGTGTTCGAGGTGCGCGCGGCGACCCGGTAGCGGCTGCAGTACGAGGCGTGGCAGAGGTACGAGCCGCCGCGGATGACGCGCCCCCCGGGCGCTCCGCCCTGCGCCGGGCCCGACGCTCCCCCGCCGGCCGCGCACCCCGCCGCGGCGCCGGCGCCCGGGGCGGGACCGGGCAGGGCGAACCGGTCGGCGCACCACTCCCAGACGTTGCCCGCCATGTTATACAGCCCATAGCCGTTGGGCGGGAACGAAAGCGCGGGCGCCGTGCCCGCATAGCCGTCCTCGTCCGTGTTGTAGTCGGGGAAGCGCCCCTGCCAGATGTTGCACATGTGCCGCCCGCCCGGGGACAGTTCGTCGCCCCACGGAAAGCGCCGGCCGTCCAGGCCGCCGCGCGCCGCACGCTCCCACTCCGCCTCGGTGGGCAGCCGCAGGCCGGCCCACGCGCAGTAGGCTGCGGCGTCGTTCCACGAGACATGCACGACGGGGTGCCCCGCGCGCTTGCGCACGGACGAGCCCGGGCCCTCGGGCGCGCGCCAGTCGGCGCCCTGGACGGCGAGCCACCACGGCGCGCCCCCGGCCGCCCCGACGACCCGGGCGCCCCGCGGGACGAACCGCTGGAAGACGTACGACCAGCCGATCCGTTCCGCCTCGGTCGCGTAGCCGGTCGCCCGGACGAACGCCTCGAACTCCGCGTTCGTGACCGCCGCCGGCGAGAGGTAGAAGGAGCGCACCACGACGGTGCGCACCGGGCCCTCCCCGTCCCCGGGGTGGGCCTCCGGGTCGAGGCCGCCCATGCGGAACGGCCCGCCCGGGATGCGCACCATGCCCGGCCGGGGCCGGGTCGCCGCCCGCGGGGGGGCGGCCTCGGCCGGCGTGCCGCCGCGGGTCGGGGCGGCCGACGGCCGCCGCGCCGCGCAGCACGGGGCCGGATGCTCGTCCACGACCGTTCCCGCCCTTCCCGCGGTGGGCTCGAACGCCCCCGGGAGCGCAGTGGTTCGCGCCGGGCGGGGCGGCACCCTGCGATCGGGCGGCGCGCCGCCCTTCAGTCTTCCGGCAGCAGGCGCGGCGCCCCGGGGTGCAGTTCGCGTTCTCGGGCGTTCCAGGCCGGTGCGAGCCCCAGGCGGCGGACCAGGGCCGGCCCCTCCTCGAACGGGTCGCCCGTGCGGCGCAGCCAGCCCTCAAGCTCCGCCTCGCAGCCGGCCTGGACCGCGGCGAGCTCGGGACGCCCCACCAGGTTGTCGAGTTGGTACGGGTCCCGCTCGTTGTCGTAGAGGAGCCACGGGCCGGCGCGCGTCCGCGCGTAGGTGTGCCGCGCGGTGCGGACGCCGCGCCACTCCGGGATCCCCTGGCGGTGGCTCTGGTCCACGCTGACGAGATCGTAGAGGAACACGCTCGCCGGCCCGGCGTCGCGCGCCCGGGGCGCGGCCGGCTTCGCCAGGACTGCCGCCGAGAGGTCGGCGCCCTGCACCCCGGCCGGAACGGGAACCCCGAGCAGCCCGAGGAGCGTCGGCAGCAGATCCACCAGCCCGGTGAGGTCCGCCACCGTCCGGCCGGCCGGCACCCGCCCCGGCCAGCGCAGCAGCAGCGGGACCTGCACGGACTCCTCCCACGGCTGCTGCTTCATCATCCGCCCCTGCGACCAGAGCATGTCGCCGTGGTCGGACGTGAAGACCAGCAGGGTGTCGCGCGAGCGGCCGCGCCGTTCCAGGTGGTCGCGGATGCGCCCGACCTGTTCGTCCAGGGCCGTGATGTGGGCGTAGTAGCAGGCGAGGGTGCGTCGCACGTCGCGGCCCCCGGCGAGGTCTCCCGGACCCGGGGCGATGGGGCGGACGTTCGGGCGCAGGCGCAGGGCCGCCGGGTCGTAGCGCGCGCGGTGGTGCTCGGGGACGGCCTCGTACGGGTCGTGCGGCGGTCCCCAGGAGAGCACCGCGGCGAACGGCCGGGGGTCCGGTTCGTCGATGAACGACAGGAGGAGGTCGGTCTGCGCCACCGGCTCGTACCCGGGCAGGGCGATCGGCTCCGGCCCGTCCCCGTAGTACCGCGCGTGCAGGTAGTCGTGGGAGCAGTTGTAGGCGGCCCAGCGCTCGAACCCGTGGCGCCGCGGCCCGGGCGGCGTCCACCTCGACCGCGGGACGCCGTCGAGGTGCCACTTGCCGATGTAGGCGGTGCGGTAGCCCGCGCCGCGCATGCAGCTCCCGAGGGTGGGCAGGCCCTCCGGCAGCGGGAGGTCGTTGGCCACCACGGTCGTGGCGATGGCGTGCCGGCCCGTGAGGAGGACCGCGCGGCTCGGCGTGCAGACGGGCGCGTTGGCGTAGGCGCGGCAGAGCCGGGTGCCCTCGGCGGCGAGGCGGTCCAGGCACGGGGTCTGGACCTGCGGGTTGCCCGCGCAGCCCATGTCCATGCCGCGCATCTGATCGGCGAAGACGAGGACCAGGTTGGGCCGGCCGCCCGCCCCGGCCGCGCCGGGGAGCCCCGTCCCATCCGCCACCCGCGATGCACCTCCCGCGTCGCGCGCCGCTCCCTCCCCTGCGCCGACGGGCTGGCGGAATCCTCCCGGCGGCCGTGCGGCTCCGGCCCGCGCTGGGGCAGCCCTTGACGAATAGATGATGCCGACATATAGTGCGCGCCGGGGGTATATGTCATGCACATGCATGGCCGGGAGCCGCCCGGAGCGGGCCGGGTCCGCCCGCGCGCCGGGCCTCCGGAGCCCGGCGCCGGTCCGGGGCCGGTCGGGGGCCGGGGCCCGCGTGGGCGTCCGCGCGGGCCGGGCGGG
>JAJYVV010000270.1 GCA_021791815.1 Bacillota bacterium | reverse complement strand
TGGCGCGGCCATCCCCGTCCCCGCGGGACGACCGGCGGCGGCCGGCCCCGCCCCGCCGACTCCGCCCGCGGGCAGGCCGGCGCCGGCGGCCCCGTTGACGCTGACCTCCGCGATGAAGCGGAGCAGCTTGTTGCCCCGGTCGCGGGCCTCCGTGTACGCGAGGAGCTCGGGCGTGCGGTCGACGAAGTCCGTGTCGACCGCTCCGGCCCGGAACCGCGGGTGCCCGACGACCTCCAGGAGAAAGCGCAGGTTCGTGCGCACGCCGCGCACGCGGAACTCTCCCAGCGCGCGGCGCATCTTGGCCACGGCCCCGGGGAAGGTCGGCGCCCACGCCGAAGCCTTGACGAGCAGCGAGTCGTAATGCGGGGACACGACGGCCCCCGCCTCGGCGCCTGCGCCGTCGAGCCGGATGCCGTACCCGCCGGGGGAGCGGTAGGTGAGGATGCGGCCCGTCTCGGGAAGGAACCCGTTCTTGGGGTCCTCGGCGGTCACCCGGCACTGGATCGCGTAGCCGCTGCGGACGACCGCCTCCTGCCCGGGCAGGCCCACCTCGGGGTCCGAGAGGCGGTGCCCCTCGGCGATCCGGATCTGGGCGTGGACCAGGTCGACGCCGGTGATGAGCTCCGTGATCGTGTGCTCGACCTGGATGCGCGGGTTCACCTCGAGGAAGTGGAAGCGGCCGTCCGGCCCGACGAGGAACTCGACCGTGCCCGCGCCACGATAGCCGAGTCCGGCCATGAGGCGGACGGCGGCCGCGCAGATCTGGGCGCGCCCCGCCTCGGAGAGGCCCACGGCGGGGGCCACCTCGACGATCTTCTGGTGGCGGCGCTGCACGGAGCAGTCCCGCTCGAAGAGGTGGACCAGGCCGCCCCGCCCGTCGCCCAGCACCTGCACCTCCACGTGGCGGGCGGGCGACACCGCCGCCTCCAGGTACACGGCGCCGTGGCCGAACGCGCCCGCGGCCTCGGACCGGGCCTGCCGCAGGTGCGCGCGCAGCGCGCCGGCATCCTGCGCCAAGCGGATGCCGCGGCCCCCTCCGCCGAACACCGCCTTGACCATCACCGGATAGCCGATCCGGGCGGCGCGGGTGAGCGCCTCCTCCTCCGAGGCGACGGGATCGAGGCTGCCCGCGAGGACCGGCAGGCCCGCCTCCGCCGCGTACCGGCGCGCGGCCGCCTTGTCGCCGAACAGGGCGAGGTGGGCGGGGTCCGGGCCCACGAACACGATGCCCGCGTCCGCGCAGGCCCGGGCGAGCGCCGCGCTTTCCGCGAGGAAGCCGTAACCGGGGTGCACGGCATCCGCCTGCTTCTGGCGGGCCAGGGCGACGATGCCGTCGACGTCGAGGTATGCGGCGACGGGGCCGAGGCCCGCGCCCACCTCGTACGACTCGTCCGCCTTGACCCGGTGCAGGGCGAAGCGGTCCTCGTGCGCATAGATGCCGATGGTGCGGATCTGCAGTTCGGTGCATGCCCGGAAGATGCGGATGGCGATCTCGCCGCGGTTGGCCACGAGCAGGCGGCGGATGGGCGCGACGGCGCCCCCGCGCCGCGGCGCCGGGCCGGACGGGAACGCGGAATCCGCGGCGCTCGGCCGGTCCCGCTCCCCCTGGTCCGGTCCGCCGAATCCCGGGGCGTGCTGCTCCAAGGTCCATGTCTCCTGTCGTATGGGTTGGGGGCGCGCGCCCGCGCCGTTGCGCTTCTCTGGGATGGGAGCCGGGCCGGCGTGCGAAGCCGGGGCATCCGGGGGGATGGACTTCTCGCGCCGCGGCTCAGGGCCCTCCCGCGGGCGCGGGGCCCCCGTGCGCCGGCGCGGGGAACCGGACCTGGACGTCGAGGCCGCCCTCGGGGAGCGGGCGCGCGACGATCTCCGCGCGGTGCGCCCGCGCGATGGCCTGCACGATGGACAGGCCCAGGCCGTGGCCCCGGTCGGCGCCGCCGCGGCCGCCGCCGAGCCGCTGGAAGGGCTCGAAGAGGCGATCGATGTCGGCCGCGGCGATCACCGGCCCGCTGTTGCGCACCGCCACGAGCGGCCGGCCGGCCACCGCGCCCGTCTCGACCTCGACCCACCCGTCCGGGACGTTGTGCCTCACGGCGTTGTCCACCAGGTTGGCGATGAGCCGCTCCGCCAGGTCGGCGTTGCCGCTCGTCACGGCCGAAGCGATCGTGGCCCGCACGCGCAGGCCGCGCCGGTCCGCCTCGTCCCGGCGGTCCGCGAGGACCTGGCGGGCGGCGGCCGCGAGGTCCACCGCGACCCGGCGGTCCAGGCCCCGTTCGCTGGTCGCGAGCGCCAACAGGGCCTCGAGCAGGCGGGCCTGGTCCTCGTTGGAAGCCAGCAGGTCCTGGCACGTGGCCCGCAGGGACGCGGCGGTGGCGCCGGGCTCGGCGAGGGCGACCTCGAGCAGCGCCCGGTCCACGGTGAGCGGCGTGCTGAGTTCGTGCGCGGCGTTGGCGATGAAGCGCCTTTGGGCCGCGAACGCCGTCTCGAGCCGGCCGAGCAGGCCGTCGATCGTGTCGGCGAGGTCGAAGACTTCGTCGCGCGGGCCCCGCATCGCCAGGCGGGCGTCGAGGCTGTCGGCCGAGATCCGCCGCGTGGCCGCCGCCATCGCGCGAATGGGGCGCAGCACGCGGTCGGCCATGACCCAGCCGAGGCCCACGGCGGCGACGCTCATGGCCGCCAGGGCGATGCCGGAGTCGACCACCAGGTGGCGGATGGGGACCGCGCTCACCTCCCCGGAGGCGACCCGCCCGCCGCCCGCGCGGAAGGCGGCCCCGCCGTGCCGGCGGACGACCCCACCGGGAGCGCCGGGGCCCGGGCAGGCGGCCGGCCCGCCCGGCGAGCGCGCCGGCTGG
>JAJYVV010000081.1 GCA_021791815.1 Bacillota bacterium | reverse complement strand
CCTTCGCCCAATCGGCGGGGGACCCGGGGCCGCGTCCGCGGCCCGCGGGCCAGTTCCTGAAGTCGCACACGGGGGCGTCCGCGTAGAGGCAGGCGACGCGGTCGGGGTGGCGGGCCGCCCAGTTGTAAGCGAAGAGGCCGCCGCGGCTGAAGCCCTCCAGGGCCACCTTCGGGGCCAGGCCGTGGCGCCGCGTCGCCTCCTCGTAGAACGCGTCCATGCATCCCATGGCCACCGGCGCCCCGTACATGTCCTGGACGTCGACGTAGCCGACGTGGAAGCCGTGGCCGAGCAGGGCGAGGTCCGCCTGCGGCTCATGGCCGAAGAACTCGGTGCGCCAGATCCACGGCCGGCCGGGGGCGGGAAGCCGCGGCAGGACCAGGATGCACGCGCGCCCGCCCGCGACGAAGTCGCGCCGCTCGTACCCGTGCCAGAGCCGCGGGGGGGCCTCGGTCGGGGGAGGCCCGCCGGGGACCGGGCTCGACGCTCCGCTCAACAGGGCCCCTCCCCGGCGGGGCGGCGCGCGCCTGCCGCCCTCACAGCCGCTGCGCGAACCAGGCCGCGATGTGCCGCAGCCGGTGGACGCGGTGCCACGGCTTGCCGCCACGGGACAGCCCGTGGCTCTCGCCCGGGTACCGCAGGAACTCCGCCTCGACGCCCTGCATCTTGAGCGCGGCGAAGAGCTGCTCGGCCTGCTCGGGCGGGCAGCGGTGGTCCTCCTCGCTCTGGATGATCAGCGTCGGCGTGCGGATGGCGCCCGCATGCGCGATGGGCGAGACCCGCAGGTAGGCCGCGGGATCTTCCCAGGGCGGCAGGCCGGCGGCCCAGACCTCGTCCCAGCGGTGGCCGAGGTCGCAGGACCCGTAGAAGCTATGGGCGTTGATCACAGGCCGCATGACCGCCGCGGCGCGGAACCGCCGCGTGTGCCCGATGATCCAGGCCGTCAGATATCCGCCGTACGACCCGCCCGCGACGCCGAGCCGGTCCGCATCCAGCCAAGGGTTGGCGGCCAGCGCCGCGTCCAGCCCGGCCATCACGTCGGCGTGGTCGGCCGTGCCCCACCCGCCTTCGATTCCGGCGCAGAAGGCCTCGCCGTAGCCCTGGCTCCCGCGCGGGTTCGTGATCACCACCCCGATCCCGCGGGCCAACAGCAGCTGGAACTCGAGAAAGAACGTGCCCGTGTACATGAGCTGGGGGCCGCCGTGGATCTCCAGGACCCCTGGGCGGGGGCTGTCGGCCGAGGCCCCCTCGGGGCGCCACACCCAGCCGTCCGCCTCGGGACCGCCGGCGGCGCGGAACGTGAAGCGCCGGGGAAGCACGGTCCGGCGTCTCGCCAGGAGGTCGGCGTTGCAGTCGGTGAGGCGGCGCGGCGCCAGTCCGGGCGGGGCGGGCAGGGCTGCGGGCAGGTCCGCCGCGAAGATGTCGTTCGGGTTGTCCGCGGTGGCCACGGCGAAGGCCGCGCGGCCCGCGGCCGGAGCCACCGAAGCGTCGAAGACCACCGCCTCCCCGCAGGTCAGGCGGGCCACCGCGCCGGTCCGGGCGTCGACCGCCAGGAGCTGGGTCGTGCCGCGGTCGGAGCCGAGCACGTACAGGCGCCCGCCGTCCGCCGACCAGGCGGGGCGGAAGTCGCCGCCGGCCACGCGCATGTCCGTCAGCGACTTGTCGCCGAGCGACCGCGGATGGTCCGCCGTGAGGCAGCGGACCGGGCCCGGCGCCGTCCCCTCCGCCAGTTCCGCGACCCAGAGCCTCGTATCGGAGTAGACGGAACGCGGCCGGCGGTGCCCGAGGAAGGCGATGCGCCGGCCGTCCGGGGAGAAGGCCGGGGAGCCGAACGGCCCATCCCCTGCGGTCACGCGCACGCCGGCGGTCTCCCCCGCCCCATCCGCGCCCCGCGACGGAGGCGGATCGGCGGGGCCGCCGCCCGGGCTGCCTCCGCGCGGGGCCTCGAATCCGTCCGCCCCGGACGCGCCGCCGCCCGCCGGGAACAGCCAGATGTCCTGGAAGCGCGCCCGGTCCGCCTCGGGGGCGCGGCACGCCGAGACGGCGATGGTCCGGCCGTCGGGGGACCAGGCGGGCTCCGCGTGGTCGTACGGGCCCGCCGTCACCTGGACCGGGCGGGGCAGGCCGGAGGGCCCGTCGGCCGCGAGCGCCCGCTCCACGTCGAGGACGAAGACGTGGGCGCGGCGGTCCTCGAACCAGCCCTGGCCGTCCAGGCGGTACTGGAGCCGGGTGATGTAGCGGACGTCGCGGTTGTGTTCGGCGAACAGCGCCTCGGCGGACCCGGGCTCCCCCGTGCGGCCGGCCGGCGGCGGGGCGTCGGCGTCCAGCCCCCCGGGACGGATGCGCGCCACGAGGGCCAGGCGCCGGGAATCGGGCGACCAGGCGAAGTCCTCGATGCCGCCTCGGATGGCGGTCACCCGCCGCGCCTCTCCCCCGCCAGCCACGGGCAGGACATACACCTGGGGGCCCAGCGTCGGCGCGGGGTCGCGCGGGGCGCCGGCGCGATCCGGCCGGTCTCCCTCCCGGTCCGAGAGGAAGGCCAGCAGGCGCCCGTCGGGGGAGTAGCGCGGATGACCGTCGCGCTTCGGCCCGCTGGTCAGCGGGCGGGCCGGCGCGGAGGCGTCCGCCGGAACCACGTGGATGTGCGAACGGTAGGCGTTGCCCTCCGCGTCGATCGTCGTGCGGGTGAAGGCCACCTGCCGGCCGTCCGGCGAGCACTGCACGTCCCCGACGAACGTGAACGCCAGCAGGTCGAGGTCCGTCCACGGCTCGCGAGGCTCGGCCTGCGCCATGCATCGCCCCCCCGTTCTCGAGACCGTGCCCGCCACAGCGAGGCTTCGGTGGGGGCCGCGGCGGACCTGCGGCAGGGACGGGGATGGGAGGGCGCCGCGCACGGTGCCACGGTGCACGCCGCACGGCGCCTCGACCGGGGCGACCGGATGGAACTTGGTCCGGGCGAGCGGATGCGGTGAGGCTGCAGAGCGCCGCCGGCACGGCGGGGGGCGCCGCGAGGGTCCGCTTTGGCCGTCCCAGAACAATGCGCCGAGGAGGTCGACCGACGGGGGCCGCCTGCCCGATGGCCTGGACCCGCAGGCGTTCGCGGCCTCCGCCGCACACGGCACCGCGGCCCCGGACTCGGCGGCTGCGGGCATCGGGCCAGCGGATCGGTTCGCGCCGCTCGCCGCCGCGATCCCGCCGGCCGCGGCCCTCCGGGTGGGCAACCTCGACGCCGGGCGGTCCAGGCCACGCCGGAGCGCCACGTTCCGTGTGTCCAGTAGGGCGGGGGCCCGGGCCGGCCGGTCCCACGGTTGTTCGCACGGATGGCACGCAACCGGGCGGGGGGTGTCGTGCGTCACCTTCACGTGGAGCAGAGACCGGGCATCGAGGAACCGTACCGACGCTCGTTCGAACGGCTCGCGGCCAGGGTCGGGCGGTCCCACCGCGGGGAGGGGTGGGCGGAGGATGCGGTCCAGGAAGCGTGGATCCGCGCGTGGCTGGAGAGCGTGCGGGGCAACCCCATCGCGTCCTGGGAGGCCTTCGTGACGCGCGCCGCCACGAACCTTGCCTGCAGCCGGTGGCGGCAGCGCCGGGCGGAGTCCCGTGCCCTGGCCCGCCTCGCGCGGTGGACGGAACCCGCGGCCCCGGACTCGGCCGCCGACGTCGGGCGTGACGATCTGCACGAGGCGCTCCGGCGACTCCCTCGGCGCCAGCGCCAGGCTGTGGTCCTTCACTACTACCGGGACATGGACGTCGAGCGCGTCGCCGAGGCCCTCGGCGTCAGCGCCGGTACGGTCAAAAGCACGCTCCACCGGGCGCGCGCCGCGTTGCGCCGGCGGTTGGCGGCGGCCGCGCCCCACATGGAGGAGGTTCCGGGCATGACGACCTGGTTCATGGCAGGCGATCACCCTGAACAGTATGAGCGTGGCTCCCTCGCGGAGGGTGGGCGGCGCATCGCCCGCCTCACGTTCCGCGGGGGAGAGCCGCAAGGCTTCGGCACCCTGATGCAACAGTTTTTGGCCGATCGCTACCGCGGCAAGCGCGTCCGCTTCGCGGCGGGCGTCCGCTCGCGCGGGGCGGGCTGGGCTGCGCTCTGGATGCGGGTGGACGACGCGGAGGGAAGGATCCTTGCCTTCGACAACATGAGCGATCGGCCCCTCCAGGGCACCCACGACTGGACGCGGGCCGCCGTGGTCTTGGACGTCGCGCCCGAGGCGTCGGAGATCTGCTTCGGGTTTCTCCTGAGCGGGACGGGGGAGGCCCAGATGACGGACCTGGCGTTCGAGGAGGTGGGGCCGGACGTCGCAGTCACCGGACGGGACGATCGGGCCTTCGAGCCGCGCAACCTGGAGTTGCGCGAGGAGTAGGGCGGGCGCGGGTGCCCGGGCCCCCCGGCGCCCCCATGGGTCGACCCGCGGCACGGCCTCCCGGGTTTGGCCGCCGTGGCCTCGACGGTCAGGTGGACCGGCGCGGGATCGAGAGGCTGGCAAAGGCTTCGCCCTGCAACAGCTTGGCGACATACACGATCTGGCCGAGGTGCTCGGCCACGTGCGTGACCTGACTCAACGCAACCCGCAGCCTCCGCCGCCGACGGCCCTCGCGCTTCGGCCCGTGGGGCAGGACGCACTCCCCGAGCAGGTCTGCCGGAGACGCCGCGGCGAGCCACGCGTCCAGGTCGCCGAGGCACCCGTCGACCCGGGCGGCGATCTCGCCCGGGTCCCACGGCCCGTTTTGCTCGAACTCGGCGAAGATGTCGCGGGCACCCGCTTCACCGGCGAAGCCGACGTGGATCGCCTCGTGAAGGTTCCCGCACACGTGGAGGGCCAGTTGACCTGCCGAGTTGCTCGTCCCGTTCGGGCGCCAGGCGAGTTCCTCGGCCGACATGCGCTCCAGCGCCGACCTCGCCCGCTTGCGCAGGTCGCCCACCAGCGCCCGCGCGTCCGCGATCACGGCTTCGTCCAGGGTCACGACCCCGCCCCCTCCGTGCCCCTGGACCGGCCGCCTGCGCTCGGCCCGCGTCCGCGGCCCTCGCCGGGCCGCAAGCCTCGTGCAGGGCGCCGTTCCGCGCCGCCGCACGCCTTGTCGGATACAGTACACCACCACCGGCGATGGGCCGCCATGCACACCGCGGCGGTCGGCCACGCGGTGGGCGGACCCGCCCCGGCGGGGTCGAGGGCCCCCGCCTCTCGGCGCGGGCGGTCCGGCGGACCTCGTTCCGGCGCTCCCGACGGGCCGGAGGCCGGGTCGTCCCGAGATCCTCAGGCTTGGTCCCCGAGGCGGCCGCGCCGGAGAGATCTCCGGCCCGGGCGGAGATCCGTGGGCGCCGCGGACCGGAACCGGTCCGGAAAACAAGGCCGGCACGGTGGCGCGCTGGGTGACCGGGCCTTCGATGCCTCGGACGGGTCCGGCGCCGGCGACCGGCGGCCCCCCTCGGCGCCCACCATCGCGCCCGCGCGCCCCGCGGTCATCCGCGGCCCGGCAGCACCGCTGCCCCCCGGCCGGCCGCCCTTGGTGCCGCCCACGCGCGGCCCCGGGGGGGCCGGTGCCGCGAGTGCTCACGGCCGGCCGGACCACCGCTGGCCCTCTCCGGCTCGAGAGCGGCCGAACGCCCACGCCACCATCCGGGGGAACTCCCCCCGCCACAGCGGGTCGCCGTGCCCCGCGACCCGCTCGCTCAGGACGACGTCCGCACGTGCGTCGCGCAGCGCCACCGCCCAGCGCCTCGCGTTCTCCAGAAAGAACGGCTCCAGGGTGCCGGCGACGAGGTAGGTGCGCGGAATGGGAGCCCGCAACACGCCGGGCGGCCGGTAGCCGCCTCCGGGCGAGGCGGAGAAGACGACCCCGTAGACGTCCGGGTGCCGAAGACCCAGCGCGAGCGCCAGCTCTCCACCGGCCGAGACGCCGAACACCGCCGTGCGCCGGGCGGGCGGCGCAACGCCGAAACGCGACGTCACCCACCGGCGGACGGCCTCGACGAAGAACTGCTCGTGCGCCGCAAACCGCGCCGGGTCGAAGACCGGTGAGTACTCGTGCAGCCGCGGCGTCTCCGCGTCGGGCCCGTGCACACCCACGATGACGGTGGGCGGCGCGCCGGCCGCCTCGAGGAACGCGCCCCACCGCGCGATCCTCTGGCCGTCGCCGGCGAAGACGACGGCCTCCGGTGGACGCGGCGGGACGTAGACCGTGACCTGGCGACCGCCGTCGTACTCGAACGTCTCCGTCACGAGCTCCCCCGCCATCGGGTCGGCGCCTGCCGCTTCCCGGGACGGGCTCGGACCTTCCCCGCCCCCCGCCGCTTGTCCCTCCATGCTCGCACCTCCGTCGAGCGCGTCTCCCCCGCCGACGGGCCAGCGCGATCCTCGTCGCGGTCGACGCCCGCCCGGCCCGCCGAGCCCACGCCCGGGAACGCGCGGCCGCGCGGGCCCCTCGCGACGGTCTCCCCTTCTGTGGTCTTCCACCCGGGAAGGCGGATCTCCGCCCCACGAGGCGACCCCGTGCCCGGGCTCGGAGGGCATCGAACGCCCCCGGCGGCTGTCCCATGCGCACCGCGCACGCAGGCCACCTGCCGCGCATGGGCCTCGCATCGCCCACCCGGGACGGAGCGGCCAACGCGGGAGGGCCGGACGGCGGCCCGCATGGGCGGCGCCGTGTCCGGCCCTGCGGCGGTCGGGGGCGGCGGGCGAACGATCGAGCGGCCCGGCCTCCGCGGGGCGGGGGCCGCCGTCAGGGTCCTCACGCCCCGCCGACCAAGGATCCACAGGCGTGCCACGCCGACACCCGTGGACGATGGTGGTGATGGGCACGGAGCACACCGTCGGGTACAACGAGCCCCACCTCACCGACTCCATGGTGGTGGTCGGCTACTGCCCCCAGGCGCAGCCGGTGACCCTGCTCTCGGTGGGATCGTCGGACCGCCATCCGCGACCAGGGCCGCCCGCGCATCCCCTGCGCGGGAGCACCAGTCGTGCGGGATGGCGCCCGGGACCGTGGACGTGGCGCCCGAGCGGCGCATCGGCATCCCGCTCGAGCGGTGGGCCGTCGTGCACGGGGCATCGGCGCGCCGACGGCGCAGGCCGGCCAACGCGGGTTTCGTCCCCAGCGGGGGCCCGCAGCGCACTCCCGCCCTGACGCATGTCCTCGGCATTCCCGCAGGCGCATGTCGGCGCGCCCGTGATCCTGGACGGCAACGTCCCGCCCGTGGGAAGCCAGGCGGGCCGAGGCGACCGCCGGAAGGCCGCCGTGCGCCCCTGGGGGAACCCGAGCGCGGCGGCCGACGTCCCTGGCCTGAGGGGGGAGGCCCGCGTGCGTGGGGCCGCGCGCCTCGGGGTCGCCGGGTTTCTGCTGACCGCGCTGCTGGCGGCCGCCTGCGGGCCGGCCCGGGAGCCCGCGCCCCCCACCCCGGCGACTGCCCCATCCGGGCCGCCTCCGGCGTCCCGTTCGTCGGCGGCCGCACTGCCGGTCCTCACGCCCGGCGCCCTGCCGCAGGCGACCCTGCAAGCGCCGGCTCCGGGCTCGCTGCAGCTCGCCGACCTGCAGTTGCTCACCCCGGCGGTGGGTTGGGCGGTCGGGTCCCGCTGTGCCGGCGCCCCCGGCCACTGCACGGGCGCGGTCCTCGCGACCTCCGACGGCGGCGCCACGTGGTCCGCGCTGCCCGCGCCGCCCTCCGCGCTCGTCGGCCTGCAATTCGTCAGCACCAGCCAAGGCTGGGTCTGGGGGCCGGACGGCGCGTGGGCCACGGCCGACGGCGGCCGCACCTGGTCGCCGTTGTCGGTCCCCGCGGGCGGCGTCTCCTTCCTGGACTTCGTGGATGCCGCCCACGGTTGGATGGGGGCCTTCGGCGGCGGTTGCGGCCTTCAGGGCTGTGGGGCGGCCGTGTATGCGACGTCGGACGGCGGCCGCGTGTGGCGGAACGTGGCGGTCAACGCCGGGCCCGGACCGGTGCCGCCCGGCGCGCGGGCGAACCTTCCGTGGGTCGTGTTCCGCACGGGCGGCGGCCTGTCCGCATCGGACGCTTGGCTGTTCGCCTCCGACCCGGGCGCCGTCTACGTCACGGCGGACGGCGGCAGCACCTGGAATCGCACCATCCTGAAGGGTGGCGCGTCCGGCGTGGCCTTCCAGGGCACGTCGGGCTGGGTGGCGACGGAAGGGTGCATCCCGGGCCCCTGCACCGGGCCGCATGCCAACGACGCCGCCGACCTCTACCGCAGCGCCGACGGGGGCCGCACCTGGACGTGGGCCGCGGCGCTCCCCGGGTTTCCGACGGGCCTCTCGGCGGCGCCCGGCGGCGCGGCCGTCTGGGTCCTGGACCAGCCCGCCAACGGCACGGTCTACTGCGACGGCCGCAGTTGCGCCACGCGCGTGGCCGTGGTGAGCCCCGGGACCGCGCCCGCGTTCCACACCCTCCACGGCTTCGCGCTTCTGCGCGTGCAGGCCCAGAGCGCCACGTCCGCCTGGGCCGTCGGCAGCATCCGCGCCCCGGGGGACTCCCTGCTGCACACCAGCGACGGCGGCCAGTCGTGGACCGTCGCCTATGCCGCGCACGCCGGGTACCTGCCGGGCCCCGTCTGGGGGTTCTGGACCGCGAACACGGGCTGGGCCCTCGGCGCCTCGACCGACGCCACCGCGGTGCTGACCACCGCCCTGGGCGGGCGGACCTGGCGCCGCGCGGGCACGCTGCCCGATCCCCTCGGGAACCCCGCGTATGGCGGTTTTGTGACCCCCGAGTGGGGATGGGCCCTGACGGACCAGGGGGCGCTCGTGTCCTCCGCGGACGGGGGGGCGCACTGGGCGGAGGTGGGCACGCCGAGACCCTGCGGCACGATCGAGGGCATGGGCTTCGTCGACCCCGATGACGGCTGGCTGCTGGCCGGAGGGGGCACGTGCGCGGCGCCCACGCTGTACCGCTCGGCGGACGGCGGGCGGTCGTGGACGGCGGTGCCGGCGAGCGCCGGCACCCCGATCGCGCAGGTCGCGTTCGCGACGCCGCAGGAGGGCTGGGCGCGGCTCCGCGTCGGCGGCGCGTCGGAATTGGCCCGCACGGCGGACGGCGGGTGCACCTGGCAACCCGTCGCCACCCTCGATTCGGGGCTGGCCGTGAACGGACTGTATCCGGTCCCCGGCGGGGTCTGGGTGACCGCCCTGCGCCCCAGCGACGGCGCCTGGGTGGCGTTCGAGGTCAGCGATACGGGCGCCGTGACCGCGGGCTTTTCGGTCCCGGGCCGAGACCTCCCGTCGACGTTTCAGTTCCAGTCGGCCCAGGTCGGATGGATGCAGGCGGACGGGGTGCTCTTCGCCACGGGGGACGGCGGGGCTCAGTTCCAGGCGCTGTCGTGAGTCCCACACGGCGACGGGCCGCGCGCCGCCGAGGACTCACGCTTCCGCCCCTGCCGCCCGCCGGGCCGCCTCGATCTGGGCGGCGATCTCCTCAGGGTCGTGATCCGCGTCGACTTCGACCACGACCCGCCGGTACCCCTCACCGGCGAGTTCGAGCGTCAGGCAGCGCTCGCCCCCACGGATGTCGTAGAAGACATCTCCTTCGGGGGTCAGGAACGTGCCGGCGACCAGGACGCCCGGGATGTTGGCCCCGACGCGGAACCCCCTCCACAGGGCGGGCGGCACCGGGGCCGCCGACACGCGGACCACGTGGCGCAGCGGGATGTGCAGGGAGCCGTGGAGCGCCAGGACCTCTTCCACGACACTCAGGCGAACCCGCACCTCCTGGGAGTCCACCGTCACGACCGCCATCCGCGTCCCCTCCCCGCCCGCGGGATTCCCCGGCCGTCATCGTTGCCACCCGGACCCGCGATCTCCTGCCTGCTCGGCGCCGCGACGTGCCCGGCCGCCCGGCGGGGACAGGTCCGTCCCCCGCGGCCTCGCGCGTCCGCCTCCCGCCCGCGCCCCCGCGGCCCGATCGCCGCTGCGTGGCGCCCGGGGGCACGGGCCTCCGCGCGCCGCACCGGTACAATGGCACGGGGCGGCGCCTGCCCCCCGGAAGGTTGCGATCGCGACCCCGACTCCGGGAGGGATCGATATGGCGGGCCCGGGCCCCAGCGTCGCCCTGAACAGCGGAACGCAGATGCCCCAGTTGGGTTTCGGCGTGTGGCGCATCCCAGAGGGGGAGCAGACGGTCGCCTCCGTGGGCGTGGCGCTGGCGGCCGGCTACCGCAGCATCGACACCGCCGCCCTGTATCGCAACGAGGAGGGCGTCGGACGGACGATCCGCGAATCGGGGATCGAGCGCGGCGACCTCTTCGTCACGACCAAGGTGTGGAACTCGGATCAGGGTTACGATCAGGCGTTGCGGGCCTTTGAGGCGAGCCTCCGGCGCCTGGGCATGGAGTACGTCGACCTCTACCTGGTGCACTGGCCCGTCCCGGGCAGGTACAAGGAGACCTGGCGGGCCCTGGAGCACCTGTATGAGCAGGGGTTGGCGCGGGCCATCGGGGTGAGCAACTTCCAGCCCCGCCACCTGGAGGACCTTCTTGCCGATGCGCGCGTCGTGCCCGCGGTGAACCAGGTGGAGCTGCACCCCCTGCTCGCCCAGCGGGAGGTGCGCGTGTTCTGCGCCGGGCACGGGATCGCGGTGGAGGCCTGGAGCCCGCTGATGCAGGGCCACCTGGACATCCCCGTGCTGGCACGGATCGCGGAGCGGCACGGCAAGACCCCCGCCCAGGTCGTCCTGCGGTGGGACATCCAGAGCGGGATCATCACCATCCCCAAGTCCGGGCATGCCGACCGCATCCGCGAGAACGCCGACATCTTCGACTTCGCGCTCACCGCCGAGGACATGCGGGCGATCGACGGCCTGGACGCGGGGCGGCGGTATGGCGCGGACCCGGACAACTTCAACTTCTAGCTGGACGCGGCCTTGGGCGTGCAGCCGGCGGCGGCGCCCCACCGACACGTCCCGCCTGCGGCCGCGTGCGCCTCCGGCCGCCCGGCCCCATGGTCCCGTGACCGCACACTCCGGAGTTGAAGGGCTTGGGGGGCCGGGCGCGTGTATCGGACGGTCACGGCGGACGAAGACCGGCAGCATCGCGGCCTCCCCGGGCACCACCGCGCGGGGGACGTGCTGATCGACGGCGCTCCGCACAAGCGCAACCACTGCGACATGGTGCGCGACGGCGCCGACCCCACCGAGGAATTGTCCGGGCACGGCGGCTTTCGCGACCAGGACCCGGACAGTGGGCCCGCGCCGCGGCCAGCCGATCCGCGCCGGCCCGCCGCAGGGCGTCGGCCCGGCCGCACCCAGGCGACGAGACCTGGCAGTACGCGGTCCGGGCCCGCAGAACAACCCATGCACCCAAGATACCCCTTGCCTGGATGGGACCCGTGGGCGGCTGGGCACGGGCCCCACTGGGCTCGGGACTTCGCTCCTTTGCTCGGTTCCCCGTGCGCACGGCGCCGGCCGCGCGCCAGCCGGCCATCGTCTGCCGAACGAGCCATGTCGGCGAGGCCGCTCTCCGCACTCTCCGGCTGCTTCTCGAGCAGTCCTTGTCGCACTGGGCCCGGCCTGCGGATCCGGCACACGTCCTCGGCTTCCGGCGCCAGATCCCGCAATGGCGTGGGACGGGCCATCGCCAGGCCCTGCCAGGCGCGCATCGCCGCGTCCCTGCAGACGCGGGCCCGCCCGCGGTGCCTCAAGGCAGTTCCGTCCAGGAGGAGCCGCCGTCGGAGGTTGCCCAGAGAGCCCCGGCGTCGAGGAGCCACCCGTGCGACGGGTCGATGAAGGTGATCGTCGCCCGTCCGCCCGCGCCGGCGCCAGGCAGCGCCGCGACGGTCCAGTCCTGGCCGCCGTCCGTCGTCCGCGCCAGCGTCACGGACTCGCGGCCGGCGACGCCCGTCGCCCGTGAGAGAACAAGCCAGGCATCGCTCTCCCCGAGGGCGCCGAGGGCCACGGTCCGCAGGCCGTCCGAGATACCGGGGAAGTTGCCCACCTGCTGCCAGGCCGCCCCGCCGTCCGACGTCCGGTACAGGGACGCGGGTATACCGCCCCACTGCGTGACCAGCCAGGCGAGGCCCTCACCCGGCGCGCCTGCCAACGCGACGGTTCCAGACGATCCTGGGGGGACCGCCCCGCCGCGTTCCCAGCCGGCGCCCGCATCCACCGTCGCCCAGGCGGCGATGGCGCCGCAACTGCCGCAGGCCTCGCCGGCCCAGATCAGGCCCCTGCCATCGCCCGCAAACCCCATCGCCGCGACATCCAAGCCGGGCCGGCGCCGGCCCGCCGCGGCCGGCGGCGGTTGTGGCAGGGTCGCCTCGGCCCACGTCCTGCCGCCGTCGACAGAGCGCCACAGGGAGTCGGCCTGCCCGTGCGGGGCGGTGCCGCTGACCCAGACCTCGGTCGGGCTCACGGCACTGACCCCGTCCAGCCAGGCATGCGGAACCTCGCCCACGACCGACCACGTGCGCCCCCCGTCGCCGGTCACCAGGACGGCCCCGGGGCTCGAGGGCATGCCGATACCCCACCCGTCGGCCGCGCTCTCGAACGACACGCCTGCCGTGGGGGTGGGGGGCGGGAGGTCCTGGGCCCAGGCGGTGCCGGAGTCCATGGTGTGGACGAGCGCGCCCCGGCCGAGCGCCCAGCAGTCCTGTGCGCTTGCGCACGACAGGGCTTCGACCCCGAACTCCGACCAGGTCGAGACGAGCCGCCATGTCGCGCCGCCGTCACCGCTGGCGAAGAGGCCGGTCGCGGGAGGCGGGCAGGCGGCGAGCCCCGAGTGGGTGGCCACGGCGACCGCCGCCGGGCCCATCGCCGCGAGGACCGGGGCTCCCGCGGGGCCGCACGGCTCGGGCCCGTCGGTCGTCCACGTGGCCGCCGAGGGTACCATGGTCCAGGAACGGCCCTCGTCCGCGCTACGGCGGTTCGCCGACCGCGCGGACGGGCGCACGGCCATCCTGATCTCGCATCGCATGGGCTTCGCGCGCCTCGCCGACCGTATCCTGGTCCTCCAGGACGGCCGCCTGGTCGAACAGGGCGCCCACGAGGCGCTGCTGGCGCTCGGTGGGGAGTACGCCAGGCTCTGGGCGCTGCAGGCGCAGTGGTACCGGTAGGGCGGGGGATGCGCGCGGGAGGGACGGGAGGAGCGGTGCACGGTTCGGCCCCACGTGCGGGTCCGGTACCCGCACATCGAGCGTCAGGCTCCGTGCGCCGGGCGAACCGCAGGCCGGCCCGTGATGCCCGGCGGCGGGGAGGCAGGTGGCCCGGCCTGGGCCCGCACGTGGCCGGGGCGGCCCGCCCTCAGGCCTCTCCGCGCCACACCTGCTCCAAAGCCACCTCCCCGCCCGGCGGGACCACCTGCGGCACGCCCGCCGCCGCGACCAGCCATCCCCACGGCCGCCGCTCGATCTGCAGCCGGTCGACCGCGCCGTGAACGCACTCCAGGGCCACGCCTCCCCCGCGCGTGCGCCAGCCCCGGGCGCCCGGAACCGCCCCAGCCCCCGGCCCGTTCACGACCGTCCAGCGCCCGTCGGCGCCGAGCCACTCGATCGCCTCCGGGCCGGGCCCCAGGCACCACCGGGGCCGCACCGCCAGGGGATGCGCCGTGCCATCGGTGTTGACCGCGGTCGTCCGCAGGCGCAGCGACCCGTCCGCCGCCGCCGCGATCTCCCGCCGCACCGCGATCCCCGCGTAGGGGTGCCAGGCGGACATCCCCGCCAGCACCGCGGTCAGCACCACCCGCTCGTCGCCCCACGCCTCCACGGCGTAAGCGTCCGAGCGCCCCAGGTCGCCCGCCAGCCCCTCGTCGTAGCCGCGCGAAGCCGGGTAGTCGGCGTCCTCGATGGCCGAGGGGGCGAGGAGCGGAACGCCACGGAAGGAGGCCTCCCAGAGCCGGCCCCCGAGGTCGGGGACGATCCGCAGCCGCCAGGGGCCGGCCGTCCATGCCGGCGCCGCGTGGGGCGCAGCCAAGACCTCCGCGCGCCGGCGGAACACGGCGGGAGGGATGGCCTCCCGCAGCCGCCGCACGCCCAGGCGCTCCATCTCCGCGAAGAAGGCCACCAGCGCCTCCGGACGCCGGTCCGGGGCAAGGAACCCCTCCGCCTCGCCGGCGGCCGCCTCCGGGACGGCCGGGCGCAGCACGTCGCCGTCGAGGGCGAACTCCGGCGGGGTGGCGAGCCGCACGTAGTCGATGCACAGTTGAAGGCGGCGCACCTCCGGCTCCTCCACCGCGCCGCCGGCCGCGTCGCGCGCCTCCGCCAGCCGCCGGGACGCCGCCGCCACGACGCCCGGCGGCAGGTGGCCGGCCTGGACCGGGCTGAACATCCGCAGGTGGCGCGCCGGGTCGGCGGCCTGCGCCTGGACGCCGTCGAAGTACGCGCGGACCGGCCCGTGGGCCCGCGGGAACACCCCGCGGACGAATTCGTCCACCAGCGCCGCCGCATCCAGCGACGGGTCCCACAGCAGGCGCGCGAGGTAGTAGGCGCGGAGGGTCGACCACTCCCCTCCCCCGCCGTCCTCCAGGTCGCCCTGGCAGAACATGCTCTCCACCCCGCGCCGCTGGAAGAGGCGCAGGTCGCTCGCGATCGCGGCGAAGTTCGGGAACGGCATGAGCAGGTGCGCGAAGTTGGTGTGGTAGTCCCAGATGTGCAGCCGTGGAGCGATGCGGCTCCAGGCCTCCAGGCGGGCGGCGAAGGGCGCGTTGTGCGGGCAGTCCAGGATGGCGTGGGCCTCGCAGCTCGGCGACATGTGGCACAGGCGCACCACGACGTTCGGCTCCGGCCGCGCGTGCCGCGGCGGGTCCTCGGTGTACCAGTAGGCGAGGGTGTCGATCAGCCGGTCCGGGTGGTCGCGCGCCGCCTCGCGGGCCACGGCGTTGACGAAGTGCAGCACGGGGCCGACCTGCGAACCCTCGCGTTCGACCAGGGCGCGGCAGTCCGGGCACTCGCACGCCCCGAGCCAGTCGTTCTGGGACACGGAGGCGATGCGGGCGGACGGGTCCGCGGCGAACCAGGCGCGCACCGCGCCGGCCGCGATGGGCACGATCGCCGGGTTGGTGAGGCAGAGCTGCGCGAGCGCGTCGCGCCGGCGGCCGTCGACCAGGGCGAAGTACTCGGGATGGTCGGCGAAGTGCCGCTGCGGGGGCACAAGGTCGTAGAAGGTGTGCACGTAGTGGGTGTACCGCGTGCCGCCGCCCCACTCGGGACCGAGCGAGCGGGCCGAGAATTCGCCATTGAGGCGCAGGCGGGCGTTCCACGGGGCCTGCATGGCCTCGAAGTAGCCCACGTCGCGGATCGGGAAGGCCGGGCGCTGCTCCAGGTCGGGGGCTCGGAGGGGCCCGGCCGGATCGAGGTCGGGGCGTATCTCGACGGAGCCGGTGAGCCAGCGGAAGCCGAGCACGTCCTGCAGGTACGCATACACGGCATACAGAGGGCCGCGGGGGCCCTCGCCCCAGAGGTGGAGACGGTCGCCGCGGCGGGCGATGCGGCAGGCGTCGGGGGCACGGGCAGGACCGTCCTCTCCGGGCGGCGGCGCCCCGACGACGAAGGCGGGGAGCCCAGGCTCGGAGGCGACGGGCAGGGCGGGCGCCCCCGCGCGCGCCAGCGCTGCCTGGAGTTCGCGCGCCGCGGTGGCGGCAGAGGGCGGGACGCCGTCGGGGACCACGATCGCGCGCGGGCGGAACTCGGCCACGGGGGATCGCCTCCCGGCCGGGCGTTCGGGGCCAGGCCCTCCCTTCGGCGCGCGCGGGCTCGACCACTGCCGCGCCGCCGTTGGAGCGGGGCCCGGCCGGTCAGCGGGAGAGGAGGGAGTGCGCGATGGTCGCCTTCTGCGCCTCCGCGGTGCCCTCCTCGAAGCGCTGGGCGCGCGCGTCGCGGTAGATGCGCTCGATCTCGGCGCCGCGGAAGTAGCCGAGGCCGCCGCAGACCTGCAGCGCGCGGTCCGTGACCCGCTGCAGGGCCTCCAGCCCGTAGAGTTTGGCCATGGCGGACTCCGCGGCCGCGGGGGGCCGGCTCTCCCAGCGCCGCGCGGCCCAAAGGACCAGCTGCCGCGCCGCCTCGACGTCGGCCGCCGCCTCGGCGAGCATGGCCTGGACCATCTGCCGTTCCCCGATGGGCCGGCCGAACGTGACGCGGCGGCGGGCGTGTTCCAGCGCCAGTTCGAGGGCCCGGCGCCCCAGCCCGACGCAGGCCATGCCCGCCCCGATGCGGCCGGGATGAAGGAACCCTTCGACGGCCACCCGCAGGCCGTGGCCCTCGGCGCCGATGCGGTTGGCGGCCGGCACCCGGCAGCCGTCGAAGGCCAGGCGCGCGAAGTCGGTGCCCCGGAGGCCCATCGGCTCGGGCATCGGTTCGGCGACGAACCCCGGCGTGCCCCGCGGCACCACCAGGACCATCGTCCCGTCCGCCCCCGCGGTGCCCGCGAGGCGGCAGAGGACCAGCACGTGCCCGGCGACGCTGCCGAAGGTGATCAGGTGCTTCCGCCCGGAGAGCACGTACTCCTGGCCCTCGCGCCGCGCCTCCGCGCGGATGTCCGCGCCGCCGCCGGTGTCCGGTTCGGTCGCGGCGAAGGCCAGCAACGACTCGCCCCGCACGAGCGGCCGCACGAACCGCTCCGCCTGCGCCGGCGACCCGTAGCGAACGATGGGGCGCCAGATCGCGCCCGCCACGTGGACGATCATGCGGATGGA
>JAJYVV010000269.1 GCA_021791815.1 Bacillota bacterium | reverse complement strand
CAAAAGGCATCACGTTGCGCGGGCGTATCGGGGACGGCTCCAGCCTTATCCATACATCAGGCATACACCGCCTCCCAGCCTGTGTCCAGGACGACCCACGCCCTTCAGACGCCCTGACGCCCGATTTGAACCGGATTTTCCACCCCTTGCTCTTGATCCCAGCCCCTCTCTACCCCAATCTCCTTATTCGAACGGTATTGGGGCATGGCCCGAGGCGGTCGCCCCCGCCTCGGGGGCGACCGGGTCCTGCCCCGCGCGCGAAGCCCCTGGACCGGGGTTCCGGGATGTCCTCCCAGCCCCCGCCGTCCGGCGGAGGCGAGGCGACCCGGGGCCGGAGATCAGAGGATGTAGCGGCTGAGGTCCCGGTCGCCGGCCAGCCGGTCGAGGCGTTGATGGACGTAGGCCGCGTCCACCCGGACCGCCCCGGCTTCCTCGGGCGCCGCGAAGGCGGCGTCCTCGAACAGTTTCTCCATCACCGTGTGGAGCCGGCGCGCGCCGATGTTCTCCGTCTGCTCGTTGACGTGGTGCGCCACGTCCGCCACCGCGTCCAGCCCGTCGTCCGTGAACTCGACCCGCACGCCGTCCGTCCCGAGCAGCGCCCCATACTGCCGCACCAGGGCGTTCTCGGGTTCGACGAGGATGCGGCGCAGGTCGGCGCGGGAGAGGGGTTGCAGCTCGACGCGGACGGGGAACCGGCCCTGCAGTTCGGGGATCAGGTCCGAAGGCCGGCTGACGTGGAAGGCGCCGGCCGCGATGAACAGCATGTGGTCCGTGCGCACGGGGCCGTGGCGGGTCTGCACGGTCGAACCCTCGACGATGGGCAGCAGGTCGCGCTGCACGCCCTCCCGCGAGACGTCGGCGCCCGCCGCGCCGTCGCGGACGGCGATCTTGTCGATCTCGTCGATGAAGATGATGCCGCCCTCCTCGGCGCGGGCGACCGCGCTGCGGGCCGCCTGCTCGGGATCGATCAGGCGCGCGGTCTCCTGCCCTTCAAGGATGCGGCGGGCCTCGGCCACGGACAGCCGGCGGCGCCGCCGCTGCCGCGGCATCAGGCTGCCGAGGAGGTCGGCGATCCCCGGGCCGCCCTCGCCGCCGGCCCCCGAGGGGTCCCCGCCGACCCCGAACGCCGGCGGCAGGGACGGCACCGGCGCCTCCACCTCGATCTCGACCTCCCGGGCCTCCAGGTCGCCCGCCTCCAGCTGCTGGCGCACGCGGGCCCGCTCGGCGCGGACCGCCTCCCGCCGGCGCCGCAGGTCCTCCTCGTCCTCCGCCCCCGGCGGCCCCGCACCGCCCAGGGCACCCATCAACGCCTCCAGCGGGCTGCGCGGCGGGGCCGCGCGCGGCGGCAGCGGCACCAGGGCGTCGAGGAGGGCCTCGGCCGCCCGCTGGCGCGCCTGGTCCTCCACGGCGGCGGCCCGCTCGGCCTTCACCAGGCGCAGCGAAGCCTCCACCAGTTCGCGCACCATCGAGTCGACGTCCCGCCCGACGTAGCCGACCTCGGTGAACTTGGTCGCCTCGACCTTGGCGAACGGCGCCCCGACGAGCCGGGCGATCCGGCGCGCGATCTCCGTCTTGCCGACGCCCGTCGGGCCGATCATCAGGATGTTGCGCGGCGTGACCTCGGCGGCGAGGTCGGGCGGCAGGGCGCGGCGGCGCAGGCGGGTGCGCAGGGCGATCGCGACGGTGCGCTTGGCTTCCGCCTGGCCGATGATGAACTTGTCCAGCTCGGCGACGATCTCCCGCGGCGTCCAGGGCGGGGACGCGCCATCGCCGCTCACGGAATCTCCTCCACCGTGATCTCCCGGTTGGTGTAGATGCAGAGGTCCGCCGCGATCTGCAGCGCCTCCCGGGCGACGTCGCCGGCCGGCAGCGCGCTGTGCCGCAGGAGCGCGCGGGCCGCCGCCAGCGCGTAGCCGCCGCCGGAGCCCACCGCGGCCAGGGGCTCGTCGGGCTCGATGACGTCGCCGGCGCCGGAGACGATGAAGACGTTCTCGCGGTCGGCGACCAGGAGGAGCGCCTCCAGGCGCCGGAGGACGCGGTCGCCCCGCCACTCGCGGGCCAGGTCGACCGCGGCCCGGGGCAGGGAGCCCCGCGCGTGCTCGAGGTAGCTCTCGAACTTGTCGAAGAGCGTCATCGCGTCCGCGCCGGAGCCGGCGAAGCCGGCCAGGACCGAGCCCCCGGCCAGGCGCCGGACCTTGCGGGCGCGGTGCTTCCAGACGATGCCCTGGCCCTGGTTGGTGACCTGGCCGTCGCCGGCGATGGCCACCCGCCCGTCGCGGCGCACCGCCAGGATGGTGGTCGAGCGGATCCTGGGCGGGCCGCCCATGCCCGAAATCCCTCCCCTCGCGGCCTCAGGCGCGCGGATGGGCCGCGTCGTAGGCGGCGCGGAGCCGCCGCAGCGACAGGTGCGTGTAGATCTGGGTCGTGCCCAGGCGGGCGTGGCCCAGCATCTCCTGCACGCTGCGCAGGTCGGCCCCCCCGTCGAGCAGGTGCGTGGCGAACGTGTGCCGCAGGGCGTGCGGGTGGACGCGGGCCCCGATCCCCGCCCGGGCCCCGCGCCGCCGCACCACGTCGCGCGCCGAGCGGGCGCCCAGGCGCAGGCCCCCGGCGCCGACGAAGACGGCCTCCCCCGCGCCGGGCCGCGCGAGCGCCGGCCGTCCGTGGCGCAGATAGGCCTCGATGGCCTGCCGCGCATAGGCGCCGACCGGCACCATGCGCTCCCGGCCACCCTTGCCGCGCACCCGCAGGAGGTCCCCGCCGGGCTGCAGGCTCTCGAAGTCCAGGGCGCACAGCTCGCTCACGCGGAGCCCCGACCCATACAGCAGCTCGCCGATCGCGCGGTCCCGCATCCGCAGGGCCGCCTGGCGCGCCGCCCGCCGCCCCCCCGGGCCGCCCGGGGAGGGGGGGCCGTCGCCCGAGGCCCCGACGAGCGCCGCCGCCGC
>JAJYVV010000268.1 GCA_021791815.1 Bacillota bacterium | reverse complement strand
GTAGTGCCCATGCTCGGCCTCGCTGGGCAGCCGCAGGAAGTAGCGACGGGCATGATTGGCGACGACGGCCGGCAAGACAAACCACCAGCGGCGGATGGTCGCCGCGGTGTGCACGACCGCACGGTCCTTGGGGGCGAGCCGCTGCTGCATCGCCAGCGTGAGGTTGTAGGCCATCCCCTTGAGCAGCATGTCCGCGGCGTTGGCGTCGAACCCGTCCTTGCTGAAGGCGTCCAGGTCCCAGTCTTCCTTCAGCGTGCGAATCGTGGTCTCCGACGTGCACCTCTGGTTGTAGCTGTGGAAGACGTCCTCCTCGTCCCAGTCCACCGAGGTGCCCAGAAACTGCTCCTCCGCGATGGCCGGCAGTTCCAGCAGCGCCCCCTCGGCCGGTACCGCGGCCCGCTCGCGGACGACCACGAGGCGCCGCGGCCGGCTCCAGTCCCCGGCCCGGTAGAGGCCCGAGGCCACCTCGAGCACGTCCCCGAGTGCCGAGGTGCCGATGGCGCGGTAGTCGAGGGTGTCGGCCCAGGCGCGCAGCGGCTTGGTGCCCTTGACCTTGAGGATATAGTCCAGGTCTCGCCGCTCCAACAGGGCCATGAAGTCCTCGTGGCCGTAGCCGCGGTCTCCGCGCACCAGGCGGACGTGGCGGCTGGCCACGAGCGGGCTGTCCAGCACACGGGTGAAGGTCTGGACCAGCCCGGTGCTGCTCACGGTGTTGCCGGGTCGCAGTTCGCAGTCGAGCAGGGTGCGGGTCAGGCCGTCGAAGCAGAGCTGGGGGTGGAAGCTGGACCGGCCGGGTTTGGTCGGGTTGTATCCCACCGCGCTCTCCTGCTGGCTGCCGTAGACCGTCTCGACCGTGGAGTCGACGTCGATGATCAGGTCCGCGCCCAGCGTCAGGCCGGCGACGTACTCATGCAGTGGCTGCAGGGCGGCGCGCACCGAGGCGCGGCCGAGGCGGACGAGTTCCTTGTAGAGGATGGTGACGTCGGGCAGCTTGGGCAGGCCGAAGAGGAACTTGAGCAGCGGGTCCTGCTCCAGCTCGACGAAGTCGAAGACGCGGCCCAGACCGAGCATCCGGCCGATCAGGAACAGCAAGACCTCCTGCATCAAGGAGTACCTGGCATGCTTGGCCTTCTCGTGGGGTGCCAGTGCCGCCGCGGTGCGGGCGGGGAGGCCGACGCGCTCCAAGAAGCGCCAGATGAGCTGGGCGCCGCCGTACGGGGTCGCGTTCTTGAGGGTGAACTGCTCGGGCAAGAGGGCACCGGAGCCGGGCTGGGGGGCCTTCACAGCTGCCACCGTTCGGTGTTCACTCCTCCCAGATCACTGGAAGACGTATTCGCCACAACTCTTGTGTTTCCTGCCAATACAAAGCGCGCAAAGAGACATGATGTGATATATTGCGAAATTCAGGGTAACTGGAGCCGGATATGGTACGCGACGGCGCGCATGACCGGAAAGAGGATGCCTCTGCCCGGCTGGAGTTGTGCTGTGGCGGATCGGCCCAGGGTCCTTACCCGGACTCTGGTCGTTACGGACGATGATCTGTGGGCCGATCAGTCCGTTCGTCTGGCAGATGCCTTCCGGGTATTCGATGAGGGCCGGTGGGAGCGCGTCCACGTCTCCGGGCTGGAAGCAGCAGAGCGGATGCAATCCGCGTCTTTGGAGGATGAACACGTTTGATTGCGGCAGCCGACGTCGGATACGGATTTACTAAGAGCCTATCCGAAAACACGCCAGAGAATTTCCAGGTTATGGAACCAGGAGTTTCCAGGGCTGCCCCGTAAAAGGACACCCGAAAGGGGAGTCCGGATTTGGAAGGTGTGGTGGCCAGGGGCTCATGGACGATCTCCGACGCGCTGTGGGCACAGATCGTGCTGGTGCTGCCCCCGGCGCGGCCCAAGCCCGAGGGTGGGCGCCCGCGCATGCCCGATCGACCGGCCATGGAGGCCATCTTCTACGTCCTGCGCACAGGCTGCCAGTGGAAGGCCCTGCCGCGAGCCATGGGCGCCGTCAGCACGGTGCATGACCGCTTTCAGGAGTGGGTGCGCGCCGGCGTGTTTGAGCGCATGTGGAAAGCCGGCTTGATGGCATATGACGAGGCGCAGGGCATCGACTGGAGTTGGCTGGCAATGGACGGCGCCATGACCAAGGCGCCGTTGGGGGGGGCGCTACGGGGCCGAATCCGACGGACCGGGGAAAGAGCGGGACCAAGCGGAGCGTCGTGACGGACGCCAGGGGTGTCCCGGTGGGCTTGGCCGTTGCCGGCGCCAACCGCAACGACTTCAAGCTCCTGCAGGAAACCGTGCTCAACATGCCCGTCACGCCACCCCGTGCCGACCCGGCCAACGCGGACGATCGGCCGAACCTGTGCCTGGACAAAGGCTACGACTACCGCGAGGTGCGCGAGCAGGTGGAATCCTTCGGCTGGACCGCCCACATCCGTACCCGCGGCGAGGAGAAGCAGGCCAAGCGCGACATCCCGGGCTATCGGGCCCGCCGATGGGTCGTGGAGCGCACCCATTCGTGGATGAATCGCTTTCGGCGTCTTCTGGTCCGCTGGGAGAAGAAGACCGAGAACTATGTCGCGATGCTCCACCTCGCCTGCGCCTGGCACGCGTATCGCGCGGCTGGAGTTCCGGTGTAGGCCACCGGCAGACCGCTGCGCCCGCGATCCGCCGCCGTCAGGCTGCCGCCGACGCTGCGGCCGGCATTGCCATACCCTCATAGCGGGCGCTCCTACGCGCCCTCTCTCGCCACCGGCCACTACGGTCCAGAAGCGCCCTCCCGCCACCGGCCGCCCGAGGCCCTACACGCCATCCAGGCCCCTGTTTTCGGATAGGCTCTTAGTACTGTTGTCAGGGATGTGGGAACGATCCGGGGTGTTAATACCATTAAGCAGGGTCGGAGGGCTGCAGGGTCACTAGGTTAAGGCTACCAGAAGATGTAGGCAGTAGTA
>JAJYVV010000080.1 GCA_021791815.1 Bacillota bacterium | reverse complement strand
GCTGCGCGGCGCCGCGTCGGCCGCCGGCCTGGCCGCGGCGGGCGCCTTCCTCGCGGCCTGCGGGCCGTCGAAGGCGGCCGGGGGGGCGTCCAAGGGCGCCGCGGCCTCGCTGACGGCGGCCGCGGCGAACGCCATCCACATCCTCTGGCGGCCCTGGTACAACTTCAACGAGGCGACGACCAAGACGGGCGAGGCCCTGATGATGCAGGGCATCCAGCCCTGGCTCGCCAAGAACGCCGGCGTCGACGTCAACATCACGTTCATGGGCTACCAGGCGACGACGGTCGCCGCCCTGCTCGCCGGGAACGGCCCGGACGTCTTCGCGGACTGGGTGCTGCCGCTCTTCACCGAGCCGGGGCTGCTCCTCGACCTCTCGCCGTACGTGAAGCAGTCCAACGTCAACCTCGGCCAGTTCCCGGCGCGCGACATGGAGGTCTTCGAGCAGAACGGCGGGCTGTGGGCGCTGCCCTCCTACCTGCACCTGGAGGCGCCGGCCGTCAATCTGGGCATCCTGGACAACCTCGGCCTGTCCTATCCCGAGCCCGGATGGACGCACACGCAGTGGACGCAGCTGTGGGAGCAGACGGCCACGAAGGGGGTCGGCGGGAAGCCCGGGCGGGTCGGAGCCCAGTTCTACTGGGAGGGCTACGACGGGCACGGCGGGGCCCCGGCCCCGTACTACCTGAAGGGGTTCGGCGGCGAGTACGTCGATCCGGCGGACAACACGCGCTGCTACCTCACGAGCCCGGGCTCGGTCCAGGCCTTCGAGTGGCTCTATGGGCTGCTGTCCTCGGGCGTCTGCAACACCGGCGGGTCGAACTTCCAGACCGGCGGCATCACGGTGTCGACGGCGGACACCGCCGGGGGCCTCATCGGCTCGGCCCAGTCCTGGAGGTCCCTCAAGTGGCAGATCTACGACGAGCCCGTCTATCCCAGCGTGAAGACCGCCTTCGCCGCGAGCGACTTCTATGCCATCTCGGCCGCCACCGCCCGGCCGGACGTGGTGTGGGACTTCATGCAGTACCTCTGCGTCGGCCCCGACTGGCAGAACTGGATGGTCAAGCTGGCGATGAACGGGCCCAACCAGGCCGCCCTGTATCCCCAGTGGGAGGCGACCGTGAAGGCGGTCGCGCCGCCCCTCGCCAACATCGACCTGGGCGTGTTCACCAACCAGATGCAGAACAACGAGCCGTACTTCGGCCTGCTGTACGCCTATGACGACCCTCAGGCCGGCTCCATCGTCAGCGCCGTGTCGAGCCAGATCCAGGGCCAGAAGGTGACGGTCCCCGCGGGCCTCGCGCAGGCGACCCAGCAGGTCAACGCCCTCGAGGCGACCGCGAAGACGACCGCGGCGTCGGCGGTGAACGCGGCGAAGAGGTTCCCGGTCAACGGCAAGACTGTGGCGGCGGTGCCCACCGGCATCTGAAGGGTGCGGCGGCCCCGCCGGAGGGCAGGGGCCGCCGCGCGGGGCTGGCGGCTACCGCCGCGCGCCCCCTGCGCCGCCGGGGGAGGCGCCGGCGGGCGGACCCTCCGTCTTGCGGCGCTCCCATTCCCGCTCGAGCAGGGCCAGCACCCTGTGGTACTGGTCCTCCAGCCGCACCAGGTCGTTCATCGTGTTCAGGGCGACGAGGACGGCCACTTGGGAAGTCCCGAGCCGGGGGTTCGCGCGGCTCAGCTCCCGCATGCGCGCATCCAACCGATCGGCCAGCACCTGGACGTGCTCGGGGGCCTCGTCGCCCCGGACCTGGTACTCCTCGCCGTGGATGCGCACCGTGATGCGGCTCAGCCGGCGGTCCGCGGCGGCCGCCCCGCCCGAGCCGCCGCGCGCCGCTGGCCCGGGACCGGCGGACCGCGCCTCCGAGGCCCGAGGGTCGGCATCCGCCACGGAGCCACCTCCCTGCGCCGGGGCCCGGCGCCGCGCGATGCCGGCGTCAGCTTCGTCCGCTGGACGGGGAATCCTGCAGGGCGGCCTGCCCGAGGCGCTCCCACTCGGCATACAGCGCCTGCAGGCGGGCCTCGGCCTGCCGGTACGCACCGACGGCGGCGGCCGCCTGGCGCCCGTCCGCATACAGATCCGCCTGGCCCAGGCGCTCCCCGAGCGCCGCGACCTCCGCCTCGACCTCGCCGATGCGCGCCTCCACCTCGGCCAACGCGGCCAGGCGCCGGCGCTGCTCGCGCAGGGAGCGGTCGCGGGCCCGGCCGGCGGCGCGATCGCCGCCTGCCGCCCCCTGTCCCGCGGGCAACGGCGATCGGGCGGACCCCGGGTCCGGGTCGGTCGGGGCGGGGCCGGCGGCCTCCGCCGCGCGGGCCGCCTCGTATGCCGGATATCCCCCGGCCAGGTCGCGGACCCCGCCGCGGTCCAGCCACCAGATGCGGCCGCAGAGGCGCCGCAGGAGGTAGCGGTCGTGGCTGACCACGAACAGCGTCCCGGGAAACGCCTCGAGGGAGGCCTCGAGGGCCTCCCGGGCGGGGATGTCGAGGTGGTTCGTCGGCTCGTCGCAGAGCAGCACGTTGCCGTGCTCCAGAAGCAGCAGGCACAGGAGCAGGCGGTGCCGCTCGCCCCCCGAGAGGTCCCCGGCGCGCCGGAACACCGCGTCGCCCCGGAACAGGAAGCGCGCGAGGATGTCCCTGGCCTCCCCCGCGCCGATCGCCTCATCCGACGCCAGGACGTGCTCCAGGACGGTGTCGTCCGGTTGGATGCCGCCTCCGTCCTGCCGCAACCAGGACAGTTCTACCCCGTGGCCCCAGGTCGCGGCGCCGGCGTCGGGCCTCTCCTCCCCGGCGAGCAGCCGCAGGAGGGTGGTCTTGCCGGCGCCGTTCCGCCCCACGATGCCGATCCGTTCGCCCCTGTGGACCACGGCGTCCCACGCGGGAAAGAGCACGTTGGCCCCGTAAGACTTGGCCAACCCCTCCACCGCCAGGACCTCGCGGCCGGTGGCGCCGCGGGGGGCGAAGCGCAGCACCGGCGCCTGCGGCGGGGCGGGCGCGGCCGCGCCGGGCGCCTCGCGGCGCAGCCGCTCGAGCCGGCGCTCCCGGCTGCGGGCCTGGCGGGCCCGGTTTCCCGCCCGGTAGCGCTCGACGTAGGCCCGCAGCCGTTCCTCCTCCCCCCCGGCCCGCGCGGCCTCCACCGCCGCGTTCCGGGTCCGTTCCTCCCGCTGGCGCACATAGGCGCTGTAGCCGCCCGGGTAGGACTCGACGCCCTCCGGCCCGAGTTCGAGGACCCGGCTGCACACGCGGTCGAGGAAGTACCGGTCGTGCGAGACGCAGAGGAGGGCTCCCCGCCAGCGCTGCAGGCGGGTCTCGAGCCATTCGACGGCTTCCAGGTCGAGATGGTTCGTGGGCTCGTCGCAGAGGAGCAGATCCGGCTCCCCGAGCAGCAGCCGGCACAGGGCCAGGCGGATGCGCTGCCCGCCGGACAGGTGGCGCACGCGGGTCTGCCACAGGGACGCCGGGAGGCCGAGGCCCGCGAGCGACTCCTCGGCCACGTGCTCGCGCTCCCAGCCCCCCGCGCGCTCGAAGCGGGCCTGCAGGTCGCCGAAGGCGCGGAGTGCCTCCTCCGAAGCCTCCCCGCGGGCAAGGGCGGCCTCGGCCGCCGCCAGGCGGGCCTGGAGCACGGCGAGTTCGCCCGTGGCCTCCAGGGCGGCATCCCGGACCGTCCGGTCCTCGGGCAGCGCAGGCTCCTGGGAGAGGTAGCCGACGGTCGCCGAGCGGGCCACCGCCACGGTCCCCGCATCGGCCGGCAGCGTGCCGCCGAGCACCCGCAGCAGGGTCGACTTCCCGGCGCCGTTGGGCCCCACGAGCCCCGCCCGATCCCCCCAGGCCAGCGCGAACGAGCAGTTCCGGAAGACCAGGTGCGCGCCGAACGACTTGGCGAGGTCGCGGGCCGAGACCACGGACACCGGAGCCTCACCCCCGTCGGAGTGTAGCGGCGCCGCCGCCGGGGGGAAAGGCGGGGCCGCCTCGCAGGCCGCGGCACCGGGCGGCCCGCGGTATAGTACCGGTGGCTGCGCAGGGGGGACGGATGCGGCGTGGCACAGGGTCGGGCGACGCGCCGCGCGTTCCTCCGCGCCGCTGCGGCGGTGTCCGGGTGGACGGCGCTCGCGACGGCGTGCGGCGGCCGGGCGGCCGGATCCGGCCCCGTCGTCCTGAACCTTCAGGCGCCCTACGACGGCCAGTTGTTCGGGGAGATGATGCCGCGCTTCGAGGCCGCGCATCCGGGCCTGCGGGTCGACGTGGGCGTCTCCCCCGCGCCGGGCTCGGCTTCCCTTGCGGCCGCCCTCGTCGCCGGCAGCGGTCCCGACGTCTTCTGGGACAACGACCCCGCCCGCTACCTCGGCACGCCGCTGCTGCTCGACCTCTCGCCGTTCGTGGCCTCGGGCGCGTACGACCTCGGCGATTTCGGCTCCGCGGTGCTCGGCGCGTTCCGCTACGGCGGCGGCCTGTACATGCTGCCCCGGTCCGTGTCGGCCTCGGCCTACGCGGTGCGGACGGACATCTGGTCGGCCGCCGGGATCGCCGTGCCCACCGCGCCCTACACCGCGGACGATCTGGCCGGCGTGTGGCGGCGGCTGAGCACCGCCGGCCGGGTCATCGCCGGCCAGCTGGCGTGGTCCCCCTCTGCGACGTTCTACCTGAACGGCTGGGGAGCGCACGAGGTGGAGCCGGGCACCCCGACGCGGTGCGCCCTCGGTTCGGCGGCCGCGATCGCCTGCGGGCAATGGATGTGGGACCGCTTCTGGGTGGACAACGACGCCCAGGGGCAGCAGGGCCAGTATCCGCAGGCCAATTTCGCCGCCGGCACCCTCGGGATGCAGGCCGTGTCGTGCGCGGGGCTGCCGGCCTTCGCCGCCGCGGCCGCCGGGGTGCCCTGGAAACTGATTCCCTTCCCGGTCTGGCCGTCGGGTTCCGCCACGGCGGCCGAGACGGACTTCTTCGCCATCTCGGCGGCGACCGCGCACCCGGAGGCCGCGTGGACCCTGCTGACGTTTGTGACCTCGGCCGCGTGGCAGCAGGCCGCCATCGGCACCCTGCTCGTGCCACCGGCGCGGAAGAGCCTCTGGCCGCAGTACGTGCAGGAGGCGCCGCGCATCCTCCCGGCCCTGCGCGGCCAAGACCTCACCGTCTTCGCCCAGCCGGTGCAGGACGACTGGGCGTTCCCGCCCGAGGAGTTCCGCTACCAGGCGCCCGCGGCGCCCATCCTGTCGTCGTATTGGCAGCACATCTTCGGTCCCGGCAGCACGCTCACGGTGCAAGAAGGATTCACCGCGGCGGCGGCGGCCGTCGACCGGGCCGAAGCGGCGGCGCGGGGCGCCGCCCCCGGCACCGCGGCCGCACGGGCCGCCCTTCCGCCGGGCTGACGGGGCCGCGACCACGGGGCTGCCGGCGCGGGGCGCCGACCGGGCCGGGGATGCCGGTTCAGGCCTCCGCCGGTGCCGGCGCCCGGAGCCCGAGCGCCCGCACCGTGTCGTCCCAAGGTCGTTCCCACCGGATCAGCTCGATGCGGTTGCCGTCCGGATCCTCCGTGAAGAAGCGGTCGGCCCCGGGGATCGGCGTGGTCTCCTCCACGGCACACCCCAGGGCGCGCAGGCGCTCCCGGGCCGCGGCGGTGTCGGCGGTGTGGAGCGCGATGTGACGTTGGCCCCTCCCCTCCGCCTCCGGCGCCCACAGGAGGTGGATCTGCTGGCCGTCGCCCAGGGAGAACCACGCCACCGCGAAGCGGAACGTGGGCGGGGTCGGCACCTGCTGGAGGCCCAGGACGTCGCGATAGAACGCAACCGCCCGCCGGAGGTCGCTCACCACCACGGAGTGGTGGTGGATCCCCTCGATGCGCACCGTGCCAGCCGACACGCTCCGCCCTCCTCCTCGCGCGCCCCGATGGGGGACCCGGACCCTGCCGCCCCGGCCGCGCGCGCTAGTACCCGAACGTCGGATCCACCACGTGCAGCAGGGGCTCGCCGCGCAGGTAGCGCCGCAGGTTCGTCGCGAAGATGTCGGCGATCCGCTCCTGGTTGCCCGGGCTCGCCCCGGACGTGTGGTGGGTGAGGATCACGTTGGGCTCGTCCCACAGGCCGTCGTCCGGCGGCAGCGGATCGGGGTCCGTGACGTCCAGGCCCGCGCCGCCGAGCCGCCCGTCCCGCAGCGCGCGCAACAGGGCCAGGCGGTTGACGGTGGCCCCGCCGCCCACGTTGTACAGGTAGGCGCCGGGCTTGATGCGCTCCAGTTCCGCCTCCCCGATGAAATCGCGCGTCCCCTGCGTGAGCGGGAGGGTCACGGCGAGGTGGTCGGCCAGCGGGAGCACCTCGCGCAGGCGGTCGACGCCCACCACCCGGTGGGCGCCGGCGCAGGGCAGTTCGGGCCGCCGCCGCACGCCGATGACCCGCATGCCGATCGCGGAGGCTTTCGCGGCGAGGGTGCCGCCCACATCGCCCAGACCCAGGATCACGAGCGTCTGGCCCTGCAGCTCGAAGCGGGGCGTGGCCCAGCGCGGCACGGCCGCCTCGCGCCGGGAACGGGCCTCCACGAATACCGGCAGGCGCGTGGCGAAGGCGAACATCAGCGCCAGCACCATCTCGGCCATGGGCACGCCCTGGGCGCGGGCGTTGGTGACGACGACGCCCCGCTCCCGGAACTCGTGGTAGAGGAGGTGGGAGACGCCCATCGTGCCGGCCTGCACCCAGCGCAGGCCCGCCGCGGCCAGGACCGCCTCACGCGGCAGGGAGTGCGCCAGCACGACCTCGGCGGGCCCCGCCCGGGCCACCACCTCGGCCGGCTCGGCCGCGAAGACGAAGGACACCTCGGGGAACGCCCGCTCGAGCCGCTGCCGCGCGGCGAGCCCGAGGTCGATCGCGACGAGGGCGGTCACAGGCATCGGCAGCATCCTCCGCTCTGCTCAGGGGACACCCTTTCGCTTGGAGCGGCAAGGCCTCCTCCCGGGCCCGGGCCGGCGCGGCGCGCCGGGAGCGCGCGCCCCCACGGCCGCGGTCCCTGAGTCCGGCCGTGCTATACTGGGCCGCCGCGCCGGCGCGGCCGCCGCGGGGGGAGGCCCGGAAGCACGTGGAGGCCGAGCCGCGGGAACTCGACCGCGAGGACTTCTGGGCGGCCTGTGCCGCCCCGGCGGTGGAGGCCCTCGCCGCCTGCGCGACCCCCGAGGACGTGGAGAGGGTCCGCGTGCGGTTCCTGGGCCGGCAGAGCCCGCTCTCGCTGGCCCTGCGCCGGCTGCGCGACCTGCCCGACGAGCGGAGGCGCCAGGCGGGCCTCCTCGGCAACCGCACACGGACCGCACTCGAGGAAGCCCTACGGGCGCGCGAGGGCGAGCTCTCCCGCGCCGCCGCTGCGCGCCGCCTCGAGGCCGAGGTCGTCGACGTGACCCTGCCCGGCCGGCGTCCCGCGCTGGGCCATCCCCACCCGCTCGTGACCGTCCGGCGCGAGGTCGAAGCCATCTTCGCCAGCCTGGGCTTCACCGTGGCCGACGGGCCGGAGGTGGAGGGCGAGTGGTACAACTTCGAGGCGCTGAACATGCCGCCCGACCACCCCGCCCGCGAGATGCACGACAGTTTCTACCTGGACGCGCGGGCGGGCCCGGACGAGCCGCCCGGGCGACTCCTCCTGCGGACGCACACCTCCCCCGTCCAGGTGCGGTACATGCTCGGACGCGGCGGCCGGCTGCCCGTGCGCATCATCGCGCCGGGCCGCGTGTACCGGCGCGACGAGGACGCGACCCATTCCCCGATGTTCCATCAGGTCGAGGGGCTCCTGCTCGGGCAGGGCGTCGCCTTCTCGCACCTGAAGGGCGTGCTGACGGAGTTCGCCCGCCGGCTGTATGGGCCGCAGACCGAGGTGCGCCTGCGGCCCAGCTACTTCCCCTTCACGGAACCGTCGGCCGAGGCGGACGTGACGTGCGCCTTCTGCGGCGGCTCCGGCTGCCGGACATGCAAGGGAAGCGGCTGGATCGAGATCCTGGGGGCGGGCATGGTCCACCCGCGCGTCCTCGAGGCGGGGGGCTACGATCCGGAGCGGGTCTCCGGCTTCGCCTTCGGGGTGGGCATCGATCGGCTGGCCATGCTGCGCTATGGCATCCCCGACATGCGGCTGCTCTTCGAGGGAGACCTGCGGTTCCTGGATCAGTTCTGACCCGCGAGCGGGGTCGGGGCCGCCGTGCGGCCGGATGCACGGGCCCGGGCCCACCGACGCCGAGACCAACGATGAGGGGGGCGAAGGCGCGGTCCGGCCCGGTGGGGCGCGGCCTTGGCCGGGCCTCGGACCGCCGGCCGGCAAGGGCCGCGCCGCGAGCGTGCGCGTGCCTCTTTCCTGGCTGCGGGAGTGGGTCGACTGGGCGGATACCGCCGAGCCCTTGGCGGAGGCGCTCACCCGGCGCGGCCTCGCCGTCGAGGCGGTGGAACGGCCCGCGGCGCCGGCGCGGGGCGTGGTGGCCGCGTGGCTGCTGGACGTGCGCCCCCATCCGGACGCCTCCCGGCTGCACGTCTGCACGGTGCGCGCCGGGGCCCGCGCCGCGCAGGTCGTCTGCGGCGCGCCCGACCTGCGCCCCGGGTCCCTCGTCGCCTGGGCGGCGCCCGGCGCCGCGCTCCCCGGCCTCGGAACCGTCGGGGTGCGGGAGATCCGCGGGGTCCGCTCGGAGGGGATGCTCTGCGCCGCGGACGAACTGGGCCTGCCGGGCGGACACGACGGCCTCCTCCGGCTCGAAGACGCCCTGCCCCCGGGTGCTCCCGCACCGACCGAAGGCGGCGACATTGCGTCCGCGCTCGCCCTGGACGACCCGGTGCTCGTCCTCGAACTCACGCCCAACTACGCCGCCCACTGCCAATCGATCCTCGGCGTGGCGCGCGAGGTCGCGGCGCTCTCCGGCGGGTCCCTCCGCTCCGCAGGCCCGTCGCTCCCGACCGAGGACGGCCGCCGACCGGCGTCGGCGGCGGCCACCGTGGATGTGCAGGCGCCGGACCTGTGTCCGCGATACGTCGCCCGCGTCCTGCGCGCGAGCCGCCACGGGCCGTCGCCCGTGTTCCTGGCGCGCCGCCTGCAGCAGTGCGGCATCCGCACCCTGGGTGTCGTGGTCGACGTCACCAACTACGTCATGCTGGAACTGGGCCAGCCCCTGCACGCCTTCGATCTCGACGCGCTGGCCGGGCGGGGCGTGGTCGTGCGCCGCGCCGCCGAGGGCGAGGAGATCGTGACCCTCGACGGCGAGCGGCGCCGCCTCGCGGGATCGGACCTGGTCATCGCCGACCAGCGCGGGCCCGTGGCGGTGGCGGGCGTGATGGGGGCCGAGCGCGCGGAGGTGCGCGCCGAGACCGGGACCGTCCTGCTGGAGTCCGCCGTGTTCGCGGCCGACGCCGTGGCCCGTACGACCCGGCGGCTGGGCCTGCCGTCGGAGGCCGCGGCGCGCTTCGGCCGGGGTGTCGACCCGGCCGGCGCCCGGCGCGCGGCCGACCGCGCGGCGGCCCTGCTGCAAGTGGTCGGCGGCGCGTCGGTCGATGCCGGCGCCATGGAGCGAGGGCCCGGCGTGCCGACCCGCACCGTCACGCTCCGCGGGCGCGCGGCCCGCGCCCTCCTCGGCATCCGCATCTCCACGCCCGCCTGCGGCAGCGCCTTGGCCCACCTCGGCTTCGCGGTGGCGGCGGACGGCCCCGACCGCCTGCGCGTCGCCGTTCCGTCATGGCGCCCCGACGTGTCGGCCGAGGTGGACCTCGTCGAGGAAATCGCGCGGTCGTACGGGTACGATCGCCTGCCCGCGGTCCTGCCGCCGGGCGACCCGGGCGTGCCCGGCACGGACCGGCTCCGCAGCCTGGGCGACCGGGCCCGCGACGTCTGCCTCGCGGCCGGCTGCACCGAGGTCACCCCATACAGCTTCCACGGCGCGGCGCTGTGGGGACGCCTGCGGCTGGGCCCCGACCACCCGTGGCGGCGGGCCACGGCGGTCGCCAACCCCATGCACGCGGAACAGGCCTGGCTGCGGACCGTCCTCGCGGGAGGCCTGTGTCAGACCCTCCAGGCCAACGCGCGGCAGCGCCGGACGGATGCGGCGGTGTTCGAGGTGGGCCGCGTCTTCCGGCCTTCGGCGCCGGGGGCCCGGCCGGCCGAGAGCGTGCACCTGGGCATCGCCGGATACGGTGCGCTGCGCCCCGGCGATTTCGCCCACGCGCCGGAGCCCTGCGACTTTTTCGCCCTGAAGGGCATCTGCGAGGAGTTGCTGGACCGGGCGGCGCGGGGATGCGGGCCGTGGCGCTGGGTCCGGCCGGCGCCGGACGAACTGCCGCTGCTCCATCCCGGTCGGGCGGCGGTCCTTCTGCCGGCCGGTCCCGCGGGCCGGGACCGGCCGGCGGACACCGCTGCGGCCCTCGGGTTCGTGGGCGAACTGCACCCGGAGGTGCGCGCATCCTTCGGCCTGCCCGAGCCGGCCGCGGTCCTGGAACTCGACCTGGAGGCGCTCGCGGGCCTGGTGCCCGCCGCGAATTGGGCCTTCCAGCCGCTGCCCCGCCACCCCGGGGTGCGGCGCGACGTCGCCCTCGTGCTGCCAGCCCACGTGCCGGCCGCGGCCGTGGAGGAGGCCATCCGCGGCAGCGCCGGCCCGCTGCTCGCCTCCATCGCCCTGTTCGACGTCTATACGGGCCGCGGGATCGGGGAGGGCCGGCGCAGCCTCGCCTACGCCCTCACGTACCAGGGCGATCGCACCCTGACCGACGCGGAGGTCGACGTGCACCAGGCCGCCGTGCGGAAGGCGCTGGCCGCGCTGCCCGGCGCGGAACTGCGGAGCTGAGGCGGGAAGGGCCGCCGGCTACCGGCCGGTGATGCGGTAGTTGACGCCCTCCCAAGCCTCGCGGTCGTTCCACCAGAAGGTGAAGTCGAGCCCCGTGCCGGCGAGGCTCCCCTTCGTGAAGTCGAAGCTCCAGACACCCCGGCCGCGCGGCTCCATCGGATCGTGGTGCACGGTGTCCCAACCGTCGTCCGACCAGTGGAGGGACGCCGGGGCGTAGACCTCGATTCTCAGGACATCCTGTGGCGCCACCTCGCGGATCTTGTGGTTGTGCTTCCAGATCACCACCGGCGAGAGGCGGCCGTGCCGGTCGCCGTAGCGGCGCCGCGCCGGCTCGGGACAGTCGAAGACCGCCCCGTCCACCATGCTGCGCAGGAGCTTCACATACTCCGCGTGCGCCCAGACCAGCGGCGCCGCGGAGCCGGAGGGCCGCCCGAAATACAGCCCGCGTTCGGGCATGTCCGGCTCGTCCCACACCTGCTCGGGGATCATCCCGCCGGCGGTGACGAAGGCCTCCATGGCCGCGCGCAGTGCCGTGGGATCCTCGCCGGCGGCCAGCGCGTAGTGGGCGCGTTCGCCGGTCAGGAGGGGCCAGGCCCGGCCGATGCCGGTGCCGTCGTAGGGCCGGCCGTCCGCCTTCTCCCCGTACCCGTCGAAGGTGTAGCGGTGCCAGCTGGGTCCGCGGGGCGTCTCGACGCGGGCCGCCCGGTCGTAGGCCTCGATGCTGTGCAGGATGTGGGGGTCGTCCGGCCGGCGGATCCCGTAGCGCACGAGTTCGAGGAAGCCGCCGTCGATCACGGCGCTCTCGGGAAGTTCCCCCTGCCCGCCCGTGCGGTTGGCCAACTGGACCACGGCCCGGCCCAGGTGGGCCGGAGCGTCGGCCAGCGTCGCGGCGATGCGCTCGTAGTACTGGGCACGGCCGTCGGGTCCGCCCGAGGTCGTGTAGGTCCAGTCCTCGACGTGCTGCGCCCAGTAGTCCGCGACCTCGCGAAAGTAGCGCCCGGCCTCGGGGTCCCGGTCCGCGTCGGCGAAGTCCGCGGCGCACACGAGGGCGGCGATCGCGGCCGCCAGGGTGGACGGCGAGTAGCCGCTGTTCTCCTCCCAGCGCTCCTGCTGCGTCACGGGCCCCACCTTGGCGATGCGGTACGCCGCCGGCGCGATCAGCGAGGGATACGGGTTCCAATCCAGGGCCTGGGCCTTGCGCAACTGCCAGGCGAGCAGGATGGGGAAGGCGATTTCGTCGAGCTGCAGCCCATGCCAATAGGGCTCTCCGAACACCCAGAAATTCTGCGGCCAGGACCCATCCGCCCTCTGCGTGCGGCCCAGGTAGTGCAGGGTGCGCAGGGCGCCCGGCGCGTCCCCCGCGGCCAGCCGCGCCGTGGCCGCGTGATACAGGTCGCGCGGCCATACCAGATGGTACCCGGCGCGGTTGTCGTCGCCCTGGTTCTCCCCCCAGGGGACGGCGAGCGAGGCGGTGTGCGCGCCGGGGTTCTCCCGGTCCTCATGGGCCCGGAGCACCATGGCCGACAGGTAGTAGAGGCGGCCCTCGTCGCCGGAGGCCCGCGACAGGTCCAGGAGCCGGTCGCAGTACCGGTGCCACGACCGGACGTACTCGTCCTCGACGCGGGCGAAATCCGCGTCCGCCGCCGCGCAGGCATGGGCAATGGCGTGGGCGGCGTTGCGCCCGAAGCCCAGCGCCAGGGAGAACGGCGTTGCGACGTCGCCCTCCAGCCCGGCGACGAGGGCCACGTTGCCGCCGTCGGCCGAGGCGAAGTGCCAGGTCAGGTGGCGGTTCCGCGCGAGATCGGTCCACCCGTCCGAAGCGCCCACGAACCCCGCGGAGGCTTCGGTCAGCGGCAGCGAGCAGGCGAGGGCCACGAACGTGTCGTGGCGGCGCGCGACCAGGACGGTCCGCTTCCCGATCTCCATCAGCCTCGCGCTGTTGCCGCCGCCGCGGTCGGCCACGTGGGGCGCCAGGAGGACGTAGGGGCGCAGGCCGGCCGGAGCCGCCTGTCCGTCGCCGCCACGGATCTGGCAGCGCAGGACCACGGCCGGCCGCCCCGGGTCGGTGAGGATCCGCTTCGTGATCTGGAAGCGGCCCTGCCGCTCCGTGGTGGTGACCTTCCAGACGAGGGCCCGCGGATCGCCGAGTTCGACCTTGGCGAGGGTGTCACGCCGCTCTTCGAAGAACTGGTCCATGCCGTCGCCAGCCAGGATGAACTGCAGGTCGCGCGTGTTGGCGAGGTCGACCCTCGGATAGTAACACTCGGTGAGGATACCCTCGGCGACGGTGAACCACACCGGGCTCTCGCGGCTCAGGCAGGTGCCGACGGCCTGTTTGGACCCGTGGGCCCACGTCGGGGGCGCACCGGGCGCGCCGAACGCGGCAGGGCCCTCCACGAGGGCCGGAGGGATGCCCAGGCCGTCCCGCGGCGGCGCCGCGGCGTCCTCCGCTGCGGCGCTGTCGCTGCTGGTCGCCTGCTTGGGCTTGGCCAACCGATCGCCCCCTCGAACTGGGAACGGGATCCAGCGTAGAGGGACGGTAGCCACCGGTCAAGCCGCCGCCGCAAGGTACGCCTCCGGGCGCTGCGGGCAGCGGCGCCGCGCAGGGGAGACCGCGAGGCGGCGGTGGGGGCCACCACCGCGTGGGGCGACGGCGAGCCCCGTGCTCCCCCGCCAGGATGCCCCGTACGCAGCGCACGGCAGGACAGTCGCATCCGGGGCTCGGCTGCCGCGCGCCGCTGGGCGTGCCCGCGGGCGGCGCAGCCCGCGCGCGGGCCAGATGCCGTCCTCCGGCGCGATCAGGGCGGTGCGGCGCGCGTCGCCTCATACAGGGCCACGGCAGCCGCGGCGGCCACGTTCAGCGACTCGGCGCCCGGCCGCAGCGGGACCGTCACCGGACGGCACAGCGCGCGCACCGCTGGGCCCACGCCGGCACCTTCCGCGCCGACCACCAGCGCCAGCGGCGCGGACAGCCCCGCGTCGACCAGGGACTCGCCGCCGTGGGCGCACAGCGCAAACCGCCGTGTGGGGAGCGCGCCGACAGCGGCGGCGAGGTCCGCCGCAACATGGCGGTGGCGGAGATGGAAGGATGCTCCGGCGGACGCCCGCAATGCCTTCTCCGCCAGGGGGTCAGCGGCGCCCGGGCCGGTGATGAGCAGCGAGCCGGCGCCGCCGAAAGCGAAGAGGCAACGGGCGAGCGCCCCCACGTTGCCGGGGTCCTGCACGCCGTCCAGGACGAGCGTCCAGTCGGCCGCCGCCGACGTCGCTCCGTCGGGCGGCGCGAACACGGTAACCAGCCCCTGCGGAGTGCGCGTACCGGCGATGGCGGCCATGACGCGCGACGAAACCCGCCACCAGCCCCGCGCGGCGGCCGGCAGGGCTTCGTCCCCCTCCCACCCGCGATCCGCGCCAGGACGGTGGGGCGCCAGGAGACGGGGGCGAAGCGCAGCGACCAACGCGGGCTCGTTCCACCCGTCTGTGGCGAAGACCGCCATGGGCTGCCAGCCGGCGCTCAGCGCTTCGCCCACCAGATGCGGGCCCTCGGCGAGGCACAGGCCCGAGGCACGCCGTGCCGCCGTTTCCCGCAAAGCGACAACCGCATCGACAGCCGGGTGCCGCCGGCTCTCGACGCGGAACGCCCCGCCCCGTGCCGCCACCGCGCCGCCCTCCAGCCACCGGGCGGTGCCCGGGCCCGGCCGACCCCTTCGAGTGGAACCGGGGATCGGCGGGGCCTGCCGAGGGGCCGCCCGGGCGGCCCCGGAGCCCCGCCACCGGGGCGCGCGCGCCTACACCTGAAGGTGCGCGCGGGCCCGCTCCACGAGTTGGGCGAAGGTCGCCGCATCCCGGACAGCAATGTCCGCCAGCATCTTGCGGTTCACCGCGAACCCGGACCGCCGCAGCCCGCTCACGAAGCGGCTGTAGGAGAGCCCGCCCAAACGCGCGGCCGCGTTGATGCGGGTGATCCACAGTTTGCGGAAGTCGCGCTTGCGGGCGCGCCGATCGCGGTACGAGTAGGACAGTGAGTGCAGGACCGCTTCGCGCGCCGTGCGGTACAGCCGGTGCCGCCCACCCCAGAAGCCGCGCGTCAACCGCAGGATGCGCTTGTGGCGCCGTCGCGCCGTTACGCCTCTCTTCACCCGGGGCATGCCCGCATTCCCCTTCCCGCTCTGGTCCCGAACCCGCTTCACCCACGGGCCCGCCGCGGCCTACCGACCCCTTAGCCGTAAGGCAACATGCGGCGAACGTGGGGGGCCTCCGTGGGACCCACCAAGCCCGACTTGCGCAGCTGCCGGTTCTGCCGGTTGGACTTGTGGCGGAAGTTGTGCTGATGGAAGGCCCGAGCCCGGCGGATCTTGCCCGAGCCCGTATAGGAGAACCGCTTGCTCGCCCCGCTATGTGTCTTCATCTTTGGCATTGCGGCACCGCACCTCCCGCGGCCCGGCCGGCGTGCCGACCGGATCCGCATGCTGGTCGCGGGACCTCGTCCGGCAGCGCGCAGGCGACACCACCGGCCATGGCCGCCTGGCCGCAGGTCGGCGCCGCTCGTACGACGTCCAGGCGAGCGCCCTAGCCAGCCCCCACGCGCGCGAAGGCGCGCCAGCCCCGGCCGGACGCGGCCCGCAGCCCGGACGATGTCCGCCTCAGCGCTCGACGGCGCCCGAACGGACCGGAGCCGGCTCCTGGGGAGGGACCTCGGCGGCACGCCGGAGCGCGTGGAGCACCTCCGGGCGGGGAGCGAGCATCATGACCAGGGTCCGCCCTTCGAGCCGCGGCTCGGACTCCACCGTGCTCAGGGCGCCGAGCTGGGCGCGCAGCCGGTTCAGCACCTGCCGCCCCAGGTCCGCGTGCACGATCTCGCGCCCCTTGAAGCGCATCGACACCTTGAGCTTGTGGCCCTCTTGGAGGAAGCGTTCCCCCCTGTGCGCCAGGATCTGCAGGTCGTGGTCCGCGATGTTCGCCTTCATCGTGACTTCTTTGACCAGGGTGATGTGCTGCTTTTTGCGCGCCTCGCGGTCCCGCTTGTCCTGTTCGTACTTGAACCGGCCATAGTCCATGATCCGGCAGACGACAGGTGAGGCCGTAGGGGCAACCTCTACAAGATCCAACCCGCGCTCCACGGCAAGCCGGAGGGCGTCCCGCGTCGGCATCACACCCAACTGGCGCCCCTCGTCGTCGACGAGACGCACCTCGCGAGCCCTGATCTCCTGGTTCACCCGCAGGTCCCGGCTGATGCGCGTTCCCCCTCATGTCAACGCCAAAATCGGCGGATACGGCCACCCGCCGACACGGAGACACCGGTCTCCTGTCGAAGAACCGCGCCTGGCACGTAGCCGGCGGGTGAGAAGCGTAGCGCTTCTGCTTGCCGTATGTTCGGCCGGGTCCGACAGCGGGACCCGACGCGCACAGGCGAGTGTAGCAGCCCACTCGCAGGAAGTCAACGACAAACGCGATGGTCCGGGCGATGGCGGCGGGCCCCGGGGCGGTCCGCATCCAACCGCGCCGCGCCCGCGGACAGGCCGCGCGCGGGGGCATCACCCGTTTCCGTCGTCACCGCCTCGGACCGGCGGGCGCTTGGTGTGCCCGCCCCCGGCTTCCGGCGGGGATGGGCCGCCGCAGCCCTCCAGGCCCAATCGCTCCAGCACCAGGCGGTACCCATCGGCGCCGTCCTGGAGAAAGCGCTTGATTCGGCTGATGGTGGCCGACGACATGTGGGTGGCGGCGGAGATCTCGTCGTAGGTCGCCCCCGATGCCAGCAACTCCGCCACATGGAAGCGCTGGGCGAGCGCCCGCACTTCGCCCACCGTGCACAGGTCTTCGAACAATCGATAGCAATCCTCGGGGGTGCGCAGCACAAGGATGGCCTGGAAAAGGCGGTCGACCAGCGGGTCGGCGAAGCGGCTCCGGTAGGCCAGTTCGCGAGACCCCTTCCCGAGGCCGGGCGGCCCGGAACGGCTCGGCACCCCCAGGACGCGCGGCGGCCCCGCTCAGGGCGACGTGCGCCCAGAATAGCGCGCGCGCCCGGTCGCGTCCACCCCAGGACGGGCCGGCGGGTGCGCGGCACGACTGTGGTTGGGTCAGGCGGCGGTGCCGCGGGCATGGCTGATCAGGTCGCGGGCGGTGGGGCGGCGCATCTGGGGGTGTCGTGCCCAGAAGGCGGCCCACTGCCCGGACCG
>JAJYVV010000267.1 GCA_021791815.1 Bacillota bacterium | reverse complement strand
CCCGAAGTCGAGGATCGGCTGTTGCAGGCGGCGGTGAGCCGGCTGTTGACCCCGATTTACGAGGCGGTGTTCCAACCGTGCTCGTACGGGTTCCGGCCGGGCCGTGACGCGCATCAAGCGCTAGCCGCACTGGACGCCCAACTCGCGTTCCGACCCATCAACTGGGTCTATGAGGCGGACGTACAGGGCTTCTTCGACCACCTGGACCATGAGTGGCTGCTGAAGATGCTGGACCTGCGCATGGGAGACCCTGGGATTACACGACTCATCCGGAAATGGCTGACCGCACCTATCGTCGAACCCGACGGGAAGGTGCACCGCCCAACGGAGGGGTCCCCGCAAGGCGGTCCACTCTCGCCGCTGCTGGCTAACATCTACCTGCACTACGCCTTGGACCAATGGTTTGTCGCAGGCTTCCGACGGACGTGCACAGGCGAGGCGTACCTCACGAGGTACGCCGATGACTTCGTAGTGGCGTTCGAACGGGAGGAGGACGCGCGCCGGTTCGCGAGCATCCTACCGGAACGACTCGCGAAATTCGGCATCACCCTGGCGCCGGAGAAGACACGCCACGTGCGCTTCGGCCGTCGGGAATGGGCACAGGCCATCCGGGAGCGGCGCCCCACGGAGCGATTCGAGTTTCTCGGGTTCGTCCACGTTGGGGGACGCACACAGAAAGGCCGCCCCATTCTGATCCGACGCCCGAGCACGAAGAGCCAGCGTAAGTTTCTCCAACGCGTCAAGGGCTGGCTCGCCGGCCACCAACACGACCCCACGCCACGTCAGCAGGCTCAACTGTCGGCGATGCTCCGTGGCCACGATCACTACTTCGGGCTGCCGGGGTGTCTCCCGAAACTAAGGCTGATGCGCGTGCGGGTACTTTGGACATGGCGGGCAACACTCAACCGGCGTAGCCAACGGAGCAGGCACGGGTGGGGATGGTACGCCAGCAAACCCTGGTTCCGCTTGCCAACTGCCAAGTTGCGGCCCAAGGCCGCGGCCTCAACAGCCTGACGGGCAAGAGATTCGGGAGCCGGATGCGGTAAATCTGCACGTCCGGTTCTGAGGGGGGAGGTGGCACAAGTGGACCGCAGCCATACGAGGGCGCCGGACCGAAACGGAGCGACCGGGCATCGCCCGGCGGGGATCCCAAGACACCGGGCTACGGCACGAGGCCACCTCCTACCTACCAGCCTTGGTGCGAGGACTGCGCTCACCCCAGCATGCCTTGGCCGCAGTCCAGACGTGTTCCTCGAAGTGGCGGACGTCGAGGATATCGAAGACGGTGACGCGCTCCGGCAGGCCGAGGGAGGACCAGCGGTTCTCGATCCACTCGCCGCCGTCGCTGAGCAGGACGACGGAGCGGACCCGGGGGTGGAAGAGGCCGGCGTCTTCCGCGAGCTGGCGGACCTCGCGGTCAAAGAACTGCTCCGCGGTCGCGATGTCGGCGGCGTAGCCCAGCGGCCCGGTGCATAGGCGGACCCGGCCGGTGTCGGGGTCGACCTGCACCTCGGGTCCCAGCGGGCCGGCGGCCGCCACCTTGGTCTCGCGCCACGCCCCCCCGGCATCCACGCGACCCCCGTCGACTTCCAGCAGCAGGATGTCACTGCCGGGGTCCCCGGCCAGGCGGCAGGTGCCCGCAGAGGCGCGCTGCTCGGTCTGGCGCATCGCGACCAGCCCCATGGCCTCGGTGGCGCGCTGGGCTTCGTTGTCGTCGACGTCGACCTGCAAGTGGCGCCGCCCGCTCTGGCGGGCCGCTTCGAACGACTCGCGGACACCGTCACCCGTGACCACCTCGGCCAGGTCCGGGTCGAGCAGTCCGGCCCCGAGACCCCAGACCCCATCCGCGGGAGCGCACCCTCCCCCGAAGTGCTCGCAGGTGTAGTAGGGCCGACCGAGCGCATACGACCCAAACCTGCCCTGGAGATGACGCAGACGGCAGGCCGCGACCAACTTCATCCGCCGGCCGCAATGCACACAACACGGCCGCTGCTCCGGCGGTGGCACGTCGGCGTGCCCCGCCAGCCTCCACGCCTCCTGCACGTAGGCGCGGCCCACCGGCTGGACGGCCCGTTGCGCCGCCTGGGCGACGGCACGGCCATTCCCGCTGCTCAGGGCCTCCCCCTCCGCGATCCCTCCTTGCACCACGGCGGAGACCAACGCTGCCAGCACCTGCCCCAGCCTGGCCAGCGCCGGGATTTCTCTCTGCTCCTGCCAGCGCTGGCCCAGGACATGGACCGCTGCCCGAGCCTCCTCCAGCGCCCGGCCCACCCACTCCGGTTGCTGGCCCGGCTCGGCCGCGCCCCCGTCCTCGCCATGCCCCTGCGTCCGTGCTACGCTCGTCGTCGCCTCTCCTCGGCTTGGCGGTGGATTGCCCTCCGAGGCCGTCGCCAGGCCGGGAGAGGTCTTCAAGCCCATCCCTGGGCATTCCTGGTTCTTAACAATATCTTAACATTCCGCGCCACAATCCTGGGATGCACCCCACCTCGCTCCCCAGCACTTGGCCCCGATCACCTTGCGGGCCATCCTCCTGCAGGAGATCGATGCGCCCCCCGATCAGGAGCCCGCCCAGTGGCTCTTGCTTACAACCCTTCCCATCGAGACGCTGGACCAGGCGCAGCAGTGTATCGTCTGGTACACCTTCCGTTGGCGCATCGAACGGTTTCATTTCACGCTCAAGAGTGGCGGCAACTACGAGAAGCTCCAGTTGCATACTGGCGAGCGCCTACGGCGCGCCTTGGCGGTTTACATGGTCGTGGCTTGGCGCGTCCTGCGCATTGATCTCATTGCTCGAACCTCAGAGTTCGGCTCATTCGTGGGGGGGGACGCGGGAGGGCTTGGCGCGCAGCGCGCCCCCATGATTTGTCAGTTTGTGTTGTTTGACGGGTGTGGGCCGGCGAAAAGAGTGGCGGCGGGAGGCGCGGAGGGGCTGGACAGCACGGCTGCAATCTGCGACCATGG
>JAJYVV010000079.1 GCA_021791815.1 Bacillota bacterium | reverse complement strand
CCACCTTCCTGCTGGTCACCAACGATGCCCGGCGCACGCCCCGCGAGCTCCTCGGCATCTACAAGCGCCAGCAGACCGCCGTGGAGATCCCCTTCCACCGCACCAAGGCGCTGCCCGTCGCTCCCATCTTCCTGGAACGCCCCGAACGCATTCGCGCGATGGGCTACGTCCTGCTCATGGCCTACGTCGCCTTCGCCGTCCTCCAGCGCCGCGTCCGGTCTGCCCTCGCCGAGCGCGGCGAGCACCTCCAGACCTACGACAACCGCCGCACCGCCACGTCCTCCGGCCAGACCGTCCTTGTCCACCTCGGGGACATCCATACCGACGTGCTCGACGAGAACGGGGAGGACGTGCGCGTGATCAAGCTCACCGCCGGAGCCCGCCGCGCCCTCGACCTTCTGGGCATCCCCCTCGCCGCCTTCGCCAGCGAGCCTGGCCCGCCGTCGCAGCCTTGACGCTCAGGCCCCAGACACTCGTCCACCGACCCGAAAATCCGTCCTGCCCTTCTTCAGGGTGCGGAATGTGCGCTCTGAGGCGGGCGAGGCGCGGGATTTGCTGGCATTCCTCAGGGGGCTTCCGGCCGCCCGGGTTGCCGAAGCGCCCGTGTGGGTACGTGCAGCGCAGGGCGACTTTCCGGCTCGGGTGGTCGCCTTGCGGCAGTCCGCGGCTGCGGCGGAGGTGGCGCGTCGGCGCATTCTGCGCGAGGCATTACGCGAGGGGCAGACACCGGATCCGCGAGCGTTGGAGTGCGCCGGGTACTTCTTCGTGCTCAGCGTTCTCCCGGAAGCCATTTCGGCCGATCAGGTGTTGGCGATCTACCGTCTCCGCTGGCAGGTCGAAATCGCCTTCAAGCGGCTCAAGAGCCTTCTGCACATCGACGCCGTCCGCCCCAAGGACCCTGCCTTGGCTCGATCCTACCTATACGGCAAACTCATTGGCGCCCTTCTCCTGGATGAACTGACTGCCAGGGCCCAGGCTTTTTCCCCCTGGGGCTATGAGGTCCTGTCGGAGGAGCTTTAGCGCCTGGCGCGCATATCAGCTGCTCCTGCCGGCCTTGCGCGCAGCGGTTGGGCCTCCACCGCGCCTATCCGAAGTCGTCTCAAGCTTCAGCGAGGTTGCTGCCACGCGGCCACCCAGAGAAAACTTGCCCGTGAAGCACGCTCCCACCCATCGCCAGCACTAAGTTAGTGCATATGCCGACCGTGGGAGGAGCGGCGCAGCTTCCAACAGACCCCTTGGCGAGCTGAGCCGCGCCGTATCGGCCCCGCCATGTGCGTGGCGGTGGAGACGGCCCTGCGGACGGGCGCATGTCCAGAACATCCTCAGCCTCCACGGGGTCCACGGCTCGCGGCAGCCGGTCGCCCGGAACCGCCACTCCCGCCGTGGCCGGGTTAGGCAGGGCCCACCTGGGTCTGGAAGATGGCCATGGCCGCGCCGGTGAACGAGGAGGGGGCGCTGCGGAGACGGCGATGTCCACGCTGGCCGCGCGGCAACCGCGGAGGATGCGAGTGCCCTATGGGTAGGCGCCGCGTGGTGGGCGGCGGCGCGAGCGGCGTCGGGGAGTTTGGTTCGCCGGCGGGTGCACCGACCTGGTCGGTGCTGGCGGCCGGCGCGCCGTGCCCTGCGACGGCGGATCGGGCCGGCGAAAGTGTCCGCCGCGGCGCCCGGTGCGCCACCAGGCGCGGCGCAGGCGGCCGCCAGCGGGACGGGCCGGGGGCTGGGGCTCGGCCGGCGCCGGTCGGCGCGGACGGGCCGCTGCGGCCTGCCGCCATCGCGCTCCGGCGCCCCGCGGTCCGTTGGAATCCCGGCCGCTCAGCCGCGCGCCGCGAGCCACTCCTCCACCGGGGTCGAGTCGGGCGCTTCCAGCGCACCCGACTCCCGCAGCCACCGCACGGTCCGGTCCAGGGCCGCCCGCATCGGGGTCGCACGCCACCCGAACGCGTGCCGCAGGCGATGCGCCGTGCACGCGAGAGGCAGGTTGCGCAGCGCCCCGGGCCGCGAGCCGCGCAAGTGCTCCGGCAGGGCGGCCGGATCGAAGAAGCGCACGTCGGGCGTCGCCCCGACCGCCTCGCCGCAGAGGTCCAGGAAGGCCAGGCCGGTCAGCGTCTCGTCACAGCAGACGTTGTAGGCCTGGCCGCGGGCGGCGGGCTCCAGGGCCACGTGGAGGAACGCCGAGGCGAGATCCTCGGCGTACGTCCAGTTGAGTCGCGCCACGCCGGGATGCCACAGCCACACCGGCCGGCCGGTGGCGATGCGCGCGAGCGGGAACGCGGCCAGCCGCTGGTGGTCGTGGGGCCCGAAGACCCACTGGGGGCGGAGCGTGGTCGCGCCCGCGGCGAGGGCGAGGTCCTCGACCGCGTTCTTGCCGGTGTTGTACTCCCCCCATGCCGGGTGCGGCCCGCGGGGGTGCTCCTCGTCGATCGGCTGGTAGAGAGCCGGCGCATACACGCTCGTCGTGCTGCAGACGACCAGGTGGCCGCAGCGGGCATGCAGCGGCGCATCGAGCAGCGGAGCGACGTCCTCGGGCCGGTAGGCGATCATGTCGAACACCGCGTCGTACTCGCGGTCGAAGGCCCGGCGCAGGACGTCGGGGTCCCGCCGCTCGCCGTGGACCCGGCGGACCGCGCGCTCCCCGATCCAGCCGTCCGCGGTGCGCCCCCGGTTGAGCAGCGTCAATTGGGCGCCCGCCGCCAGGCAGGCCTCCGTGAGCAGCCGGCCCAGGTAGCGGGTGCCGCCCACGATCAGGACCTGGGCCCCCGGCCGCAGCATGCGCCGTCCCTCCTGCCGGTCTCCGCTTCGGCGCCGAAACCACGCGCGCGCACCGTGGCAGCGTTCGCCGGCCGCGGGACGGCACCTCCGCCGCGTGGTCCCCCTGGCGGCGCGCCGGCCGGCTGCGGGCCTCCGCCTCCGCTGGTATGCTGCACGGAGGGGGATCCGCCTTGCTGCGCGCCGCCCTCGCCACGCTGCTCCTCGGCTACGCCGCGGCGCTCGGCCTGACCGCGTTCCATGTCGTGGGCGGCACGGCCATGGGGCTCTTGGCCGTGTGGTGGCCGGTCGTCTTGATCGCCGCGGGTGTCGGCGGCCTGTGGCGCGGTCTGGGCCCAGCCTTCTACGGCCGGTGGATCCCGCTCGGGACGGCGGTGGCGGGCGCCGTGCTCCTGGCGGCCCACCTCGCCCGCGTTCCCCTCGGCGCGCTCGCCGCTGCTGCGGTCCTGCTCTGGCTCGGTGTCGAGGTCGCCGCGGGGGGGCGGAGCGGCCGACCGGGGCGGCAGGCCTGAGGGCGACAGCTTCCCTCCCCCGAGCCGTCCTTCCCATCCCACGGCGGCAGGGGACCGCGGGGTCGTCCAGAACAGGAGGTCGCATGCGGGATTCCGTCGTCGTCCGGGGGGCCCGGACCCACAACCTGCGCAACGCCTCGCTCTCCCTGCCCCACGGTCGCTTGATCGTCTTCACGGGCGTGAGCGGCTCGGGTAAGTCGTCGCTCGCCTTCGACACCCTGTATGCGGAGGGCCAGCGCCGGTATGTGGCGTCGCTCTCCAACTACGCACGCCAGTTCCTGGATCAACTGCCCCGGCCGGACGTGGATTCGGTCACGGGCATCCCACCGGCGCTCTCGATCGACCAGAAGTCCATCGGCCGCAACCCGCGCTCCACGGTGGGCACGCTCACCGAGATCTACGACTTCCTGCGGGTGATCTGGGCGCGCGCCGGGCGGGTGCACTGCCCGTCGTGCGGCGCCGAGGTGGGGGCCCAGAGCCGGGAGACCATCGTCCGGCGGGCGGCGGCGCTGCAGCGCGAGGGCCCGGTGTCCTTCCTCGCGCCGCTCGTGCGGGACCAGCGCGGCAGCCATCGGGACCTGCTCGGCGACCTGCGCCGCCGCGGGTTCCTCCGCGCCCGCTGCGACGGAGAGATCGTGCGCACGGACCAGACCCGGCAACTCGACCCGGGGCGCCGCCACAACATCGACGTCGTGGTCGACCGGGTCGGACGTGATCCCGTGCCCGACTCCCGCCTCTGGGAGGCCGTCGACACCGCGCTGGGCCTGGGCAAGGGACGGCTGGTGCTGGTCCCGGAGGGCGGCGGCGACGTCCCCTGCAGCACGGCCCGCGCCTGTCCCCAGTGCGGGCGCTCGTGCGAGGAGCCGACGCCGGCGGCGTTCTCCTTCAACATCCCCCAGGGCTGGTGCCCGGCCTGCCAGGGTCTGGGCACGGCGGTGCAGATCGCCGAGGAGTGGCTGGTGCCCGACCCCAAGCGCTCCGTCGCGCGCGGTGCGCTCGCGGTCGAAGGCGCCGCCCGGCTGCTGGCGCGGCCGTTCGCGGCGGCCGCCCAGCACCTGGGCTTCGATCTCGACACGCCGTGGGAGCGGCTCGACGCGGCGCAGCGTCGCGGCTTCCTGCAGGGGATCGCCGAGCCCATCCGCACGCCGGGCCGGCGGCAGCCCGAGCCGTATCGGGGCGCGATCGCCCTGCTGGAAGACCTTGCGGCGCGCGGCGAGGGTGCCGCCTCGCCCGCACCCGGGCTGGGACGCTTCGCGCGGGAGGGCCCCTGCCCGGCGTGCCACGGGGCGCGGCTGCGGCCGGAGAGCCTTGCCGTCACGGTCGCCGGGCGTACGATCGCCGAAGCGGCCTCCCTCACCCTGGGCGATCTGCGGCGTTTCCTCGCCACGGCGGCCTTGGGCGACGCCGAGCGCGCCATCGTGGGCGAGGCGCTGGCCGAGACGGACGAGCGCCTGCGCTTCCTGGGCGACGTCGGCGTCGAGTACCTGAGCTGCGACCGTTCGGCTCCAACCCTGGCGGGCGGCGAGGCGCAGCGCATCCGCCTGGCCGCGCAGGTGGGCCGTGGGCTCTCCGGGGTGCTCTACGTGCTGGACGAGCCGTCCATCGGCCTGCACCAGCGTGACAACCGCCGGCTCATCGCCACGCTGCGCGCGCTGCGCGACCGCGGGAGCACCGTGGTGGTGGTCGAGCACGACGAGGAGACGATTCGCAGCGCCGACCTGGTGGTGGACTTCGGGCCCGGCGCCGGCGCCGCCGGCGGCGAGGTCGTCGCCGTCGGCAGCCCCGAGGAGGTCGAGTCCGACCCGCGCTCGGTCACCGGCCGCTTCCTGGCCGGCCGGGAATCGATCCCCGTGCCGTCGCGCCGGCGTCCGGGCGGCCCGGGCCTCCGCATCGTGGACGCGACGGAGCACAACCTGCAGCGGATCACCGTCGAAGTCCCCGCGGGCGCGCTGACCTGCGTCACCGGTGTGTCCGGGTCGGGGAAGAGCTCGCTCGTCGCGGACGTGCTGCTCGCCAATCTGCAGCGGGCCCTGGGTGTCGGATGGAACGGCCCGGGACACGGCGCGGAGGATCCGGACGAGGCGCCGGCCGAGGCCGCCGCGCCAGCCGGACGGCGGCGCGGGAGGCCGGCGGCAGACGGCGTTCGCGTGGCCGGGGCGCCGGCGGGCCGGCCGGGCTTCGACGGGCCGTGGACCGGCTGCGCGCGCATCGAGGGCTGGGACCGGTTCGACAAGATCATCGCCATCGACCAAAGTCCCATCGGGCGCATCCCGCGGAGCAACCCCGCCACGTACACGAAGGTCTGGGACCTCGTGCGGGGGCTCTACGCGCAACTGCCCGAGGCGCGCGTGCGGGGCTACGCCCCCGGGCGCTTCTCGTTCAACGTCGCCGGCGGCCGCTGCCCCGCGTGCGATGGCAACGGCGCGCGCCGCATCGACATGGAGTTCCTTCCGGACGCCTGGGTCGAGTGCGACGCGTGCCGGGGGGCGCGCTTCACCGACGAGACGCTGCAGGTCCGCTTCCGGGGGCGTTCGATCGCCGACGTGCTCGGCATGACGGTGGACGCCGCACTCGAGCACTTCGCGGAGCTGCCGCAGATCCGGCGGTACCTCCAGACCCTGGCCGACGTCGGCCTTGGCTACATGCAGCTGGGCCAGCCCTCCCCCACGCTTTCGGGGGGCGAGGCGCAGCGGATCAAGCTCGCGCGCGAACTCGCCAAGCGCAGCACGGGACGGACCCTGTATGTGCTGGACGAGCCGACGACGGGCCTCCACTTCCGGGACGTGGCCCACCTGCTCGCCGTCCTGCAGCGCCTGGTCGACGCCGGCAACACGGTCGTCGTGGTCGAGCACAACCTGGACGTGGTCAAGGTCGCGGATCGGGTCATCGACCTCGGTCCCGAGGGCGGGGCGGCGGGCGGCCGGCTGGTCGCCACGGGGACGCCGGAGGACCTGGCCCGCAACCGCCGCTCGCTGACGGGCCGGTACCTGCGGGAACTGCTTCGGGACGGGCGGCTCCGGGCCCAGGCGGACGGCGGGGTGGAGGCCGCGGCCGGGATCGAGCGCCGGGATGGGGCGGGGGTGGGACCCGCGGGCGGGCCGCCGTCGCCCGACGCCATCGTGGTCGTCGGGGCGCGCCAGAACAACCTCTGCGACGTCAGCGTACGCCTGCCCAAGGAGCGGGTGGTCGCCTTCGCGGGCCCGAGCGGCGCGGGCAAGACGTCGCTGGCCCTGGACACCATCTACGCCGAGGGCCAGCGGCGCTACGTGGAGTCGCTCTCCGCCTATGCCCGCCAATTCCTCGGCCGCGCCCAGCGGCCGGCCGTGGACCGGGTGGACGGCCTCTGCCCCGCCATCGCCGTCGACCAGCGGGCGGTGCCGCCCAACGCGCGGTCGACGGTGGCCACCCTGACCGAGATCTACGACTACCTGCGCCTCCTGCTGGCCCGGGCCGGGGAGCCGCGGTGCCCGGACTGCGGGGAAGCCGTCGCCTGGCTGGGCGGCGACCGGATCGCCGACCTCGCGGCCCAGGCGTTCCCCGAACGCCGGCTGGTGGTGTTGGCCCCTGCCGAGGCGGCGGGGGACGACCTCGAGGACTGGCGGGCGCGCCACCGCCGCGCCGGGTATGCACGGTACTGGGCGGACGGCGTCATCCTTCCGCTGGACGCCCCGGCCGACGGCCTGGAGCCGCGCGAGGATCCGGCCGGCGGCACGCCGCGCCTCCCGCGGCTGGCGCTGGTCGTGGACCGCGCGGACACGCGCGACGCGGCGCGCCTCCGGGAGGCGGTCGAAGCGGCCTTCGCGGCCGCCGAAGGGGTCGCCCGCGACCTGGTGGGCTTCGAGCCGGAGGGCGGCGGGGCGCGCTGGTGGCGCCGCGGGTTCGCCTGCGTCCGCTGCGGCCTCCCGCTGCCGGCGCTGATGCCGCACACCTTCGCCTTCAACGACCCGCGGGGCTGGTGCCCCGTCTGTGAGGGCACGGGCGTGCAGCGCCGCGGCCAGTGGGAGACCCTCGTGCCGGACCCGAGGCTGTCCATCGGGGCCGGGGGGGTCGGGGTCTGGGGCCCGGTGGCCGGCGGCCCGATGGCCGCGCTCCTGGCGGCCCTCGGGCGGCGCCACGGATTCGACCTGAGCACGCCGCTCGCCGCCTTCACTCCGCGCCAGAGGGAGGTGCTGCTCGGGGGCGATCCGCAGCCGGCCGAATTGGACCTGGGCGGCGGCATGCCCACGGCCGTCCGCTTCACGGGGCTCTGGGCCGGCCTCGAGCGCGCCCGGTCGCAATCCCACGCGGGGCAACTGGTGCACGGCGTGGCCGCCCTGTTCACGGACGGCGACTGCCCCTCCTGCGGCGGCAGCCGCGTCGCCGCCCAGGGACGCAACGTCCTCGTCGGCGGGCGCAGCCTGCCGGAGATCGCCCGCATGACCCTCGGCGAGGCCCGAGGGTTCTTCGGGGCACTCCGCCTACCCGACGCGGCGGCCGAGGCCTGCGCCGAGTTGCTGGCCGAGATCCGCGGCCGTCTGCACTTCCTCTGTGAGGTGGGGCTCGACTACCTCACCCTCGGGACGGCCTCCGCGGCGCTGTCGGGTGGCGAGGGCCAGCGCATCCGCCTCGCCAGTCAGTTGGGCGCCAGCCTGACGGGCGTCCTCTATGTCCTGGACGAGCCCACCGTCGGCCTGCACCCGCGCGACACGGAACGCCTCGTCGGCACGCTCCGCGGGCTGCGCGACCTCGGCAACACGGTCCTGGCCGTCGACCACGACGAGCAGCTGCTCGCCCAGGCGGACCACCTGGTCGTCTTCGGACCGGGTTCGGGCTCGGCGGGCGGACGCATCGTGGCGCAGGGCTCGCCGGACGAGGTGCCGCAGCGCGCCCTGCGCGGGCAGGCCCTGCCGACCGCCGCGGCGGAGTCCGGCGGGCGGCGGCGGCCGCAGAAGGCATGGCTCGTCGTGGAGGGTGCCCGCCACCACAACCTCCGCGGCGTCGATTGCGCCCTGCCGCTCGGCAACCTGGTCGCCGTCACGGGCGTGTCCGGGTCCGGCAAGACGAGCCTGATCATCGAAACGCTGTATCACGCGCTCGCCCGGCGGCTGCACCGGGCCCAGGCCGTGCCCGGCGCGCACGCGCGCATCGCCGGCCTCGACCAGATCGACAAGGTGATCCACGTCGACCAGGCGCCCATCTCCGAGACGCCGCGGAGCAACGCCGCGACGTATACCGGTGTGTTCGATGTGCTGCGGCGTCTGTATGCCCGGGTGCCGGAGGCGAGGGCGCGCGGCTTCGACGCCAACCATTTCAGCTACAACCACCCGCAGGGTCGGTGCGACCACTGCGAGGGCTACGGGCAGCGCCGCATCCAGATGCACTTCCTGCCCGACGTCTGGGTGCCGTGCGAGGCGTGCGCCGGCCGGCGCTACCGCAGCGACGTGCTCGATATCCTCTACCGCGGCAAGTCCATCGCCGATTGCCTGGAGCTGACCGTGGCGGACGCGTGCGCGCACTTCGCGGCCCTCCGCAGCATCCGCCCCGCGCTCGAGACCCTCTCCGCCGTCGGGCTCGGCTACCTGCGCCTGGGGCAGCCCGCGCCGACCCTGTCCGCCGGAGAGGCCCAGCGGTTGAAGCTCGGCCGCGAACTGTCGCGGCCGGCGACGGGCCGCACCCTGTTCGTGCTCGACGAGCCGACGACCGGGCTCTCCTCGGGCGAAGTGGCGCACCTGCTCGGCGTGCTGCAGCGGTTGGTGGATGGCGGCAACACCGTGGTGTGCATCGAGCACAACCTCGACGTGATGGCGGCCGCCGACTGGATCGTGGACCTGGGTCCCGAGGGCGGTCCCGCGGGTGGCCGGATCGTGGCGGAAGGGCCGCCGGAGGCGGTGGCCCGCGGGGCCGGGACCCTGGACGGGATGCCGGGGACCGAGTCGCGGACGGCGCCCTTCCTCGCGGCCCACCTGGGACTGCCCGCCGCCGCGGAGGCCCACGCCAGCGGGGAGGCGGGCCGATGAGCCGCGGCCGGGAGGACGGAGCGGCCCCGGAGCGCGGCGGACCATCCGGAGCGCAGGGCCTGGACGGGACCGGATCCGGCATGGTGCGGGTGCCGCTGGATGCGTTCGTGGACGTGGTCCTGCGCATCCCGCGCCTCGACCCGCTGCCGCCCCTCGACGGGGGGCTCCGGCGGTGGCCCCCGGAGGGCCTGCTGCCGGACCTCACGGGGCTGCACGACCAGGTGGCCTTCGGACGGGCCTGGGCGGGATGGTCGCCCCAGGGCCTGGCGTTCGCCTTCGACGTCGAGGCCGGCCACGACCTGTGGGGGGACCCGGACCACCCCTACCGCAGCGACGGGGTGGAGGTCTGGGTGGACACGCGCGACTCGCGGGACGCCAAGAAGCCCACGCCATACTGCCATCACCTCGTGGTGGTCGCCGGCGCGCAAGGCGCCGTCGCCGTGGGCCTGCGCGTGGGCGGCAGCGCGCCGCCCGACGAGCGGGAGCGGCTCGGCCACGTGCGCGCCGAAGCGCGTGGGGGCACGGGCCGCGCGCGGGGGCGGTATGGCCTGGAGGTCTTCCTGGCGGCCGAGGCCATGGACGGGTATGCCCCGCTCGAGTCGGGGAGCGTCGGCCTGGCCTACCGGTTGCGGTCCTCGCGGAGGGCGGTGCAGGACCTCAGCTTCGGCGACGCCTTCCCGCTGTGGCGCAACCCCAGCCTGTGGCGGTCGGCGCGCCTGGAGGGTTGAGGCCCGGGCGGGCGCCCGGGCCTCCGGCCCCCTACTCGCCGTTCGGACGGCGCTCCCCACAGCATGTGGGCAGGCCCGCCTTGCGGCACTCGGGGACGTCCTGCACCACCGCGCAGATGGCGCACAGCCGGATGACGGTATCCAGGTCCGTGCAGGCCATGTCGTCGCAGTCCTCGCACGACCGCCGTTCCCCGAACGTCGGGACGGGCCCATGCACCTCGATGAAGTCGGCGCCCACCTCGACCAACCGCCCCGTCGAGCACGCGAGCCGGTCGTTGCAGTGCCAGATCACGGTCACCCGGTGTCCCTTGTGCTCCCAGAGCTCCCGCCGGAAATCCTCGCGAGGCCACGGCGTGGCGGCACCCCCAGCTGCGGTCAACCCCCTCACCCCCGGGCCAGGCTATGCAGGGGGGACGGGTCCGGTGCGGCCGCGGCACGGTCAGCGGGCGCCGGCCAGCCCCGCCTGCCAGCGGTCCAGGGCGGTCCGGTGGGTGGGAAAGCAGAGTTCCGGCATGCCGGAGAGCTGGCACCACACGGCCTCGAGCACGTCGACGCCGGCGCGGGGCGGGCCCGACCCATCGGCCACGGCGGCGATGAAGGCGATGCACGGGCCGAACGTGCCGATCTGGGCGCTCGGCCGGACGCGCAGGCCCGTCTCCTCCCAGACCTCGCGGCAGGCCGCGGCCTCCACCGTCTCTCCCGGCTCGACGAACCCACCGGGAAGGCACCACCCGCCGGCCTCCGGCGGGTAGCGGCGGCGCACCAGCGCGATCCGGCAGCGGGGATCGGCGGGGTCCGGGGGGTCGGCGACCACGGCCGCCGCGGCGGGCCACGGATGTTCCCAGTAGACGAAGCCGCACGCGGGGCAAGACCGCCGGGGCGCGCCGTCCAGGACGCGGGGGACCAATTCCGCCCGGCACAGCGGGCAGTACCGCCAGTGGACGGCCTCGGGCATGCGCCAGCGAACCTCCGGCTCCCGCGGCGGGTCCGCCCCCGGATGCGGCACGACGCCCACCCCCGCCCTGCCTTCGCGCCCGGCCGCGACCTTCCCCCCCGGGGGCCCGCGCGGACCCCGCGAGGTGGGCCTCCGACGGGGCGCGGTCGTCACCCTGCCCCGTCGGGATCGAACAGCGGGCCGGGTTCCCGGCCAAACCCGGGGAACGCCGGATCGAGCACGAAGCGCACGCGGCTTTTCACGTCTGTGCGCATCTTCGCACGGAGTGCGGCGAGACGGTTCGACGCGGAGCGGACCTCGAAGGCCGCATCGGGAGCGAGGGGCGCGGAGGCCGGCCGCGGCCCCGAGAGCGTGGGCGCGACGATCGGCCTCCCGTCGGCGCCCGGCACGGTTCGTCATCGGCGACCGCGGGCAGCGTGTCCGACCGGATGCCCGTGGCGCCACCACCGTCGGGCCCGTGGGCGGTCTGCGGGCCGCCGGGATCGGCTCGGGGTCATTGTACCGGGCGCGCCGGGCCGCCGGAAAGGCGGCCCGGTCCCCTCACCCCGACCCGCGCCCCGCACCCCGCTCCGCGGCCCTGACCGGCGCCTCGGCCCCGGCCTCCAGGAAGCGCCTGACCGGCCCCAGCGTCCGCACGCGGCGTGCGCCGGCGGGCAGCGCCGCCTCCACGGCCGCCCCGAGGGCGCCACCGGAGGCCCGCGCGTCGAGCACCGCGACCACGCCCCGGTCGCTCTCCAGCCGGATCAGCCGGCCCACGCCCTGCTTCAGCCGCAGCGTCATGTCGGGAATGTCCACCGCGGCCGCCGGGTCCTGCCCGGCGGCCGCCGCGGCCTGGCGCCTCGCCTCCACGACGGGATCCGGCCCGGGCAGCGGCAGGCGGGGGATCACCACGGCGGACAGCGTGGCGCCGGGCACGTCGATGCCCTCCCAGAAGTTGCTCGCCACCAGCGAAGAGCCGACGTCGGACGCGAACTCCCGCAGCAACGCCTCCGGCGCGGCGTCGCCCTCCCAGAGCAGGCGGCCCGGGCCGTCGAGGCAGGCCCGCAGCTCCCGCAGGGCCCCGGCGTCCGGCACCAGGACCAGCGCCCGGCCGCCGGTGGCCGCGAGGACCTCCGCCACGCGCGGCGCGACCCGCGACCAGAAGTCCGCGCCGTCGGCGGCCACCGCGTCCCGGGGCAGGTAGCAGACGACCTGGCGGGCCAGCCGGAACGGGACTCCCACGCGGGCGCCCAGCGCGTCCCGCAGGCCGAGCGAGGCCGCGGCGTAGGCGAACGAGCCGTCCGGCCCCGCCAGCGTCGCCGACGAGAACGCCAGCGGCGTCCGGGGGGGCATCGCGCGCCGCCAGATGGGCCCGAGGTCCCGGGGCACGACCCAGAGGACCTCCTCGGCGGCGCCCTCCTGCTTCTCCAGCCACGCCACGCGGGCCGGATCGCCCAGGCCGGTCAGGGCCGCCTGCGCCGCGTCCATCCGGGTCGCGTAGGTCGAGAGCCGCTGCGCGTACGCGGTCTCCTCGTGCAGGCCCTCCTCGACGGCCATCTCGTCCTGGAGGCGGTCCAGCGCCGTGCGCAGGACCCGCGCGGCAGCCGCCAGGGCCGCCTCCGGCCGCACCCCGCGGCGGGGCCCGCCCGAATCCGGCTCGGACGCGGCGGCCAGGGCGGCCGCGAAGGCCTGGACCGCCTCCTCCGCGGTCTCGATGCAGCGGATGAGCCGCAGGCGCACACCCTGCGCGGCCACGCCGCGCACCGCCTCGAGCACCGCCCCGACGGCGAGCGAGGATCCGGCCGCGCGCTGGGCGGCAATGGCGACCCGGTGGCCTTCGTCGAACACCACGCCCGAGAAGGGTGGCAGGACGGGAAGCCGCCCCGGCGGCAGGCGGTCCCGCCCCAGGGTGTCCTGCAGGACCAGGTCGTGGCTGCAGACGACAAGGTCGGCGGCGCCCCGCCCGTGCTCCCGCGCCCGCGTCAGGCGGCAGTACCCGCGGCGGGGGCACGTGTCGCAGCGGCAGTCGCCGTTCCACGCGACGAGCCGCCACAGGTCGTCGGACGCTCCCGGATGCTCGCTGCGCACGCCCGTCGCCGAGGAGGCCGCCCAGCGGAGCAGGGCGGTGCGGCCGGCGATGCGCCGCCCCCCGGCCAGGCCGCGGCCGGCGCCCTCGACGCGGAGGTCGCAGACGACGTCCTCGGGCGCCAGCGCCACCCGCGCGTCCACCTCCAGGTCCAGGAGACGGGACAGCGCCGCCGCGTCGCCGTCCGGACCCGCCAGCTGCTGCTGCAGCGCCGGGGTCGCCGTGGCCACCACCACGGGCCGGCCGTGCAGGCGCGCGTGGCAGATGGCGGGCAGCAGGTAGGCGAAGGTCTTCCCCGTGCCGGAACCGGCCTCGGCCAGGATCGGCCGCCCGGAGTGCAGGGCCGCCGCGACGCGGTAGGCGAAGTAGATCTGCTCCTCGCGCACCTGGTAGCCGGCGGCGGGGAGGCGCTCGTAGAAGGCCTCGCCGATCCAGGCCTGCAGGCGGCGCGTGTAGTCGGCCTCGTCCTCGAAGCGGAAGGGCAGGCGGGTCCAGGCGATCGACAAGGGCTGGCCTCCGTTCTGGGCGGGCATCGGTTTGCCGGCCCGAGCTGGGCCCGCGGGCCTCAGGCCGGGCCCAGGACCGCCACGTGCAGCGTCCCCGTGACCGGATCGGGGCGGACGGCGGCCTGGACGGCATAGGCCTCGCGGATGCGCTCCGCCGTCAGCACGGCCGCCGGCGGCCCATCCGCCAGCACGCGCCCTGCGCAGAGCAGGACGAGCCGGTCGCAGTACCGGGCCGCGAGGTCCAGGTCGTGGAGCGCGGCGAGGACCCCGCCGCCCTCCGCGGCGAACGCCTGCAGGACGCCGAACAACAGGGCCCGGTGCCGCAGGTCGAGGTTCGCCGCCGGCTCGTCGCAGAGGAGCACGGCCGCCTCCTGGCAGCGGGCGCGGGAGAAGAGCAGCCGCTGCCGCTCCCCGGCGGACAGGGCGGCGGTCGATCGCTGCTCGGCCGCGCCGAGTTCCATCTCCGCGATCGCCGCGCGGGCCAGGGCCAGGTCCCGCGGCCCCTCGGGCTGCAGGGGCCGCAGGTGCGGGTACCGTCCCATGAGCACGAAGTCGAGGCAGCGGAAGTCGAGGCCGAGGCTCGCCGCCTGGGGCATCAGGGCCAATTGGCGCGCCCGCAGCCGGGGCGACAGCCGGGCGAGCGGCACGCCGCCCAACCGCACCTCGCCCCATCCCGGCGGGAGGAGTCCGGCCAGGACGCGCAGCAGCGTGGTCTTCCCGGCGCCGTTGGGCCCGATCAGCGCCACCACCTCGCCGGCCCGGACGTCGACGGAGACGCCGTCGAGCACGGGCGCGCCGTCCCCCGGGGCTCCGGGGTCCCCGCGCCCGGGCGGACCCGGGTGGCGGAAGCACAGGTCGCGGCCGGCCAGGAGCGCCGGCGGCGGCTGCCCGGGACCGTCCGCGGCGGGCGCCTCCGTCATCCGCCCCGGACCGCCCTCCGCAGGAGGTAAAGGAAGAACGGGACGCCGAGCAACGCGGTGACCACCCCCAGGTTCAGCTCGGCCGGGGCCGCCACCGTGCGCGCCGCCAGGTCGGCCAGGACCAGGAACGCCCCGCCGCCCACCAGGCTCGCCGGCAGCAGGATGCGGTGGTCGGCGCCCACCAGCAGCCGCATCATGTGCGGCACCATCAGCCCGACGAAGGCGATCGGGCCGGCCGCGGCCACGGCGGCCCCGGTCACCAGTGCGACGAGCCCCAGCAGGACCCGCCGCATCCGCTCGACGGGGACACCGAGCGACGCGGCCCCCTCCTCCTCCGTCGCGAGGAGGTTGAGCTCGCGGGCGAACAGCACCATGAGCCCGCCGCCGACGAGCACGAACGGCAGGAGCGCCGCGTCCTGGCGCCAGAGGGCGCCGTCCAGGCTGCCGTAGAGCCACTGCAGCATCGCCTGCACGTCGGCGGCGAAGGGACCGAGCGTCAGGAGCAGCGTGGTGCCCGCGGCGAACAGCGCGGACACCGCCACCCCGGCCAGGACCAGGGTCAGCACCGGCGTCCGCCCGTGCTGCACCGCCAGCACATACACGAGGGCGGCGCCGGCCAGCGCGCCGGCGAACGTGCAGGCCTGCAGCGTCCACAGCCCGGTGTGGCCGACGCCCAGCGCGATCCCCAGCACCGCCGCGAACCCGGCGCCGGCCGAGATGCCGAGCAGCCCCGGATCCGCCAGGGGATTGCGAAAGACGCCCTGCATGACCGCGCCGGACAACGCGAGGCCGCCGCCCGTCAGCGCGGCCATGACGACGCGGGGCATCCGGATCGCCAGCACGATGGCCCGCGTCGCGGCCGCGGCGGGCCGGCCCGCGAGGACGGCGACCACCTGGCCGAGCGGCACATCCACCGAGCCCAGCGCGACGGCCGCCAGCATCGCGGCGGCCAGGGCCAGCACGAGCACGGGCAGGGCGCGGGCGGCGGGCAGCGCGTGGGCCAGCGGCCGCGGCGCACGGGCGGTGGGAGCCGGGCGGCCGGACCGCACGGGGGCGGAGCGCGTGGCCAAGAGCCGAGCCTCCCCGTGGGCGGGCCCGGGTCCGGCCTCCATCCTACCATGCGGGGACGCCCGGGGCGGCCGCGTGCCGGCCGAGGTCCTACGCCGACCTCTCCAGCAGGTACGCGACGTAGCGCATCAGCGCCTGGCTGCAGTGGGGGCAGAAGCCCTCGTGCTGCACCAGGCGCAGGAGCACCTGATCCAGGCGCCGCCGCTGCTCGTCGTCGGGCACCTTGCTGCTCACCGTCGTGCGGATCGTGCCCTGGAGATCCGCGAAGAGTCGCTTCTCGATCGCCTCGCGGAGGCGCGGATGGCTGTCGTAGCGGAACGTCTCCCCGCGGCGCAGGGCGCCCGCCACTCGCACCAGGAGCTCCTCGCGGAAGGCGCGGCGCCCCGGCTCGCTGACGCCGATCAGGTCCTCCAGCCCGCGCAGGAACCGCTCGTCCGGCTCGACCCACTCGCCGGTCACGGGGTCGCGGACCTTGTCCTTGCGCAGGGACGCCTCCGCAACGTCCAGATACTTCTTCAGGAGCGACTGCGCCGACTCGTCGAACGACGCCACAAAGGCCTTGGACACGGTCTCCAGGGCCCATTCGTCGTACTCTTTCCGGACCGCGGCGATGTTGGCCGTGAGTTCCTCGACGCCCTGGCGGGTCTCCTCGCCGACGTGGTGGTCCAGGCTCTCGCGCAGCGCCCGCAGGGCGGCCACGGGGTCGAGGCAGGGCACCCCCGCGGCCACCACGGCCTGCGAGAGGGCGTTGATCACCTGCCGCGGCGAGACGCCCTGCATGCCGTCGCGGGGGGACTGCTCGCGCGCCTCGGCCGCGTGGGCCGGGCGGTATTCGCCCTCGAACTGCCCGTCATACAGCTTCAGCTTGAGCGACGGCGGGTACTTCTCGTTCTTCTCGAACCGGGAGAGCAGCGCCCAGGCGGCCGCGGCGCGCAGCGTCCACGGCGCGAGGTGCCCGGGGGCGCGGGACTCGCCGAGCAGTTTCTCGTAGATGCGCACCTCGTCGGACCAGCGCAGGTTATAGGGGACGCGGACGAGGTAGCTCCGGCTCTGCAGGGCCTCGTTCTTCCGGTCCGCGACGAAGCGCTGGTACTCGGCCTCATTGCTGTGCGCCAGCAGCACCTCGTCCGCCGAGATGAGGGCGAAGCGGCCGGTCTTGATCTGCCGCTCCTGCGCCAGCGTGAGGAACGTATACAGGAGTTCGGACTTGCTGTTGTGGCTGACGAGGCCGCCGCTGACGAACGCCGCGCCAGACGGCACCTCGAAGTCCCACGTCTCCGCGAAGCCCGGGATCACCTCGGCCACCTCGTCGCAGGCGAAGGGGCCCTCCAGCAGGCTGCGCACCCGTGCCGCCTCCACATGGAACTCCTCGAGGCGGGCGCAGGCGGCGCGCGCCTCCGCGCGGCCCGGCGCGGCCGAGCCGGCGGCCCAGGCCCCGAGGTCCGCCCAGACCCGGGACCCGAGGGCGCCCGCGGCGCCCCCGGCCAGG
>JAJYVV010000078.1 GCA_021791815.1 Bacillota bacterium | reverse complement strand
ACCCCATCCGAGTACGCATAGGCCGGGCTGCGCCAGCGGTCCGCCGGATACTGCCACACGGGGTAGGGGCGCCGCTCGTCCGGTTCCCAGGCGTACCGGGGGAACACGTGGGCATGCAGATACCGGTCGGTGTTCCCATAGATCGAGTCGTTGGTCCGGACACGGTCCGGCCCGCACGCGGCCGCGACGGCGTCGCCCAGCAGCGACATGTCGAGGAGGAACGCGGCGCGGGCCTCGAGGCTCAGGCTCCCGAGGTCCGGCGCCCGCGGGCACGCAAGCAGCAGGCAGTAGCCGGGGAGGAACTGCGTGTCGCCCAGTACGGCGAAGCCGCTGCGCAGTCGGGCCAGCCCCATCGGGTTCTCGCCCCGCTCCGCGCTACCGATCCGATCGGACCGCCAACCGTCCACGGGCCCCACCCCTCGCGCGCGCTGCAGCCGTTCGCGGGCGCCGCGGGACTTCCCCGCCGCCTTCCGCCGGGGACACGCAGCGGACGGGCCTTCCCCGCATAACCCAAAGGGGAAAGGGGGCCGTGCCTTGGCCGCCGGAGGAATCCACGGCGGGACGGGTCCCGCAGGCCGCCCGGCCGACCGGTGGCACGCCGCGCCCTGGCCCGTGGCCGTGGTGCCCGCCGCCACGGCCGCGGAGGCCGAGGGGGCCATGCGCGACGTGGCCCGGCTGCTCGACCCTCCGTACCGCGCCTGGGTCGCGGAGACCGCGCGGGGCCGCTCCCGGGGCCCGGAGGGCCCGGCGCCGTCCCCGCGGCCGGGGGAGGTGTCCACGCCCTGATCGCCGCCACCTACGTCCGCGTCTCGACGGACGAGCAGGCCGAGCGCGGCTACAGCCTCGCGCACCAGCGGGAGGAGTGCCGGCGGCGCGCGGCGGCGCTCGGGGCCGCGGAGGTCCGGGAGTACGCGGACGAGGGGGTCTCCGGGGCCATCCTCGACCGGCCGGCCCTGACGAGGCTCCGCGCGGCGGTCCGCGCCCGGACCGTCGGCCTGGTCGTGGTGTATGACCCGGACCGGCTGGCCCGGAGGCTCGCGCACCAGCTCCTCATCACCGAAGAGATCGAGGCCGCCGGCGCCCGGCTGGAGTTCGTGAACTTCGAGTGGCGCCACACCCCGGAGGGGCAGCTGTTCTACGCCCTGCGGGGCGCGGTGGCCCAGTACGAGAAGGAGAAGATCCGCGAGCGCACCATGGCCGGACGGCGGCAGAAGGCGAAGGCGGGCCGGCTCCCCTCCGGCTACCGCCCCTACGGCTACGTGTATGACCCCCAGGGCCAGACGCTCGCCGTCGACGCGGCCGAAGCCGCGGTGGTGCGGCGCATCTTCGGCCTCCTGGTGGAGGACGGCGTGGGCGTCAACGGCATCGCGCGGCGGCTCACGGAGGAGGGCGTGCCGACCCGGCGGGGGGCGCCGGCGTGGCACCGCGCCGTGGTGCGGCGCATCCTGGGCAACGCCGTCTACGCAGGCACGTTCTACGCCAACCGGATGGACTGCGAGGGACTGGCGCTGAACCGGCACCTGCCGCCCGCCGAGCGCCGGGCGATGCGCCTGCGGCCGGCGGAGGAGTGGATCGCCGTCCCCGTGCCCGCCGTCGTGGACGGGGCCACGTGGCGGCGGGCGCAGGATGTGCTGGCGGGCGCGCGGAGGCTGATGCACGGGCATCCCCGCTCCGACTATCTGCTGTCGGGTCTCCTCCGGTGCGGCGCCTGCGGCCTGCCCATGTGCGGGACGCGGCGCAGCCGGTGGGGCCGGGAGGTCCGCGGGTACACCTGCCGGCGGCACTGGAGCGGGGCGCGGCAGGAGGGATGCGGCCGCTACGTGCTGGCCGGTCCGGTCGAGGAGGGCGTGTGGTCGGCCGTGGTGCGGTGGGCCGGGGACGCCGTCCGTCTGGCCGCCCCGGCGGCGGGAGAAAGGGTGCCGGAGCGCGGGGATCCGGACCGGGACGCATTGGAGGGGGTGGAGGAAGCGCTGCGCTCGGCCGAGCAGGGCCGGCGCAACGTCCTGGCCGTGCTGGAGCGTCACCTGGCCGACCCCCAGGCGTGCATGGAGTCGCTTGCGCGCATCCGGGCACGGATCGGCGACCTCGAGGCCCGTCGGCGGGCGCTGCGCGACCGGGCGGGCCAGGCGGACGGCGCCGGCGCCGCCCCCGGCGCGGGCCGGGGAGCGGACCCCGTCCCGGGGACCGGGGCCGCCGACTGGCTGGCGGGCGGCGGTCTGGCCGCGCTGCCGTTCGCGGTGCGGCGCCTGGTCGTGCGCCTCCTCGTGATGGGCGTGGCCGTGGAGGGCGACCGGCTGGTGGTCCGGGCCAGGATCCCATCTTCTTCCGCACGGATTCGAGGCGGGGAGCGAGATCCTGATGCACCTGCGCGCGACGCGGCGCAGCCGTAACGACCTGTTCCTCGAGGAGCCGATCAGCCGCGACGGCGACGGCAACGAGGTGACGCTGATGGATATCCTCTCCGACGAGCGGGAGGACATCGCCGAGCAGGTCAGCCGCGACCATCAGGCCCGCGCCCTCGCGGCGCTCATCGTCTCGCGCCTGGGGCGGCGGGAGCGGCAGGTGCTGCACCTGCGGTTTGGCCTCGGCGGCGTGGAGCGGAAGACGCAGCGGGAGATCGCCCGCATGCTCGGCATCTCGCGCAGCTATGTCTCCCGGATCGAGAAGAAGGCGATGCGCAAGATCGGTCGCGAGCTGCGGGACGAGCGCGAGGCCTGAGCATCCGACCCCCGTGGTCCGGCGCGCCGGCCGCCCGTGCTACAATGCCCCGGTTGCCCCGTCCCGCGCCCGGGCCGGAAGGCGGGGGTGGAGGATCTGCGGGGGCCGGGCCTGTTCGTACCCGACGCGGTCGCCGAGCGGGTGAGCGACCTTGTCCCGGAGGCGCTGGCCGCCCGCGGCCTCCGGGGCCTGATCGTCGATCTCGACAACACCCTGGCCCGTTGGAACGACGAACGCTGCGCCCCCGAGGTGGTGACCTGGCTGGGCGCCCTGCGCCAGGCCGGCATCGCCGTCTGCGTCGTCTCCAACAACGGTCCGGAGCGGGTGGGGGCCTTCTGCCGGGGATTCGAGGACCTGCCCTGGATCGCCAACGCGCGGAAGCCGACGCGTCAGGCGTACGGCCGCGCGCTGCAACGGCTCGCGGTGCCGCCCGGCCAGGTCGCGGTGGTGGGCGACCAGGTGTTCACCGACGTCTTCGGCGGCAAGCGCGCGGGCCTGATGACGATCCTCGTCCGGCCGCTGGGGCGCCGGGAGTTCCCGCTGACCAAGGCCGTTCGCGTCGTCGAGGCGTGGTGGCTGCGCCGGCTGAGGCTGCGCGGCGCGCTGCGCCCGCTCTAGGCGGCGCACGGAGCGCGAGGAGGGTGGCGGGCTTGCCCCATCCGGCCCCCGACCCCCAGGGGCACCCCGAAGGCGGCCGCGCGGAGGCGCGCCCCGCGCCGCACGCCGGGGGCGGACCGCCGCCCCTGTTCGCGGTGCTCGGGCATCCCGTCGGGCATTCCCTGTCGCCGGCCATGCATGAGGCGGGCTTCGCCGCCACCGGGCGGCGCGGCCGTTACGTGCCCTGCGAGGTGCGGCCGGAGCGCCTGCCCGCCGCCCTCGCCGGTCTCGCCGCCCTGGGGTTCGCCGGCTGCAACTGCACCGTGCCCCTGAAGGAGGAGGCCTGCCGCCTCGCCACCTCGCGCAGCGCGGCGACCCTGCGCGCGGGGTCGGCGAACACGCTGGCCTTCGGCCCGGACGGGGATGTGCGCGCCGCGACCACGGACGGGCCGGGGCTCCTCGCCGCCCTGCGCGCGGAGGCCGGCTGGCGGCCCGCCGGCCGGATCGCCCTCGTCCTCGGGGCCGGCGGCGCGGCCCGGGCCGTGGCGGCCGCCCTGGCCGACGGGGGAGCCCGGGCGGTGGTCGTCTGCAACCGGACGGCCGCCCGGGCCCGCGCCGTCGCGGAGGCGCTGGGCTCCCCCGTGCGGGCCTCCGAGGGCACCCCCGAGGACCCGCGGGCACCGGAACTCGCCCGGGCCGACCTGGTCGTCAACTGCACCTCGGTGGGGATGGACGGCGCGGCCTCCCCCTTGGCGCGGGAGGCGCTCGCCGCCCTGGCTCCGGGAACGCTCGTCGCCGACGCCGTCTACACCCCGCGGGAGGAGACGCCCCTGCTGGCCGCCGCGCGGGGGCTGGGCCTGCCGTGCATGGGCGGCCTGCCCATGCTGGCCTGGCAGGCGGCGCTCGCGTGGGAGGTGTGGTTCGGGGAGCAGGGCCCGGCCCCCCTGTTCCTCGCGGCGGCCCGCGCGGCGCTCGCCGCGGGGCGGCGTGCGTGAGGACGGGCCCGGCTCGGGGCCCCCTTCCGCGGGGCAGGCGGCAGGAGCAGGCCGGTGCCGCACGAAGTCACGCAGGTCTATGCCGCCGCGAAGACGGGGGCAGGTCCGCCGCGGTCCCGTCCGACGGCCGAGCGGGCCGCCTGCGCCGCAGCCGTGGCCCGTGACGAAGGGGTAGATGCGGCCGCCGCCCGGGCGGGCGGCCCGGCATGCCGGTGTCCACTGTGGAGGTCAACACCTTTGGTCGATCTCGACGCGTTGCTGCGTGAGGCGACGGCCGCGGGCGCCTCGGACATCCACCTCGCCGTGGAATCGCCTCCCATCCTGCGCATCAACGGCAGCCTGACGCGCCTCGGCAAGGAGCCCCTCAGCGTCGCCGAGGCGGAGGCCGCCCTGCGCCACCTCGCGGGGCCCGACACGGTGGAGCGCTTCCGCCACCAGGGCGAGGCGGATTTCTCCTACAGCCTGCCCGGCGTCGGCCGCTTCCGCGTGTCCGCCTTCCGGCAGCGGGGGTCGGTGTCCCTCGCGATGCGCCCCATCCCGTCCCGCGTGCCGGACCTGCGCGAACTGGGGGCGCCCGACGGGGTCGCCGCCCTCGCCCGCCGCGAGGCCGGCCTGGTGCTCGCCGTCGGCCGCGCCGGCAGCGGCAAGTCGATGACCCTGGCCGCCATGGTGGAACTGATCAACGCCGAGCGCGCCGTGCACGTCATCACCCTCGAGGACCCCGTGGAGTATCTGCACCGGCACCGGCAGGCCCTGATCAACCAGCGCGAGATCGGGGTGGACAGCCTCACGTTCCCCCAGGCCCTGCGGGCGGCGGTGCGGCAGAATCCGGACGTCATCGTCGTCGGCGAGGTGCAGGAGGCGGAGACGGCGTCCCTGGCGCTGACCGCCGCCGGCACCGGGCACCTCGTGATCGCCACCGTGCAGCAGCCCGACTGCGCGGCCGCCCTCGAGTACCTGGTCACGATGTTCCCGGCCGAGCAGCAGGACCAGGTCTCCTGGCACCTCGCGGGCGTGCTGGAGGGGGCGGTCGCCCAGATCCTGCTTCCGCGCCGCGACGGCAAGGGCAGGGTCGCCGCCTTCGAGGTGCTCATGGCGACCCCCGCCGTGCGCACCCTGATCCGGGAGGGCAAGCGGCAGCAGATCACCACCCTGCTGCGGGCCGGCGTGCGCCACGGCATGCGCAGCATGGACCAGTCGTGGCGCGACCTGGTCGAACGCGGCCTGCTGGACGACAACGAACTGCCGCCGTTCGCCGTCGGCGGCCCCGGCATCGGCTGACGCGGCGCGGCCGCCGGGGCTCCCAGGCGGTGGGCCGCGCCGGCCCCGACCTCGGTCCCCGGGAGATGAACGTGTTGCTGCGGTACCTGACCGCCGGGGAGAGCCACGGCCCGATGCTGGTGGCGATCCTGGAGGGGCTGCCCGCCGGGGTCCCGATCCGGCAGGAGGCCGTGGACGCCCGCCTGCGTCAGCGCCAAGGGGGCCCCGGCCGGGGCGGGCGGCAACGGATCGAGAAGGACGCGGCCGAGATCGTCGCCGGCGTGCGGGCCGGCGAGACGGTGGGCGGACCCGTCGGCCTCCTGGTGCGGAACCGCGACTGGGAGAACTGGCGGGGCATCCTGGGGGCGGACGGGGTGGATTCCGCGCGCGCCGAGGAGAAGGCCCTCTACCGCCCCCGTCCGGGGCACGCCGACCTCGCCGGCGCCCTCAAGTACGACCGCCGCGACCTGCGCGACGTGCTCGAGCGGGCCAGCGCCCGGGAGACGGCGGCGCGCGTCGCGGTCGGCGCCCTGTGCCTCGAGCTGTTGGAGCAGATCGGCATCCGCGTGCTCGGACACGTGGTCGCGCTCGGGCCCGTCGAGGCACCCCCGCCGGCCCATCTGGGCTTCGACGAGCTTGCCGCGGCGGTGCTGGCGTCGGACTGCCGCTGCTGGGACCCGGGCACCACCCTGCGCATGCACGAGGCCGTGCGCCAGGCGACCCTGGCCCGTGATACCCTGGGCGGGCGGATCGAGGTGCAGGCGGAGGGCGTCCCGCCCGGCCTGGGCTCCTATGCGGCCTCGGACCGGCGCCTCGACGGCCGGCTCGCCGGGGCCCTGATGAGCATCCAGGCGATGAAGGGCGTCGAGGTCGGGATCGGGATCGCCGCCGCCGCGCTGCCCGGGTCCCAGGTCCACGACGAGATCGTCACGGGTCCGGAGGACGCCGGCCGCTACACCCGGTACCGCCGGCCGACCAACCGGGCCGGAGGGATCGAGGGTGGCGTGACCAACGGCGAGCCCGTGGTGGTCCGCGTGGCCATGAAGCCCATCCCCACCCTGCTCCGGCCCCTGCGCAGCGCCGACATGCGCACGGGCGAGGTGATCGCCGCCGGCTACGAGCGGTCCGACATCACGTCGGTGCCCGCGGCGTCGGTCGTCGCGGAGGCGGTGGTGGGGTTCGTGCTCGCCCAGGCCGTGCTGGAGAAGTTCGGCGGCGACAGCCTCGGCGAGCTGCGGCGCAATCTGGATGGGTACCGGCGGCAGGTGGGCGCGCGCTGATGCCGGGATCCGGGCGCAGGGGTCGGGTCCGGTCCCGAGGGGCGGGTCGGGGAGGGACGCCTGCGGTGGGGGCTTCGCTCGATCCCGATGGCTCCGCGGGCGGGGACCGGCGCGGGTACGCGCGGGCGGGGGATGGCGGCACCGCGCCGTCCCCCGCCCGTTCCGGCCGCCCTTCCCCCCGCCCGCGATCCCCCCGGGTCCCCGCGGCCGACCCGAAGCGCGCCGCCCTGCGCGACGCGGCCCGGGCCGCCGCGGAAGCGCTGGCCGGCCGCAACCTGGTGCTCGCCGGACCGCCGGGCGGCGGAAAGTCGACCCTGGGCCGCGAGGCGGCCCGGGCGCTGGGGCGGGACTTCGTCGACACCGACGCCGCCATCGAGCGCCAGAGCGGGCGACCCATCCCCCGCATCTTCGCCCTGCAGGGCGAAGACGCGTTTCGCGACCTCGAAGCCGGAGCGATCGCGGGCGCCGCCGCCGCCGGCCAGCCGCCGCGCGTGCTCGCGGTGGGCGGCGGCGCGCTCCTGCGAGCCGAGAACGTCGCCGCGCTGCGCGCCACGGGCTTCATCGTCTGCCTGCGGGCCCGCCCCGAGGTGCTCCTCCAGCGGACCCGCGGCGCCGCGGGCGGCGCCCGGCGGCCGCTCCTCGGCGGGTCCGACCCCCTGCAGCGCATCCGCGAACTTCTGGAACGCCGGGCCGCGGCATACGCCCAGGCGGATGCGGACCTCGAGACGAGCGACCTCGACCGCGCCGGGGCCCTGCTGGCCCTGCTGCGGCTCTGCGGCGCGGCCGCGGGGGGCGGGGGCCGGCCGTGAGCGGGATGAGCCGGGTCCGGGTGCACCTTGGCCCCCGTTCCTACACCGTCCACATCGGGTCGGGCATCCTGCCCGACCTCGGCGCGGCCGTCCTGCGCCACGTGCCTTCCCGGACGGTGCTGCTGGTGGCGGACGGCGGGGTCGCGGACAGCCACGCGCCGCTGTGCGCGAGTTCCCTGCACGCCGCGGGCTTCGACGCGCACCTGGTCGTCGTGCCGCCCGGCGAGGCCAGCAAGTCGCTCGCCGCGGCCGCCCGGCTGTATGACGCGGCGCTGGATTGCCGGCTGGACCGGGGGTCCTGCATCGTCGCCGTGGGCGGCGGGGTGGTCGGCGACCTGGCCGGGTTCGTCGCGGCGACCTTCCTGCGCGGCATCGCGTTCGTGCAGGTGCCCACGACCCTCCTCGCCCAGATCGACTCCTCGGTCGGCGGGAAGGTCGCGGTCGACCATCCGCGGGGCAAGAACCTCATCGGCGCCTTCCACCAGCCGCGCCTCGTCTGGTGCGACGTCGCGACCCTGGACAGCCTGCCCGCGGCCGAACTCTCCGCGGGGCTCGCCGAGGCCGTCAAGAGCGGCATTCTGGGGGATGCGTCGTATTACGCCTTCATCCGGCGCCGGGCCGCGGCCCTGCTGGCGCGCGACCCCGCGGCGCTCCGTCGCGCCGTGTCCGGCGCCGTGCGGATCAAGGCGGGGTTCGTCGAGGCCGACGAGCGCGAGGAGCTGCCGGCCGCCCCGGCGCGCGCGCGGGCGGGCGGCCGGGCCCGGACGAGGATGGCGCTGAACCTGGGGCACACGCTCGGCCACGCCGTCGAGGCGGTCGCGGGCTACGGGACGATCCGGCACGGCGAGGCGGTCGCGATCGGGATGGTCGCGGCGGGGCGCCTCGCGCTCGGCCGGGGGCTGTGGTCGGCGCGCTGGCAGGCCGGGTTGGAGGGGACGCTGGCCGCCCTGCGCCTGCCGGGCCGGCTGCCCGGGCTGTCGGCGCGCGACCTCCAGGCGGCGATGCGCCTTGACAAGAAGGCCGCGGGGGGCCGCCTCCGCTACGTCCTGCCCGTCCGTCCCGGCGAGGTGACGGTCGCCGACGACGTGGGCGAGGAGGAGCTGCGGGCCGTGCTCCTGGGGCTGGGCGCGTCGGCCTGAATCGGCCGCGGGGGGCGGAGGCGCCTCGGCGGTTCCGACTCCGGACGGCAGGACGCCCCCGCACCGACCGCAGGGGGAGGGGATGCGGCGCATGGACCGGGCGAAGGGTGACGGGCCCGCCGACCCGCCTCCACCGGGGCCGGCGGAACCCGTCCGCCGCACCCCCCTCTGGAGCCGCCACGTCGCGCTGGGGGCGCGCATGGTGCCGTTCGCCGGCTGGGAGATGCCCCTTCAGTATGGAGGCATCCTCGCCGAGCACCGCGCCGTGCGGGAGGCCGCGGGGCTCTTCGACGTGAGCCACATGGGGGAGATCGCGGTGCGCGGCCCCGCGGCGGGCCGGGCCGTCGACCTCCTCTGCGCCAACGACCCGCGGGCCCTGGTCCCGGGCCGGGCCCTGTATACGCCGCTCTGCGCCGACGACGGCGGCACCGTGGACGACACGGTGGTGCTCTGCCGGCGGGCCGGCGCCGACTACCTCTTCGTGGTCAACGCCGCCAACCGCGACGCCGACCGCGGGTGGATGGCCGAGCGCATCCGCGCCGCCGGGCTCGCCGCGGGGGCGGAGGTCTGGGACGAATCGGACGCGACCGCCCTCCTGGCGTTGCAGGGCCCGGCGGCGGCGGCCCTGCTCGAGCGGGTGGGGGTGGTGGGCGACGCGGCCGTGGCCGCACTGCGCCCCTTCCGCTTCATGGCGGCCGCGGTCGCCCGGGTCCCCTGCACCCTGTCCCGCACCGGCTACACGGGCGAGGACGGGTTCGAGCTCGCCTGCGCGCCCGGCGACGCCGGCGCCCTCTGGGACGCGCTCCTGGGCGCGGGCGCGGTGCCGTGCGGCCTGGGGGCCCGGGACACGCTGCGCCTCGAGGCCGCCCTGCCGCTCTATGGCCACGAGCTGTCGCGGCAGGTGAGCCCGCTGGAGGCGGGGCTGGGCCGCTTCGTGGCCGCGGAGGGCAGGGACTTCGCCGGCGCGGCGGCCCTGCGCGCCATGGCCGCGGCCGGCCCGCCGCGGCAGCTCGCGGGTCTCCTGCCGCGGCCCCCGGCGATCGCCCGGGCCGGGGCGGGCGTGGCCGGGCGGGGCGGCGCCCCGCTCGGGACCGTGACGAGCGGGACCTACGCCCCGACCCTGGGACGCGGGGCGGCCCTGGCGCTGCTGGCCCGCGCGGCGGTCGGTCCGGGCGACGTGGTGACCATCGACGTCCGCGGCCGCGCGGTGGAGGCCGACGTGTGCCCGCTGCCCTTCTACCGCCGGACGCGGGCGCCCGGTGGGGCCGGGGCGCGGCCGAGGCCCTGAGGGACGGGCGGGGCGGCGGGGGCCGGAGCGATCCGACGGCGCCGGGCGGACCGGCGGGGGTGGTGGCGGGATGGCGGCGGAGCGGTTTCCCGAGGACCTCGAGTATACGGCGGAGCACGAGTGGTTCCGGCGCAGCGACGGCAGGGTGGGCATCACGGATCACGCGCAGGGCGCGCTGGGCGACGTGGTCTACGTCGAGCTGCCCGCCGCCGGCAGCCGGCTGGAGGCGGGCGTGCCGTTCGGCTCGGTGGAGTCGGTCAAGAGCGTTTCCGACCTCTACGCCCCGGTCGGCGGGACCGTGGTCGAGGTGAACGCGGCGCTGGCCGGGTCTCCGGAACTCGTCAATCAGGATCCGTACGGCGGCGGGTGGATGCTCCGCGTGCAACCCGACCCCGGCTCCGCGCCGCTGCTTTCCGCGACCGAATACCGCCGCCTGGTGGAGGCGAGCTGACCTTGCCCGGCGGCTACCTGCCCCACACCGAGCGCGACCGCCGCGTCATGCTGGAGGCCGTGGGCGCCCGCGACGTGGACGAGCTGTTCGCGGACCTTCCGTCCGGCCTGGCCCTCGCCGCGGCGCCCGACCTCGGGCCCGGGCTCGACGAACAGTCGCTGGCGCGCCGGCTCGCCGAGCTCGCCGCGGCCTCCGCCGGGCAATCCCTGGTCTGCTTCGCCGGCGGGGGCTACTACGACCGCTACGTCCCCGCGGCCGAGCGCGCGCTCCTGGCCCGCGGCGAGTTCCTGACCGCATACACCCCCTACCAGCCCGAGGTCAGCCAGGGCACCCTGCAGGCGACCTTCGAGTTCCAGACCATGATCTCGGAACTCGTCGGGCTGCCGGCGGCGACCGCCGGCCTCTACGACGGGAGCACGGCCCTCGCGGAGGCGGCGCTCATGGCGCGCGCCGCGACTGGCCGCGGCACGGTCGTGGCCGCGCCCGGGGTCCACCCGGAGTGGCTGGAGGTCGTCGGCACCTATGGCCAGGGGCACGGGCTGCACGTCGCCACCGCCGCCGGACCCGGCGACGCCGCGGGGACGCCGGACGTCGCCGCCGTCGTGGTCCAGCAGCCGGACTACTTCGGCCGCGTGGCCGACGTGCGCCCGTGGTTCGAGGCTCGTCCCCGGGGCGCGCTGGCCATCGCGGCCGTCAATCCGGCCACCCTCGGGGTGCTGGAGGCGCCGGGGGCGCTCGGCGCGGACATCGCCGTCGGGGAGGGGCAGTCCGTCGGCCTGCCCCTGTCCTACGGAGGCCCGTACCTGGGGTTCATCGCCGCGCGGTCGGAGCTGCTCCGGCGGCTGCCCGGCCGCATCTGCGGCCGCACCGCCGACGCGGCGGGACGGACCGCCTTCGTCCTGACCCTTCAGGCCCGCGAGCAGCACATCCGGCGGGCGAAGGCCACGTCCAACGTCTGCACCAACCAGGCGCTCTGCGCGCTCGCGGTCACCATCTATCTCAGTCTGCTCGGCCCGCAGGGGCTGCGCCGCCTGGGCGAGGTCTGCCTGGCGCGCGCCCACTACCTGGCGCACCGCCTGCGGGCCGTGCCCGGCGCCGCCCTGGCCTTCCCCGACGCGCCCTTCTTCGACGAGTTCGCGCTCCGCGTGGGCGACGCCCCGCGCGTCATCCGGGGTCTCGCCGCCCGCGGATACCTGGTCGGGCCCGCGGTGGGCGCGGAGACGGTGCTGGTGGCCGTCACCGAGAAGCGGAGCCGGGCCGAGCTGGACGGGCTCGCCGCCGCCCTGCGGGAGGTGTTGGGCGATGCCCGGTCCTGAGGGCGCCGCCGAGCCGCTGATCTTCGAGCAGTCGTCCCCGGGGCGGCGGGGGATCGAGCTGCCCGGCGCGGACGTGCCCGACGCCGCCGCGCCCGCGGACTGCCTGCCGGCGGCGGCCCTGCGCGCCGCCCCGCCCGCGCTGCCGGAATGCTCCGAACTGCAGGTCGTCCGGCACTTCACCCGGCTCGCGCGCCTGAACTTCGGCATCGACACGAACCCGTACCCGCTGGGCTCGTGCACGATGAAGTACAACCCGAAGGTCGCCGACGAGGCGGCCGCCCTGCCAGGGTTCGCCGGCCTGCACCCGCACGTGCCGGACGCCTGGGCGCAGGGGGCACTGGAGTTGCTGTGGTCGCTGGAACAGGCGCTCTGCGCGCTGACCGGCATGGACGCCTTCAGCCTGCAGCCGGCGGCCGGGGCCCACGGGGAACTGGCCGGCATGCTGATCTGCGGCGCGTACTTCCGGCAGCGCGGCGACGCGGAGCGGCGCCGGGTGGTGGTGCCCGACTCCGCCCATGGCACGAATCCCGCCTCCGCGGCGATGGCCGGGTTCGACGTCCTGGAGATCCCCGGGGACGCGCGCGGCGGGATCGACCTCGGGGCGCTCCGCGCGGCCGCCGACGGGCGGCTGGCCGCGCTGATGCTCACCAACCCCAACACCCTGGGGCTGTTCGAGGAGCAGATCCTGGAGGCGGCGCGGATCGTGCACGCGGCCGGCGGGCTGCTGTATTACGACGGGGCCAACCTCAACGCCATCGTCGGACGGGCGCGCCCGGCGGACATGGGCTTCGACATCTGCCACCTCAACCTGCACAAGACCTTCTCCACCCCGCACGGCATGGGCGGGCCGGGCGCCGGCCCGGTGGGCGTCCGCGCCGGGCTGGCATGCTTCCTGCCGGGTCCGCGTCCGGCGCGGGAGGACGCCCCCACCGAGCCGCGCCAGCGGTTCCGCTGGGCGCCGGGCGGGCCCGAGAGCATCGGCCGCGTCCGGGCCCTGTATGGCAACTTCGGGGTGCTGGTGCGCGCCTACGCTTACGTCCTGGCCTACGGGGGCGACGGGCTGCGCCGTGTCTCCGGCGACGCGGTCCTCGCGGCCAACTACCTGCTCGCCCTGCTGCGGCCCGTGCTGCCGCCCGCCGTGGACCGGCGCTGCATGCACGAGTGGGTGGCGGACGGCCGTGCCCTGCGCGACGTGGGCCTGCGCGGCGTCGACCTCTGCAAGGCCCTGCTCGACCGGGGCTTCCACGCGCCCACGATGTATTTCCCGCTGATCGTGCCCGAGGCGCTGATGTTCGAGCCCACCGAGACGGAGCCGCGCGAGGTCGTGGAGGCCCTGGCGGCGGCGGTCCGCGAGATCGTCGCCGCCGCGGCGGAGGACCCGGACGGGGTGCGGCGGGCGCCGCTGGGGACCCCGGTGGGGCGCCCGGACGAGGCCGGTGCCGCGCGGCACCCCGTCCTGCGCTGGCCGGGCTGACGCGGCGCCCTGCGCCGTGGGCGGTAGGGGGGCGCTAGTTGGGCGCCGCCCCGGCCACGGTGATCTCGCCCCGCACCCGTCCATCGACCACGAGCGGGAAGGTACCCGTCCGGTTGGGCGCCACGGCGAGCGACAGCGGCGCGCCGCCGGCCGGCACCACCCCCTGGACCCCGAAGGCGGGCAGCGCGACCTGGTGCAGCGCGCCGTCGCCCGACACGAAGCGGAGCACCTCGGTCTGGCCCTGGATCACGCAGATGGGCGACGGCTCGGCCGGAAGGCCCGACTGGACCGTGATGGTCCAGGGCCCGGCGCAGGAGAGCCCGCCTCCCGGGATGCCGGGCCCCGCCCCCGGCGGCAGGACCGTGGGCAGGGGCGTGCACGACGCGGTCGGAGGGGCCAGGGCATCGTCCGCCGGGAGGAACTGCTGCCAGTCGCCGGTGCCCTCGGCGTAGGCGACGGGCTCCGCCCAAGCCTGGCCGAGCACCGTGCGGTCGAGGAAGACGCGCGTCACGGGCGTGCCCCCGCAAGCCGGGTTCCAGAGCAGCGGCGGGTTGGTGCCCGTGACCTGGTACTGCTTCCACAGGTTGTCGCTGGTGGCCGGCGTGGGCTGCGTGCCGGCGACGAACCAGTCCTGCTGGATCCAGCGGGCGGGCGTGAGCGGGCTCGGGCTGCACACGTGCCACGGCGCGCACTTGGCGTCGACCGGCGCCTCGACCACGCCCGCCGGCCGCGGGAAATGCACCACGGCCTGCCCCGCGACCGCGTCCTCCATCACCTTCTGCCAGATGGGGCCCGCGTAGGTGTCGCCGAAGGCGTCGTTGGGCACGGGCACCTGCTGGTTGTCGTAGCCGACCCACACCGCCTCCGTGTAGAGGGGGGTGTAGCCGACGAACCAGAGGTCCGTGTTGTTGTCGGTGGTGCCGGTCTTGCCCGCGGACGGCCAGTTGGGGACGTTGTCCTGGACGCTGGCGTCGAAGCCGGTGCCCCAGTTCGAGTCCCAACCGTCGCCGTTGCCGTAGTAGATGGTGGGACTCATCACCGACTCGAGGACCTTGGTCATCACGTACGCCACGCGGGGATCGACGACCTGCTTCAGGCTGATGGGGTCGGAACCCAGCACCTGACCGTCGGGGGCCACGACCTTCGTGACCAGGCGCGGCTGGACGCGCATCCCCCCGTTGGCGATCGCGCTGTATGCGTCCGCCATCTGCAGCGGCGAGCAGCAGGTCTTCTGGCTGATCCCCCCGATGGCCGCCGGCAGGTAGGCGTCCGCCTGGGTGAGGTCCAGGCCCATCGCGTCCGCGTTGGCGATGCCCTTCGGGATGCCGATGTGGTTCAGGACCTGGACGGCCACGGTGTTGACCGAGCGCCGCACCGCCTCGGTCAGGGTCGTCAGGCCGTAGTAGGGCAGCTGGTAGTCGTGGGGCAGGTACTGGCCATCCTGCGGCCCGCCGGGGTAGGCGTGGATGACGTCGTCGACCACCGTGCCCGCCGTCAGCCCGTTCTCGAAGGCGGGGATGTAGTCGATGATGGGCTTGATGGAGGAACCCGGCTGCCGCTTGTTCTGCAGGGCCCGGTCGAACTCCATGGGCACCGAGTGCTCGCGCCCGCCCACGATGGCGAGGATGTTCCCGTCGTGCTGGTCCATGAGGACCAGCGCGGCTTCCATCTCCGGCTCCCCCGCCCGGATGGGCGCGATCGCGTTCATGTGGGCCTGCACCGCCTGGACGGCCTGGGTCTCCAGCTGCGGGTCGAAGGTCGTGTATATCTTCAGGCCGCCGTTCTCGATCTCGCTGAGCGAGAGGTTGTAGGGCGGCTGCTCCAGGGTGGAGATCACGGCGTCGACGATCCACGGGTAGGCGTAGTCGCCGATGCTGTTCTGGGTGGCGGCCGCCGGCGGCGTCACCCCGAGCGGGGCCGCGAGGGCCGCCCGGTACTGGGCCTCGGTGATGTCGCGCTCGAAGAGCATGTAGCCCAGGACCTGGTTGCGGCGGGCCAGCGCCACCCCGGGGTGGACGAGCGGGTCATACCCCGAGGGGGCCTGCGGCAGCCCCGCCAGGAGCGCCTCGTCGGCCAGCGAGAGCTTCGCGAGGTCCGGCTGATCGAAGTAGGCGACCGAGGCCGCCTCCACGCCCCGGATGTTGGGCCCGAGCTGCACGTCGTTGAGGTACATGTTGAGAATCTGGGTCTTCGAGTACCGGCGGTTGAGCTCGACCGCGAGGATGGCCTCCCGGATCTTGCGGCTGATGGTGACGTCGCGGTTCAGGTAGAGGGTCCGCGCCAGCTGCTGCGAGATGGTGCTCGCGCCCTGCAGGGCGGTGGGGTGCAGGACGTCGTGCAGCGCCGCCCGCGCGATGCCGCGGAAGCTGATGCCCACGTTGGTGTAGAAGGTGCGATCCTCCGTCGCCACGAAGGCCGCCTGCAGGAGCGGGGGGATCTGGGCCAGAGCCACGGGCTGCCGGTCGTCGAGGGTGGGCAGCGTCTCGACGGGTTGGCCGCTGCCGTCGTAAAGCTCCGAGGTGGCCCCGAGCTGGAGGCCCGGCCCGACGACCGAGGGCACGGTCGAGGCCGCCTGGTACACCACGTCGGCGCAGGCCGCCATTCCGAGCACGCAGCCGAAGGCCAGCGCCAGCAGCAGGAGCCTGCCCCAGCGGAGCCGCCGCCGGCGCGCCGCGGGCGCCGGCCGGCGTTCCGCCGGAGCGGCGGCGCCGGATCGCGGCCGGGTTCGGCCGCTCCGGCGAAGGTGTCTGGGCATGGCGGGTGGGTCGCCTCCCTCCGGGCGCCCGGATGCGGCGGGCGCCCGACATGGTGTCCCGGGTGTCCCCGGGGCCCCTCGCGGGCCCGTGGCCGGGAGACACCGCCGCGGCCGGAAGATCCTTCGCCGCCGGGATCCGCGCTGCGCGGGCCGGAGGCCTCCCCGGCGGGAGGCCGCTTCCGTTGGACGTCGCGGACCCCGATCCGGTTTCCGCACCCGCCCCGGGCCGGGTCCCGCCGGGTTCAGGCGGGGGCCGCGCCGAGCGAGGACTTTCGACCCGAGGTCCCGAAGGACCGGCGGCCGCCGTGCGTGACCGGCCACGACGGCGCCGTCGGAGGCGCCCATGAATTGGCATTTGGCCCTGTCGCTCCTCGTCCTCCCGCTGGCCCTCTACAGCCAGCTCCGGACGCGCAAGGTCAACGCCTTGGCGCTTCTGCTCTCGCCCGTCATCTACGTCGTCCTCGGCGGGCACGCGGCCGCCGCGGCCGGCCGGGCCGGGCAGGACCTGCTGCTGCCGCTGCTCCTCTTCGCCTGCGGCGCGGCGCTGGGCCACGCCCAGGGGCGCGCCACGACCGTGTTCTACGACACCACCGTCCAGAACTACCGCCAGCGCGGCGGCGCATGGCCGCTCGGGTACTGGGCGGCGGCCCTCCTGCTGCGGCAGGGCGCGGCGCTCGTGCTCACGCGCGGCCTGGGCCCGGCCGCGGCGCGGCTCTCGACCGAGGTCACGATCGACGCGGTCCTCGCCGGCCTGCTCGCGGGGCGCGCGGTGGCCCTGCTGAGGCGCCACCCAGGGCTCTGGGGGGCCGGGCTGGCGCAGCTGCGCGGCGAGACCACCGCCCCTCCGCCCGGGTTCTCGGGTCCCTGGCCCCCGAAGGAGGGGCTTCCAGAAGCCGGGGCGGCGCCGGCGGCCGTCCGGGGCCCGGCGGCGCCGCCCGTGCCGGCCCCGCCCGAGAAGCCCGGCCCCCCCCG
>JAJYVV010000077.1 GCA_021791815.1 Bacillota bacterium | reverse complement strand
GGCGGCCGACGCGGCGCCGCGCAGCGCGGCCCGGCGCCCCACGAGCCCCGGAACCGAGGCCGGGTGCGGCCCGTGAGCGGAGGCGCCGCCCTGGCGGGGCCCCCTGCCACCCGGGCGTGCGTCGCTCATCATCCGGAGATCCCACCCTTGCCTGCCGGGTGGCCGCCCGGCGATCCCGCCCCGTCCCCCGCCGCACCGGAGCGGCAGGCCCGAAGCGCCCGTGGGCCAGGGCGGAGCTTAGGCGGAGCGGCGGCCGGCGCCTGTTGCGCCCGTTAAGGCGGGGCTATCCCCCGTTCAGGTCGCCGGGGGTCGTGCCGGCGGCGCGGCAGGAGGGCGCCCCCCGTTCCGGGAAATGGCTGGGCCTTTCGAGCCTCCGGGAGTCGGGACGATCGGCAGGTGAGCGGACACGGCGCCGGCCCTTCCGCCGTCGGCTGCGGACGGGCGGCGCCGTGCGGCCTATGGAGCCCGGAGCCATCTACCAGCCGTGCATTCTCAGCGGGGTGGGCCGCTTCCGGCTGGACCTCACGCCGCTTTTGCCGCGGCGGGCCATGGCGCGGCCCCACTGGCACGACGTCCTCGAGATCAACTACGTGCGGCGGGGCCGGGGCCGCTACTGGATCGACGGCCGGGCGTATGACATCGAGCCCCACCTGGTGTTCGTCATCCCGCCGGGCGTGCCGCACCGGACGGTCCCCGACGCCGGCGAGCCGCACTGGAACGTCACGCTGCGCTTCCGGCCGGATGCCGTCGCGCCCCTCGGGGCGGATGCCCTGGCGCGCGCCCGGGCGATCGCCCGCGACGTGCGGCGCATGCCGGTGGGGCCCTTCGCCGACCTGTGGGAAGCCCTGTTCGCGGGGTTGGAGGGGGAGGCGCGCCACGCGGGGGACGAGTGGGCGCTTGCCGCCTGTGCCAAACTGCTCGACGCCTGCCTCCTCGTCGCCCGTTGTTCCGCCGCCGCGGCCGCGGCGCCGGAGGCCGTCTGTCCCGTGCGTCAGGCCGAGCACGTCCGGCGGATGATGGAGTTCATCGATGCCCATCTGGACGAGCCCATGACCCTCCGGCGGATCGCCCAGTCGGCCGCCCTCCACCCCAACTACGCCAGCGCCCTCTTCCACAGCCTGACGGGCACGCCCCTGTTCACGCATGTCATGGCCCGCCGCGTCGAGCGCGCCCGCGCGCTGCTCCTGTCGACGTCCATGCCCGTGGCCGCGGTCGCCCGCCGCTGCGGCTTCCGCAGCACCCCGAGCTTCTACCGCAGCATCCGCGAGGCGTACGGGGCGACGCCCGGCATGTTGCGCCAGGGAGCGGCCGGCGGGCGCCTGGCGCGGCCCCCCGCCTCCCGGTCCGACCCGGCATCCGCGGAGGCGGGAGGCGGCGGCGCGTGACCGCGCGCGGAGGGGCGGGACCGCCGCCCGCCGAATGCGCACCGCGGACCGCCCGCGCTGGCGGGCCGAGGGAGGCTGGGCGTCCCATGGACTTCCGCCTCCCGCCCGAGGTGGCCGACGCGCGCCGGCGCATGCGCGCCTTCGTGGAGGCGGAATTGGTCCCCCTGGAGCCGGACCTTCCGCCCTTCGCCAGCGCCCTGCCCCCGGCGGCGGCCGGCACGCTCGTGGGGCGCCTCAAGGCGGCGGGCCTGTGGGCCCTCGCGGTGCCGCGCGCATACGGCGGCGGCGGGCTGGGCCTCGTCGGCCTGTGCGCGCTTCGCGAGGCGCTGGGCCACACGACCGCCTGGAGCCTCGCCCGCCTCCTCGGCACGGAGCCCCCGATCCTCCTCTACGACGCCGGCGAGGAGCAGCGGCGGCGGTACCTGCTCCCCGCGATCCGGGGCGAGCGGTCGGGGTGCTTCGCCCTCACGGAGCCGGAGGCCGGGTCCGACGCCGGCGCCATCGCGCTCCGCGCCGTGCCCGACGGTGCCGGGCAATACGTGTTGAACGGGCGCAAGATCTTCACGTCGCACGCGGACGAGGCCGACTTCGCGCTCGTCTTCGGCGTGGTCCCAGAGGCCGGGGCGGCCGGAGCCGGCGGGATCACGATGTTCCTCGTGGACATGGACACGCCCGGCCTGCGCATCGTGCGCCGGATCGAAACGATGGGGGGCGACCGTCCCTGCGAACTGGTCTTTGAGGACTGCCGCGTCCCCGCGGCCCAGCGCGTGGGGGACCCGGGCGACGCCTTCGCCCTCGCGCAGAAGTGGTTCGTGTGCGATCGCATCGCGCTCCAGCCGCCCATCTGCGTCGGCGCGGCGGCCCGCTGCCTGGCGCTCGCCCTGCGCGAGGGCGTGGCCGTGCCGGGCGAGGCCGGCCTGCTCGCCATCCGACTCGCGGCGGTCCGCGAAATGCTCTACCATGCGGCGTGGCGCGCCGACCGTGGCGAGGACGTCCGGCACGAGGCCTCCCTGCTGAAGGCGACGGCGACCACGCTCGCCCTGGAGGTCACGGCGCGCGTGATGGACTGGTTCGGCCCGGCGGGCATGGGCCGGGCGCTCCCCGTCGAACGGTACCACCGCGATCTGCGCCGGTTCACGATCGCCGCCGGTACGTTCGAGATCCAGCAATACATCATCGCGCGCGGCCTCCTGCGCGGCCACGCCGGCATCGACGTGCTGTGAGCCCGGCGTCCGCGGGCGCCGCGCGCGCCTGATCCGGCGGAGGTGGCACGGGTGGAGTTCACCTGGCCCGAGAGCGCCGCCTCGTGGCGGCAGCGCGCGCGGCGCCTGACGGAGGACGTGCTGCGCCCGCTGGACGGGGAGTTGCCTCCGGCGGAGGGCGGCCTCCCCGGCCCGCTCCGCGACCGGTGCCTGGAGGCCCGCCGCGCCGCGGGGCTCTGGGGCCTCGCCGTGCCGGCGGCGCACGGTGGGGCCGGCCTGTCCTGGGTGGCGCACGCGGCCGTCCACGAGGAGGCCGGCGGCAGCCTCCTCGGACTGGACGTGCACGGCCTCTGGTCGGTCGGGGAGGTGCCCGAGCCCCTGCTGGCCGCCGGCGGGGGGGGCCTGCAGGCCATGCTCCGGGCCTGCCTGCAGGGTCGCCGCCAGGCGCAGCAGATCCCGCTCCGCGCCGCCGCCGGGCTGCGCACGGAGCCGGCCGGCGGCGGCGCCGTCCGCGCCTCCGGGGTCGTGCGGGACGTCCCCGCCCACCTGGCCGGCGATGTCGTGCTGGTCCCCGGTGCGGACGGCGCCACACTGGTGTTGGACCGTGATCTGCCCGGGTACCGGGTGTCCGTGCCGCGGCCGTCCATGGCCTCCGGGGCATGGGTCGACCTGGAGTGCTCCGACTGCCTGGTGCCCGCCGGCCGGGTCCTGCGGGGGACCGGCGCGGCGGCCTCCCGCTGGGAGGCACGGCGCCGCGCCTGCGTGGTGGCGGCGGGAGCCCTCGGTGCCGCCCGGCGCTGCCTGGAGGCGGCCTTGGCCCACGCGCGGACGCGGCGCACGTTCGGCCAGCCGCTCGGCGACCGGCAGGCGATCCAGTGGATGCTCGCCGACTCGGCGCGGGAACTGCACGCCGCGCGCATGCTGGTCTATGGCGCCGCGTCCCTGGCGGACCGGGGCGGGGACGCCGCCCCCGCGGCGCTGCGGGCGCGCATCCTCGCCACGGAGGTCGCCTGCGCGGTGGCCGATCGGGTGCTGCAGATCCACGGCGGGTACGGCTATGCCCGTGACCTGCCGTTCGAGCGCTACTGGCGCGACCTGCGCTATGATCGATGCGCGGAGGGCGCGCCCGCGGCGCTGGCCGCGGAAGACGCCCTGCGGCTCGCGGAGGAACTGGATGCCTGACGCCCGCTTCCGGATGCCCGGCGCCCGAGGCCTCGCACCCGATCCGGCCCCCGCCGTCCGGACGGCCGCCGGCGCGGACCCGTCCCCCGCCGTCCCAACCCCGGCCGGCGCGGTGCCGCGGGCCGGCCGCCCGTTTCCCACCCTGGCGGACCTGCAGCCGCTGCTGCGCCCCCGCGGCATCGCGGTCGCGGGCGCCTCGGCGGACGCCGCCAAGTTCTCCGGGCGCCTGATCCCGGCCCTGGTCGCCAGCGGGTACGCGGGGGGGCTCTATCCGGTCAATCCCCGCTACGCGGAGATCGGCGGCCGCCGGTGCTATCCCGACGTGGGGGCGGTCCCCGACCCCTGCGACCTGGTCCTGGTCGCGGTCCCGGCCGCACGGGTCGCCGGCGTCGTCGAGGCCGCGGCGGCGCGCGGGCTCGGGGCCGCGATCGTCCTCTCGGCCGGGTTCGGCGAGATCGGGGGCGAGGGCCCCCGGCGGGCCGCGGCCCTCGAGGCCCTGGCCAGCCGCATCCGCATCTACGGGCCCAACTGCCCGGGACTGTGGCAGGTGGCCGACGGCCTCGTCTACACGTTCTCCGCGCAGTTCGATCCCGCGGGCCTGCGCGCGGGCCCGATCGGCGCGGTCACGCAGGGCGGAGCGCTGGGCCGGGCCATGCTGGACGGCATGCAGGCCGGGCTGGGCTTCTCCTACTGGTTTTCGACCGGCAACGAGGCGGACCTCGACCTCAGCGACTTCGTCGCCCTCCTGGCGGACGAGCCGCGGACGCGCGTCGTGACCGTTCTGGCCGAGGGCTTCCGGGATGGGCGCCGCTTCCTCGCGGCGGCCGAGCGGTGCCGCGCGGCGGGCAAGCCGGTGGTGGTCCTCAAGATGGGCCGCAGCGCCGCGGGCCAGGCGGCGGCCCGCGGCCACACCGCCTCTCCCGCCGGGAAGGCCGCGCTCGCCGCCGCGGCGCTGCAGGCGGCGGGGTGCATCCAGACGGCGGACGTGGACGAGCTCTGCGACATGGCCGGGCTCCTCGCGCGCCACCCCCTGCCGGGCCCAGGGGACGGTCGGACGCCCGCCGCGGCCCCGGGTCCGCCGGGCGGCCTCGGCATCTGCACCTTCTCGGGAGGCGCCGGCGTGCTGCTGGCCGACTTGGCCGCGGATGCCGGGGCCCCCCTGCCGCCCCTCCATCCCCGGACCCGGGCGGCCCTGCGGGCGCTCTTGCCGGAGATCGCGACGGTGGGGAATCCCACGGACCTCACGACCGCCGTCCTGGAGGATCCCTCCCTGGCGCGGCGGGCCCTGGAGATCATGGCGGCGGACCCGCGGCTGGGCTTCCTGCTCTTTCCGCTGCCCCACCGCCTGGACCGCTTCGACCTCGCCATGGCGCGCCACCTGGGCGAGGTGGCGGCCGCGGCGCCCAAGCCCATCGGCGTGGTCGCCTTCTCGCCGGTGTTCGATCGGGAGGAGGCGGCCGCCGCGCTGCGGGACGCGGGCGTTCCCGTCTTCGGGTCGGCCCGGCGGGCGGTGCTGGCCGCCACGCGCTGGCTCTGCGCCGCCACCGCATCCCGCCTCGACGGCCGGGCGCCGGGGTGGTCGCGGGGGCCGGTGCCCCGTGCCCTGCGGTGCACCGCCTTCGAGGACCCCGTCTTCGGTCCGGCGCTCCGCCTGGCCCCGGCGGGGTGGGGGCGGGGCGACCCGGGCGCGGGCTATGCGCTGGCCCCCCTCGACCCACCCGCCGCCCTCCGGCTGCTCCGCGGCCTCCCGTGGGTCGGCGCCTGGCGCCGCCGGGGCGGCGACGTGGCCGGGCTCACCGCCCTCCTGATCGAGATGGGTCTGCGCGCCGGCCGCGGCGAGGCATCCGGCGGGCCCGTGGATGCCTGGCTCCGCGCGCCGCGGGGCGGGGGGCCGGAGCCGCCCCCGCGGCCGCAGGCCTCCGTCCGCCGGGTCCCGAAGCCCAGGCCGGCTCCATGACGGGGAGAGGGGGGACGGTCGTGGCCCGCCCGGCCGACGGCGATCCCGGGCCCGCGTCCGAGGTCCTCGTGCGGGAGGACCGGGTCCACCGGCGCCTGTATACGGACGCGGGCGTCTTCGCGCTCGAGCTGGAGCGCATCTTCGAACGCACGTGGGTGTTCGTGGGGCACGAGAGCGAGGTCCCCCAGCCCGGGGACTACCGGACGACCGCGATCGGCCGCCAGCCCGTGATCCTCTCCCGCCACACCGACGGCAGCGTGCACGTGCTCTTCAACCGCTGCATGCACCGGGGCGCGGTGGTGTGCCGCGCCGAGCGCGGCAACTCCACGGTGTTCCGCTGCATGTATCACGGGTGGATGTATGACCCGAGCGGCGAGCTGGTCGGGGTGCCGTTCCCGGGCGGCTATGGCGACGGCTTCGATCCGGCGGAATGGGGCCTGCGCCGGGTGCCGCGCGTCGAGAGCCGCCGGGGCTTCGTCTTCGCCAGCCTGGCCCCGGAGGGGGAGGGCCTCGCCGAGCACCTCGGCCCCGCCGCCCGCTACCTGGACCTCATCGTGGACGCCGCGCCGGCCGGCGAGGTGGTGGTGCGCGCCGGGGTGGAGCGGTACGCGTACGCCGCGAACTGGAAGCTGCAGGCGGAGAACCTGCTGGACGGCTATCACCCGAACTTCACCCACCAGGTGGCCTTCGAGATCGCCGAGCGGCGGCGGGGCCGCAGCGGCCGCCGCGCCAACAGCGAGGGTTCCGGCGCCACCGCCCGCGCCTTCGGCCGCGGCCACGGCGCCCTGCATTACGGCGCGGCCCGCCGCTACGCGCCGGACCCGGGCGACCCGGCGGCCGCCGCGCACCGGCGCGCCCTGGAAGAACGCCTCGGCCCGGAGCGGGCGGAGGAGGTGCTCGGGACCGACATCCAGCTCTTCGTCTTCCCCAACCTCTTCTTTCAAAACGCCCGCCAGCACTTCCGCGTCCTTCGCCCGGTCGCGGTGGACCGCACGGAGGTCGAGGCCTACCCCTACGCGCTTTCCGGCGCGCCCGACGAGGTGAACCGGCGCCAGGTGCGCGGCCTCGCCTGGTGGGCGTCCTCGGCGGCCTTCGGGCAGCCGGACGACCTCGAGGCGTTCGAGCGCTGCCAGGCGGGCCTGCAGGTCACGGCCGCCGACTGGGTCCTCTTCGCGCGGGGTCTGCACCGGGAGCGGCAGGCGGCGGGCGAAGTCGTGGGGGACGTCACCGACGAGGTGCCGCAGCGCGGGATGTACCGGGAGTGGAAGAGGTTGATGGCCGATGGAGACGCCTGAGGCGCGAAGCCGCGCGGCCGGGGCGGGGGGCGCCGCTCCGCCGCCGCTCCTCGGGCGGGCCGAAGCCGAGGAATTCCTGTATCGGGAGGCCCGCCTGCTCGACGAGCGCCGCTTCGAGGAATGGCTGGGCCTCTGGACCGGCGGCGGCCGCTACCTGGTGCCGGGGGGGGCCGGCGACGATCCGGGCGAGGAGGCGGCCATCGTGGACGACGACCGCGCCACGCTCGCCGATCGCATCGCGCGGCTCCGCAGTCCGGCCGCCTACGCCCAGTCGCCGCCCTCCCGGACGGTGCGGGTGGTCTCGAACGTCGAGGTTGCCGCCCCCGGGGCCGGGCCGTCCGCGGACGTGCACTCGTCCCTGGTGATCTTCGAGTCCCGGCTGGGCCAGACGCGGGTGGTGGCCGCGCGGTGCCTCCACCGGCTCGTGGCGGAGGCGGTCCCGGCGGAGGGGGCCGGGCCCGCATCCCCGGCGGCGGGAGGTGGGCTGTGGCGGATCGGCCTGAAACGGGTGCGGCTGGTGGACTGGGACCGGCCGCAGGGCAACCTGACGTTCCTCCTGTGAGCATGAGGGCCGCCCCGGCCGCCGAGGTGCGCAACGAGTTCGCGGCCGTCCTCGTCTCCCTGGACCACGGGGCCAACGCGCCCCGCCTCCGGGTGCAGGACTTGGAAAGCGGCGCGGTGGCGCTCCTCGACGCCTTCGTCCTCCGCAGTCTCTGCCTGCTGGCGTCCCGGGTGCTCACGGACGTGTGCCGGGCGACGGTGCCGGGCGATCCCGAGGCGCCCGCCGCCGGGCCGCCGCCCGCCTGAGGCGCGGCCCGCCTACGCCGTGCCCGCGGGGCCCGCCCGGCGGCGGGCCGGTCCCCGGGCGCCGGGTTCGGCCGGCGCCTCCCGCAAACGTCGCCGCCCCTCGGGGCAGAGGTGGCGCAGGGGGCACCCGCCGCAGTCGGGGCGGCGGGCGTGGCACACCAGGCGTCCGTGCCAGATCAACTGGTGGTGCAGGTCCGCCCAGGCGCGGCGCGGGCAGCGCCGCTGCAGCTGCGCCTCGACCTGTGCCGGGGTTGCGCCGCTGGCCAGGCCCAGCCGGTTGGCGACGCGAAACACGTGGGTGTCCACGGCGATGCCGGGTACCGCGAAGGCGTTGGCCAGAACGCAGTTGGCCGTCTTGCGCCCCACCCCGGGCAGGTCCAGCAGTTCCGCCATGGTCCGCGGCACCGCGCCGCCGTGCCGCAGGACCAGCGCGCGGGCGGCCGCGGCCAGGTGCTTCGCCTTGTTCCGGTAGAGCCCACAGCGGTTGATCAGCGGCTCCAGGTCCTCCGGCGATGCGGCCGCCATGCGCGCCGCGTCGGGGTAGGCGGCGAACAGGCCGGGGGTGACGGTGTTGACCAGCCGGTCGGTGCACTGGGCCGACAGGATCGTCGCCACCAGGAGCTCGAACGGCGTGCGGAAGTCGAGGGCCGTCCGGGCCTCCGGATAGGTGGCCTGCAGGATCTCCAGCATGCGTCGCGCCGGCACCCGGGGCAGGCGACTCCCCCCGCCGCGCGCCGGGCCCGCTCCCCGCGCAAGGCTTGCCACGCGGCGCCTCCCCTCCGGCCGGGTCTAGCCCCGGGACGCGCGGACCCACGCCCCGATCTGGGAGACCGCGGCCGCGAGGGTGGCCGGCGAGGCCGCGTACGACAGGCGGAGGTGGCCCTCGCCACCCGGACCGAAGCACGTGCCGGGCAGCACCGCCACCCCGGCCTCCTGCAGGAGCCGATCCGCGACCTCGGCGCTGGGACGCCCCAGCGCGCGCACGTCGGGGAACACGTAGAAGGCGCCGTCGGGCACCCCGCAGCGCAGCCCCGGCACGGCGTTCAAGGCGTCCGTGAGGAAGTCGCGCCGGCGGCGGAACTCCGCCCGCATCGCGTCGACGTGGTCCTGCGGGCCGGTGAGGGCCGCGAGGCCCGCGGCCTGCACGAAGGGCGGGACGCACGACACCGAGTTGACCATGAGCCGCACGAACGTCTCCACGAGGGCGGGCGGAACGACCCCGTAGCCCAGCCGCCACCCCGTCATGGCGTGCGCCTTGGAAAACCCGTCGAGCAGCACGGTGCGCGCCTCCGCGCCGGGCTGCGCGAACAGCGAGGGCGCCGGACCGTAGGCCAGCCGCCCGTAGATCTCGTCGCTGAGCAGCCACATGTCCCGCTCGGCCGCGAGCGCGACCAGCTTCCGCGCGTCCTCCTCGCCGATCACGCTCCCCGTGGGATTGCCCGGCGAGTTGCAGATGAGGAGGCGCGCCCGCGGCCCGCTGCGCGCGGCGACGTCCTCCGCCCGCATGCGGAAGGCGTTCTCGGGCCGCAGGGGCACCGGCACCGGGACGCCGCCGGCGAAGCGGACCGCCGACTCGTAGATGGGGAAGCCGGGGTCGGGGAGCAGAACCTCGTCCCCGGGGTCCACCGTCGCCAGGATGGTGAACAGCAGGACGGGCTTGGCCCCCGCCGTCACGATCACCCGCTCGGGACCGACGGCCACCCCGTGCCGCTGCCGGACGTGCGCCGCGATGGCCGAGCGCAGCGCCGGCACGCCGGCGGACTGCACGTAGCGCGTTTCGCCGGCCTCCAGGGAGCGGCGGGCCGCCGCGACCACGTGGGGCGGGGTGGGGAAGTCCGGCTCGCCGATCTCCAGGTGCAGGACGTCCCTGCCCTGGGCCTCCAGGGCCTGGGCCCGCGCGAGGACCTCGAAGGCCGACTCGGTGCCCAGTTGACCCGCGCGCGCCGCCAGGGCGGGCATCCGCCGCCTCGCCTCCCGTCCGACCGGCTCGGCACCGGCAGGGGCTTCGGGGCGCCGGCGGCCGGTCCCTCCGCGGACGGTCCCCCGACGGCCTACGGCCCGAGGTGCGCGGGCAGCTCCGCCAGGCTCCGCAGGTCGCCTCCCGCGGCCGCACGGTCCAGGAGCAGGGCGCGCATGCCGGCGGCGCGCGCGCCGGCGACGTTGGCCGCGAGGTCGTCGACGAACAGGGCTCGGGCCGGCTCGGCGAGCCCGGCCTGCCGCAGGGCGGCCGCGTAGATGGCGCCGTCGGGCTTGCGGCTGCCGACCTCGGCGGAGACGATGGTCGGCCGCAGGCGCTCCAGCAGGCCGAGCCGGTGGAACGCGGCGCGCAGCGACCCCGGCGCGTTGGAGATCAGGCCCGCGGCCAGGCCGGCCGCGGCGACGGCCTCCAGCGCGGGCACCGCGTCCGGCAGCAGGGACAGCGTGCGGATGTGGTAGCACGTGTCGCGGAGGTACGCCGCCCGCTCGGGCGGAAGGTCCAGCGCGGAGGCGAGCGAGCGGGCGGCCGCCAGGATCCGTTCGTCCTCGACGTCGGGAGGCCAGAGCAGATCCACGTGGCCGCGGCCGTCGCGGACGGCCCGCGCCTCGCGGACCGCCGCCGCGATCCGGTCCGCGGGCCGCCGCTCCCCGAGGCCGCGCAGCGCGGCCTCCACGCGCCGCTCCGCCGGAGGGAACTCGACCAACACGCCGCCGGCGTCGAAAAACACGACCTGCAGGCTGGGCCGTCGCGCCGCGGCCACGTCGTCACCCCTGTGCGGGTCGGCTGCCGGGATCGCCGGTCCGGGTCAGGTCCGGACCCCGGGCCGCTCCTCGGCCCGCATCCGCACGTCGAGGGGTTCGCCCCCCCGCAGCACGCGCACCGTCACCGCGCGGCCCGCGGCCGCGCCGAGGGCCCGGCTGAAGGCGCTCGGCGAGGCCACCGCCCGCCCGTCGACGGCCACGATGAGGTCGAACGCGCGCAGGCCCGCCCGTGCCGCGGGCGTGCCCGCCAGCACCTCCAGCACGAGGACGCCCCGGTCCGCCGGGAGCCCGAACAGGCGGACCCAGTCCGCCGGCAGGACCTCCCCGTGCCCGACGATGCCCACCCACGGATGCGCCGCGCGGCCGCGGTCCCGCAGCTGCTCGGCCACGCCCAGGGCGACGTTGCCCGGGATCGCGAAGCCCAGGCCCTGGCCGCCGGCCAGCATCGCCGTGTTGACGCCGAGCACCCGGCCGTCCAGCAGCGCCAGGGGCCCGCCGCTGTTGCCCGGATTGATGGCGGCGTCGGTCTGGAGCATCCCCTGGAGGACCGAACCCTCCGCGCCGGGGAGGTCGCGCTCCAAGCCGCTGATGACGCCGAACGTCACCGTCCAGGACAGGCCGTACGGGTTGCCCACCGCGAGCACGGCGTCACCGGAGCGCGCGGCGTCCGAGTCGGCGAACCGCACCGGCCGGAGGCCTTCGGTCCGAGCCACCGCCACGACCGCGAGGTCGAAGTCCGGGTCGGCGCCGATCACGCGCCCCGCCTGCCGCCGTCCGTCGGGAAACGCCACGTCGACGTCGCGCGCGCCCCGCACCACGTGCGCGTTGGTCAGCAGGTGCCCGGCCGGGTCCCAGACGAACCCCGAGCCCATCCCGCCCCGCCCCGCCTGGTGCGAGATGCGGACGACCGATGGCCCCACCACCTCGGCCCCGCGGCGGATCGCCGCGGAGATCGCGTCCGGTCCGGGGACCTGGCCCGCTCCCGACGCATCGTCGGACCGCCGCCCGCCGCCGGGCTCCGCCGCACCCGCCATGACCATCACCCCTGCCCGGCCGCCGCCGGGCCGCCAGCCGCCGGCCCCCGCGCCGCCGAGCGGCGCGCGCCGGCCGGGCTGACCTTCCTTGACTTTGCGGCAGTCTACGCCGGTCATCCGGAATGGTCAAGGCGGGGCGCGGCGGCCTCGTCCGGCGCCCGCGCGAGGAGGTCGAGCAGGTCCGCCGCGGCGGCGGGGAGGGCCCTGCCCGCGGGCCACAGCCCCCACGTACCCGTCTGCGGGAGCTCCAGTCCCGCGGGGACGTCCAGGATCTGCAGCCGCGGACCCGCGGCGGCCACGGCCGAGCGGGGCAGGAAGGACAGGCCCAGGCCTTCGGCGATCAGCCGGCAGGTGACGTCGACCTGCCGGACCTCCATGGGTTGGCACTCCAGACCCGCGGCGCGCAGCCGCCCGAGCAGCCGGTCCCAGTACCCGGGGTGGTTGTGGGTGAGCAGCGGGTGCAGGCGCAGGGCCTGCTCCAGGCCGACCGTGCCCCAGGCCGCCGGCGCGGCGGCGACCACCGGCTCGGCGGCGAGGAGCCGCCCGGCCACGTCGCCGCCCGGCGGCGGCAGGCGCGAGACGCCCACGTCGGCCTCGCCCGCGCCCACCGCCTCCACCACCTGCTGGGAGAAGGCGGTTCGCAGCGAGAACTGCAGCCGCGGGCGGCTGGCGAGGAGGCGGCGGAGCGCCGCGGGGAGGGTCGCGGCGGCCACGAAGATCGAGGCGGCGATCCGGAGCCGCTCGTCGAAGCGCAGCCGCCACGCCCGCACGTCGGCCATCGCCTCGTCCTCCAGGGCCACGAAGCGGCGGGCGTGCCCGAGGAGGCGCTCGCCCGCCGGCGTCAGCCGGACGGCCCGCCGCCCGCGTTCGAACAGCGCGGCCCCCACCTCGCGCTCCAGGGCCTGGACGTGGGCGCTGACCGTGGGCTGGCTGACGTAGAGCCGCTCCGCGGCCTGGCGGAAGTGCAGGCGCTCGGCCACGGCGATGAAGGTCCGCAGGTGCCGCGCATCCAAACCCCGGGGGCCCTCCTCCGGGGGGCGTGGAGGGCCCGCCCCCGAGTGATAGTGAAAGTCTATCACAGCGGCCCGGATCTTCGACTGGGCAAATCGGTCGGCTCCCGCTAGCATGGTCCGCGGAGGTGGCGCGGGTGGGCAGCACGATGGTGGAGAAGATCTGGGAGAGGCACGTGGTGACCGCCCCGCCGGGCGCGCCCGAACTGCTCTACATCGACCTCCACCTGGTCCACGAGGTGACATCGCCCCAGGCCTTCGAGGGGCTGCGCCTGGCCGGCCGGACGGTCCGCCGCCCCGATCGCACCGTCGCCACCATGGACCACAACGTGCCGACGGAACGCCGCGACCTACCCATCGCCGATCCGGTGAGCGCCCGGCAGATCGCCACGCTGGCGGCCAACTGCGCCGAGTTCGGCATCGTGCTGCACGATCTGGGCAGCCCCGGCCAGGGCATCGTGCACGTCATCGGCCCCGAGCAGGGGCTGACCCAGCCCGGGATGACCATCGTCTGCGGGGACAGCCACACCTCGACCCACGGGGCCTTGGGCGCCCTGGCCTTCGGCATCGGCACGAGCGAGGTCGAGCACGTCCTCGCGACGCAATGCCTGTGGCAGCACCGCCCCGCGACGATGGAGGTCCGGGTCGACGGCGTGCTGCCGCCGGGCGTGACGGCGAAGGACATCATCCTGGCCGTCATCGGCCGGATCGGCACGGCCGGGGCCACGGGCCACGCGGTGGAGTATCGGGGCACGGCGATCGAGGCGCTCTCGGTCGAGAACCGCATGACCGTGTGCAACATGTCGATCGAGGCCGGGGCCCGCGCGGGCATGGTCGCGCCGGACGCCCGCACCTTCGCCTACCTCGAGGGCCGGCCGAAGGCGCCGCGGGGCCGGGAGTGGGAGCGGGCGCTGGCGGAATGGCAGAGCCTGCCGACGGACGCGGACGCCGCGTTCGACCGCTCGGTCGTCCTCGACGCGGCGCGGATCGCCCCGCAAATCAGCTGGGGTACCAATCCCGGCATGGTGGCGCCGGTGGACGGCCGCGTTCCGGATCCCGCCGACTTCGCCGACCGCGACGAGCGCAGGGCGGTGGAACGCGCCCTCATCTACATGGACCTCGAGCCCGGCACGCGGTTCGAAGACATTCCCGTGGACCGGGTCTTCATCGGCTCGTGCACCAACGCGCGCATCGAGGACCTGCGGGCGGCGGCCGACGTGGTCCGCGCGGCCTTGGCGCGCGGGCGCCGCGTGGCCTCCACGGTCCGCGCCCTGGTCGTGCCGGGGAGCCAGGCCGTGAAGGCGCAGGCCGAGGCGGAGCGGCTGGACGCCGTGTTCCGGGACGCGGGGTTCGAATGGCGGGATTCCGGATGCAGCATGTGCCTGGGGATGAACCCCGACATCCTCCAGCCGGGCGAGCGCTGCGCGTCGACGTCCAACCGCAACTTCGAGGGCCGCCAGGGCCGCGGCGGCCGGACGCACCTCGTCTCGCCGATCATGGCCGCCGCGGCGGCCATCGAGGGCCATTTCGTCGACGTGCGCGGGTGGGCGGGCGCCGGTCCGGCCTGAGGCCGGCGGCGCGCGGGGGGGTGGTCGGGGTGCCGGATCAGGAGGCGCGGGTGACGGCGGAGTTCACGCACCAGGTGGATGCCTTCGCGCGCGCCGGCGTCTACCAGATCGCCGCCACGCTGGGCGGGCTGGTCGCGGCCCTGCCCCTCCGCGCGGAGGACCGCTGGCTGGACGTGGCCTGCGGCCCCGGCATCGTGACGCGCGCCCTGGGCGCGCGCGTCCGTGAGGCGGTGGGCGTGGACCTGACGCCCGCGATGGTGGGGCGTGCCGCCGCGGACGCCGCGCGGGCGGGCATGGCCAACGTGCGCTTCCAGACCGGCGACGCCGCAGCCCTCCCGTGGCCGGACGGCGCGTTCGACGGGGCCGTCACGCGCTTCTCGCTCCACCACATCCCCGCGCCCGGGCGCGTGGTCCGAGAGATGGCGCGCGTCGTGCGTCCCGGCGGCCACGTCGCCGCGGCCGACCACCTCACGGCGGCGGATCCCGCGGTCGCCGGCTGGCACCACGACATCGAGCGCCTGCGCGACCCGTCCCACTGGCTCTCCCTCCCCGCGGAGGTGTTCTTCGGCCTCGGGTCGGGGAGCGGGCTGCGCCTGGTGACGAGGACGGTGATCCCCTTCGACCTCGACTTCGAGGAATGGCTCGGGCGCGGTTCGGGCGGACCGGCCAACCGCGCATGGATCGAGTCGCTGGCAGCGGCGCCGCCGCCGGGCGGCGCGGAGGTGTTCGGCGTCTCGGACGGGCGGATCCGCCTGTCGCTGGGCATCGCCCTCTGGCAGAAGGCCCCGGACTAGCCGCGCGGGCCCGGCCGCAGGCCGCGTCGGACGAACAGGGGAGGATGTGCGACATGACGCCCTTCACCGTGCACACCGGGCGCGTCGCGCCCATGGACCGGCCCAACGTCGACACCGACCAGATCATTCCGAAGCAGTTCCTGAAGCGGATCGAGCGCACGGGGTTCGGTCCGGCCCTGTTCTACGACTGGAGGTATGAGTCGGACGGGCGCACCCCCCGCGCCGACTTCGAGCTGAACCGGCCGGAGTGCGCCGGCGCCACGGTCCTGCTCTGCGGACCGAATTTCGGCTGCGGCAGTTCGCGGGAGCACGCGCCGTGGGCCCTGCTGGACTATGGCTTCCGGGCGCTGGTCGGCACGACCTTCGCCGACATCTTCTACAACAACTGCTTTCAGAACGGCATCCTTCCAGTGCGCCTGGAGCCCGCGGCGGTCGGGGACCTGTTCCGGCGCTCCGCCGCTGCGGGGGCCGCGGGGTATGAGCTCACCGTGGACCTGGAGCGCCGCGAGGTGCGCGACGCGGCCGGGCTCGTGCTGACCTTCGACATCGATCCGTACCGGCGGGAGTCCCTCCTCTTGGGGCTGGACGAGGTCGGGCGGACCCTGCGGCACGACGGCGCGATCGCCGCCTACGAGAGCCGCTGGGCGGGCGGGCGGCCCGCGGCGGAACGCGCGGGATGACGGCGGCCGGACGGCCGGGCGGCGGGGTGCGCGCATAGCACGTCCGGCGGCGGGTCAGACTGTGCTCGGCCCGCAGCAGTCGACTTCCATCATCCGCCGGAAGCATCGCGGTGCACGCCACTGGCGTCGACATTGCGGGCTTGCGGGAGAGGAATTCGATCTCGCAGCGGGCCATTTGCCGCGCACGGCGCGGGCGTGCCGGCCGCCCGCGCCGCATAGGGATCGTCCGAGGTGACCGCGCCATGCGCCGCCGGCGGATGCGGCCGACCCGCGCAGGGTTGCTGCTGGCCACGGCGCTGTCCGTGCTCTCCCTCGTGGCGGCCGGGTGTGGCGCGGCCCCGCGCGCCAGCGGGTCGGCCCGGCGCGCCGTGGTGCCGGCGGGCGTGCGGGTGGACGGCCTGGACGTGGGGGGGCTGGAGGGCGCCGACGTGGAGGCGGCGGTCGCCGGGCTGGCCGCGCAGCTCGCCCGCCCGCCGCGCAATGCCTACGTGGACCCGTCGACCCACGGCCTGGTCCCGGGTGTCGACGGCGTCGAACTCAACGTCCCGGCGACGGTGGCCGCCCTCCTCTCCGCCCGTCCGCGGAGCGAGGTGGCCCCGGTGCTGCGGGAGCTGCCCCCGTCCATCACGCTGGCGCAACTCCCCGCCGCCCCGATCTACAACGGGCCGCCCGAGCGCCGCGCCGTCGCCTTCGTGATCAACGTGGCGTGGGGCGACCAATACATCCCCGCCATGCTCCGCACCCTGACCGCCGACCAGGCGGCGGCCACGTGGTGCTTCGTGGGGCGGTGGGCCGAGACGCACCCGGACCTGGTCCGCGAGATCGTCGCCGCCGGTCGTGCCGACCCCGGGGGCTTCACGTACTGCAACCACGGATACCGCGACCATGGCTGGGCGCTGCTTGGGGAGCCGCAGGCGCTGGCGTCGATCGCGGCGGCCGACGGCGTGATCACCGACCTGACGGGGCAGACCCCCCGCTACTTCTCCCCGCACCGCGGGGAGTGGAACCCGGCCGTGCTCGCGGCGTCGCGCGCGTCGGGCCACGAACTGGTCCTCTGGTCCCTGGACACCATCGACTGGAAGAATCCGACGGCGTCCTCGCTGCGCGTGCGGATCGGCCACCGCGTGAAGGCGGGTGACATCGTCCTCATGCACCCCACCGCCCCGACCGCCGAGGCGCTGGCCGGCATGATCCAGGCTGCGCGCGCCAAGGGGCTGACGCTGATCACGCTCGACCGGCTGCTCTCGCCGCGCCGCGGGCCCTGGGACGGGGGCGTGGGGTGAAACCCGGGCGCCCGGCGCCGCACCCGCCGGGATAAGAGCCTATCCAGAAACCCAGAACGTGCGTACGTCGGCAAGGAGGTGAGCGGGGAAGGGGGGAGTTTGGTGTGGAGAGAGATGAGGGGGGATCCACAC
>JAJYVV010000076.1 GCA_021791815.1 Bacillota bacterium | reverse complement strand
CTGACGCTGGAGAACGCCCGGATGCTGCGCCGGCTGCGCGCGGAGGCGGAACAGCTGCAGAGGTCGCGGGCGCTGGTCCTGGCGGCCGAGGACCGCCTGCGGGAGGACATCGCCGAGCGGCTCCACGGGCGCGTGCAGTCCCGGCTGATCGTGGCCTGGCACAGGCTGGACGACTGCGGGCGCCACATCGGCAGCGATCCCGCCGCGGCGCGAGGGATCCTCGAGGAGGTGCGGGCGGACCTCCTCGACATCCAGGAGCGCGACGTGCGCCAGGCCAGCCGCCGCCTGCATCCGGCGGTCATCCGCCTCGGGCTGGTGACGGCCGTCGGCGCGTTGGTGGACGAGTTCGCGGCCCACCTGCCGGTGACGCTCGACATCGATCCCCGGCTCCGGGCCAGGGAGGACAAGGGGCGCGGCTGGCTTCCCGCGGTGAGCTGCCTGGCGCTCTATCGCGCGGTGGAGGAGGGGCTGGGCAACGCCGCGCGCCACGCGTCGGCCACCGGCGTTCGGCTTCGGCTGGAGATGGCGCCCGACGGCGCGCGGGTCCGCGCCGTCGTCGCGGACGACGGGCGGGGTCTGGACGGGCCGGGGGTCTCGCCCGGCCTGGGCTTGTCCGCCATCGCCGCCCGGGTCGAGCAGGCAGGGGGCGTGTGGACCCTGACCGGCGCCCCTGGCCGGGGCGCCGTCCTGACGGTGGAGGTGCCGGTCCCCTTGCCGCAGGCGCCCGGCGCCGGGCCGGCCCTCGGGGAAGTCCCTGCGGCCCCGGCCCCGCGGCGGACCCGCGGCCGCGCCGCGGCGGCCGCCTTGCGCGCCTGAGGCTGGCGGCCGAGCGCCGCGCGTCCGCCCGGGCCAGCCTCTCCGGCCTACAATGGGACGACCCCGGCCCGGCGGGCCACCCGCGGGGCCGGGGAGGAGGTGCGCCCGCGGCCGGGCTGATCGCGCTCGTCACGCTCCCGGGCCTGGAGAGCTTTCTGATCGGCGAGTGCCGCGCCGTTGGCGCCGGCACCGGGGAGGTCGGTTCGGGCTGGGTCGCCGTCCCCGGGTCCGCCCTCGCGGCGGCGACGGCGCGGGCCGGCACCGTCCGGGCGGCGGTCGAGGTGGCGTGGGCCGGGCCCTGCTCCGAAGTCCCCTCGCGACTCCCGCATGCCGAAACCCTTTGGTTCGAATCCCAGTGGATCAACGAGGCCGCCCGCGCCGCGGCCGCCTGCGCCGCGGTGGTCCGCGCCGCCGGCCGTCCCCGCGTGCTCCCGGAGCCCGAGGGCCGTCCGGGGATGGTGTGCATCGTGGACCGCTCCGGGAGGGCGCTGGTCGGCCTGGCGGCGGCCTGGGGCCTCGAGCGCCGGCGGCCCTACCGCGTGGCCCTCATGGCGCGTTCGCTCAACCCGGCGATGGCCCGGGCCATGGCCATGGCGTCGCGGGCCCGGCCGGGCGACCTGTGCTGCGACCCCTTTTGCGGCTCGGGCACCCTGCTCGCGGAGCGGGCGATGCTCGGCCCCTGCCGCCTCGTCGGCTGCGATCTCGATCCCGCGGCGGTGGACGCGACCCGCCGGACCCTGTCGGGCTTCGTCCACACGGGCGGCGTGCAGGCCGACGTCCGCCCCGGGGATGCCCGCGACCTCGCGTTCGTCGCCGACGCCGCCGCGGACGCGGTGGTGGCCAACCCGCCCTTCGGCCACCGCCGGGGTCGGGCCTCCGACAACGCCGTGCTGTATCCGGCGGCGCTGCGCGAGGCGGCGCGCGTGTTGAGGCCCCGGGGCCGCCTGGTCGTCCTCACCGCGGACCGGCGGCACCTGCGGCAAGCCCTCGCGGCGTGCGGCCCGGCGCTCCGGCCGCGCTCGGAGGCGCGGGTGTGGCTCGGTGGGCTCGAACCGACGCTGGGGGTCTACGACCGGACGGAGGCGCCGCCGCCGTAGGGGTGGGCCGCGCCGGGGGCAAAGGCGCGCGCCCTTGCCGGGGCCCGCGCGCATGCCTCCCGGGAGGACGCCGCGGGGCTATGATAGGGCCACGGGCCGGGCGCGAACCGGCGCACGGCCCGGGCCGTCGGGCCCAGGCCCCACGGTCGGAGGTGCACCGGCCATGGCCATCGACGACGAATTCGGCGACGGGTGGGGCGCGGCGCCCGGGCAGCGGATCGTGCCCCCCGCCCCGGGGGAGCGGGCCCGCTCGCGGCGCGCGATGGGCGTCTTCGGCATCGCCGCGGCGGCCGCCCTGTGCGCCGCGGGGGTGTTCGTTGGCGCGCGGCACCTCGCGTCCCGCCGCGCCCGGGGAGCCCGGGGCCGCCGTCGGGGGCGCTCTGCCGGCGCAGCCCTTCCCCGGCGCCGGCGTGCTCCCGGCCGGCGGGTGGGTGGCCGGCATCCTGTCCGGCCCGCCCCAGGACGTGCCTTCCGCGGCCGACCAGGCGGCGACGACCGCGTCGGCGCGCGCCCAGGGGGCCACCTCGCTGGCAGCCGCCGCCGCGCAGCTCAACGGCGAGATCGCCCGCGCCCAGCCGGATCCTTCGGCGCAGGCCCTCCTGTTCGACACGGAGAGCTCCCTGCAGCGCGGGGCGAACTCGGAGCTGCTGGCGGCCCAGGACCTGCTCGCGGAGGCCCAGCAGCTCCTGCAGAGGGTTCAGGCCGGTGGTGCGTCCGGCCCGGACGCCGGGACGGCCGGCGCCTCGCCGTCGGTGGCCCAGATCCAGGCCGACATCGGGACCGCCCGCGCCGCGATCGCCCGGGCGCAGGGCGCGGTGGCCGCGCTGCCCGCCCCGGGCGGCGGCGGTACTGCGTGACCCGGCCCGCGGCGGGTCCCGGGGCCCTTGGGCGTGTGTGGCCGGGGCGCCCCTTGACAGGGCGCGGCCCCCCCTTTACCATCGCCGCCAGAAAGGTACTAATTCCGATCGGTTTCAAGGCAATGGTCGCGCGTCCCGGCGCACGTGGGGGGTAGTAGGTTGAGCAAGGCCCATCGGCCGCAGGATGCGGCACCCGGGTGCACGGTCTGGTTCACCGGGCTCTCCGGGGCGGGGAAATCGACGCTGTCGCGCCTCCTGGAGACGGAGCTGCGCCGGCAGGGCCGGCGCGTGGAGGTCCTGGACGGCGACGTGGTGCGGACCAACCTCTCCAAGGGTCTCGGCTTCTCGCGCGAGGATCGCGACACGAATATCCGGCGCATCGCCTTCGTCTGTCACCTGCTCGCCCGAAACGGCGTCGTCGCCATTTCCGCCGCGATCTCCCCCTACCGCGACACGCGGGAGGAGGCCCGCCGCCTCATCGGCGACTTCGTGGAGGTCTACGTGCGCTGTCCGCTGCCGGAGTTGGTCCGCCGCGACGTCAAGGGGCTCTATGCCCGGGCGCTGCGCGGCGAGATCGCGCACTTCACGGGTGTCTCCGACCCCTACGAGGAGCCGGAGCACCCGGACGTCGCCGTGGACAGTTCGGCGGAGACGCCGCAGCAGTCCCTGGAGCGCATCCTGAAGCACCTGGAACTCCGCGGCTACGTGGAGGCGGGGCCGGAACCGCGCTCGACCGGCTCGGAATAGGGGAGCGGGGGCGGTCCCGTGCGCCCCGTGCGCGGCGGCGTGCCGCCACGCGCGGCGCTGTTTCGTGCCCGGCGCCGGGCTCGGGGGAGGAGGGGGCGAGGTGGCGGACGTCCTGGAGCGCGGGGACCACCGGGTCCTGCTGGGCGACGCCGAGGCCGGGGAACTGGCCGCCGCGTTCGAGCGCAGGCCGGCCGAGGAGGTCCTGGCCTGGGCCCTGCAGACCTTCGGGGATCGGGTGGCGCTGGCCAGCTCGCTGCAGGCGGAGAGCCTGGTGCTCCTGGACATGGCGTGGCGCCTCGACCCGGGAATCCGGGTGTTCACGGTGGACACGGGGAGGCTGCCGCCCGAGACCTACGATCTCATCGACCGGGTCCGCGAGCGGTATGGCGTGCGCTTCGAGGTGGTCTTCCCGGACGCGGGCGACGTGGAAGGGATGACGACCCGGCACGGGGTGAACCTCTTCTACGAGGCCGTGGAGAAGCGCCTGCTCTGCTGCCGCGTGCGCAAGGTGGCGCCCCTGCGCCGCAAGCTCGCGCTGCTGGACGCCTGGGTCACCGGGCTGCGCCGCGAGCAACTGGCGAGCCGCGGCGACGTGCGCAAGGTCGCCCTGGACCCCGACCACGACGGGATCGTGAAGCTGAGCCCGCTCGCGGACTGGACGCACGAGCAGGTCTGGGACTACATGCGGACGAACGACGTGCCGCACCACCCGCTGTACGACGCCGGCTACACGTCGATCTCGTGCGCGTGCTGCACCCGGGCCACGAAGCCCGGCGAGGACGCGCGGGCGGGCCGCTGGTGGTGGGAGCAGGACGCGCTCAAGGAATGCGGGATCCACTGTTCCATCGAGACCGGGGGCCTGGAGCGCCGCTGGCAGGCCGGGGCGGCGGGGGCGGGCGCCTGAGGCGGGAGGCGATGGGGTCGTGCAGGCGGGGGAGCGGTTTCCCGACGCGACGCTGGGAGACGACGCGGGCGGCGAGGTGCGGGTGCGCACCCTCCTCGAAGGCGGGCCGGCCGTCTTCTACTTCTATCCCAAGGACTCCACGCCGGGCTGCACGCGCGAGGCCCACGACTTCCAGCGGCACCTGGAGGAGTTTCGCGGCGCCGGGGTCCGCGTCTTCGGGGTCAGCGCCGATGGCCCGGACTCGCACCGGGCGTTTTCGTCGGACTGCGGGCTGGGATTTCCGCTGCTGGTCGACGCCGGCGGGGCCCTGGGGCAGCCGCTCGGCATCTGGAACGCGGAGCGCGGCCGGCACAGCCGGAGCACCTACCTGGTGGACTCCGCCGGACTCGTGCGGCGCGTCTGGCCGTCCGTGCAGGTCGACGGCCACGCCGCCGAGGTGTTGGCGGCGGCGCGCGACGCCTTCCCCCCTGCGGCGGGGCCGGGCGCCGGGCGCTGACCGCGGCGCGGGGGTGGCCCGTGCATGGGGAAGGGGCGGCGCCTCGGCGCCGCCCCTTCCGTGTTCCTGCGGTGGCGCCGCGGGTCACGACCCGGAAGCGCCGCCCCCGCTCCCGGCCCCGGAGGCGCCGCCGGTGGACGGCGTGGCGCCGCTGTATCCGGCGTAGTCCGTGCCCAGCTCGACCACGATCTGGGCGGACGAGGACGGCAGGGACGCCGTCTGGGGCTGCGTGCCCAGCATCTGTCCCAGCATCAGGGCCTCGGTGGGCAGCGGCTGGCGCGGGCCGAGGTGGACGGCGGCCGTGTTGACGAAGACCTCGTTCGCGGTCAGGTTGGTCTGGGCCGCCTGCTCCGCGGGCAGCGTGTGGACGCCCATGGTCTGCAGGATCTGGCTGAACTGGGTCGCGAGGTCCTGGTTGGTCGGGGCGCCGTTTTGCACCTGCACGCTCATCTGCGAGATGTCGGCCAGCACGCGCGGGAACATCTGGGACACGATCTGGTGGATCGCGGCCTCATCGGGCAGCAGCACCAAGGCCCCGCCGGACGTCGTGTAGGGGTTGACCGCGCCCGGGTAGCTGAGGACCGTGTTCTGCACGTTCCCGCTGGGCAGGCGCAGCAACTGCTCGGCGAGGCTCGGCGCGTCCGCGAGGGGGAAGTTCGTCTGCAGCAGGTTGCTCATCTGCCCGACGATCTCGGGGATCTTCAGCCAGTTCTGGGGCTGGAGCATCTGCTGCTTCAGCGCCAGCAGGACCAGTTGCTGGTCGGCCTCGCGCTGGATGTCGCCCGTCGCGAACGAGTGGCGCTCGCGGGCGAACTTCAGGGCCGTCGCGCCGTCCAGGTGCTGCTCGCCCGCGGCGAGGTCGAACACGGTGCACTGGTTCTCCGCCGCGTTCGGATAGCAGCTGTCGCTGATCGCATACGGCACGTCCACGTTCACGCCGCCGACGTCGTCGACGACCTGGGTGAACGTGTTGTAGTTGACGATGGCGTAATACTCGATCGGCACGCCGATGTACTGTTCGACCGTGAGCTCCGCGCCCGCGATGCCGACGTTCTCCAGGGCGGTGTTGATCCGCTGGTAGCCGAAGGTCGGGATGTCGATCCAGAGATCGCGCGGCACGGATAGGATGGAGACCGAGTCGGCCCGCGGATCATAGGCCACGACCAGCATGGAGTCGGTGAGCTGCGGACCCGCGTAGCCCGGCGCCGACTCGGTGCCGAGCACGAGCACGGTGATGGGCTCCTCGGCCTGCGGTCGGATCAGCGGCTGCGTGGCGGTGCGGCCCCTCTGCGTCGCCTGCCGCGCCACCACGGACTGGAAAGGGCTGATCAGGAAGCCCAGGGTGCGCGCCGCCAGGTTGGCCAGGCCGCCGCTGCGCTGGGCCGCGACGGTGGCGCAACCGCCGACGGCGACGGCCGCGCATACGGTCAACGTGATCCAGCCGCGGGCGGCGAGGCGCCGGCGGCGGCCCCTGCGCCTCCCGCGCGAGTCCTCCGGAGTCGACAACGCATCACATCCTAGAGGGAACGAGTCGTGCGCCGCGGACGCGCCCGCCGCGCCGCGGCACCCGGACCGCCGCCTCCCGCGGGTGGCCACATCGGCGTGCGGCGCGAGCCGGGATTTCGGCGAGCATACTCCGGCCCGCGCTCGCCTGTCGATGGCAGGCGTTGCTGGAAGAGGACGTCACTGGCCTCGCGGGACGTCCAGGCCCCGCGGGCGGGGGCGCCGGGGCCGGAAGGGACCCGCGACCCGGTCGCGGAAGCCCCTCCGGCGCGCGCCCCGGCGCGCGGGAGGCATGCACCAGCTTGGACGAGAACGGGCCGGACGGGCGCGCGCGGGGGATGCGCGGGACGGCGGGCGGCGCCGGCCTCATCGCCGGTTGGCGCGGAGCCCTCGCCCGGGCGCCGCTGCGCGAGCCGGCCGTCCTCGTGGGGCTGGCCCTGCTCATCGGGGCCGTGGGCGGCCTCGGCGCCGTGATCTTCCGGTTGATGATCTCCGGCGCGACGTTCGTGTTCGAGGGCCTGGTCGTCCGCCGCGGCTTCTTCTTCCTCGGCCCGGCGCAGCACCTCGCCGGCGTGCTCACCCCCGTCCTGGCGCTGTTGCTCGTCGGCGTCATCAGCCACCGCTTCGCGCGCGAGGTGAAGGGCCACGGCGTGCCCCAGATCCTGGAGTCGCTCGCCCTCCGCGGCGGCCGCATCCGGCCTCGGGTCGGCTTCTTCGGCATCCTGGCGCCGGCCATCACGATCGGCGGCGGCGGCTCGGTCGGCCGCGAGGGCCCGATCGCGCTGATCGGCGCCGCGTTCGGCAGCTCGGTCGGACAACTGCTGCGCCTCAGCGACACCTACATCTCGCTCCTCGTCGCCTGCGGTGCCGCGGCGGGCATCGGCGCGACGTTCAACGCGCCGGTGGCCGGCGGGCTCTTCGGGCTCGAGGTGGTGCTGGGCTCCTGGGCGATGGGCGCGCTGGTCCCCGTGTTCCTCTCCTCGCTGACCGGCGTCCTGGTCTTTCGCATGATCTGGGGCGACCATCTCGTCATGCCGGTGCCGGCCTACGGCCCCCTGCCTCCGGTCGCGGTGCTCCTGGCCCTGGTGCTCGGGGTCCTGGGCGGCTGCGTCGCCCTCGCCTACACCCGGGGCCTCGACGTGATCGAAGACGTCTTCGATCACTCGAAGGTTCCGTGGGGTTGGCAGGCGGCCATCGGCGGCGCGGCCGTGGGGGCGCTGGGCCTCGCGCTGCCCGGCGTGCTGCGCGTCGGCTACGGCTCCATGGCGGCCGCCGTCGCCGGCCGGTACGGCCTGCTGCTCCTGCTCGGCCTGCTGGGCGGCAAGTACGTGGCGACGCTCCTGACGATCGGCGCCGGCGGGTCCGGCGGCGTGTTCGCCCCGAGCCTCTTCCTCGGTGCGATGCTCGGCGGGGCCTTCGGGGCCCTGATGCACCTCCTGGCGCCCGGCGTCGTCCCGAGCCCGGCGGCCTTCGCCGTGGCCGGCATGGGCACCGTCTTCGCCGGCGCGGCGCAGGCGCCGCTGACCGCGATGGTCATCCTGCTGGAGATGACCGGGGACTACCACCTGACGGTCAGCATCGCCGCCGCCTGCACCATCAGCTATCTCGTCTATGGGTCGCTGGCCCGCGACTCGATGTATACGGTCAAGCTCACCCGGCGGGGCATCCGGGTGCTGCGCGGCGCGGAGGTCCGCCCGCTCCAGCGGGTGCCGATCACCGCGGCGATGCAGCCCATCTCCCTCCGCCTCGCGGAGGACGTCGACGTCCGCACCGGACGGGACGTGTTGGCCGGCGCCCGCGCCCGCGCCCTGCCCGTGTTCCGCGCCGACGGCACGTTCCTGGGCATCGTGGACGACGTCCAGATCCTGCGGGCGACCGAGGAGGGCGAGCCCGGACGGACCGTGGGCGAGGTCTGCCGGCGCGGCATCCCGGTGGCGTCGTCCGACCTGTCGCTTGACGACGCGATGCGCCGCTTCGGCCTGCTCGCCACGGACCTGCTGCCGGTCGGGCGGGACGCGGGCCACGTGGTGGGCACGGTGAGCCGGGACGACGCGCTGCGCGTGTACTACGAGCGCACCGTCCTCACCCTGGAGACCCAGCAGAAGGTGGCGCTGCTGCGTGACGCCGACCGCGGCCGCGAGCCCGGGGCCTTCCGGGAGGTGGAGACGCCGGCCGACTGGCCCGGCGACGGATGCACCGTCGGCCAAATGGACCTGCCGCCCGGCGTGGTCCTGGTCAGCATCCGGCGGGGCGACACGGCCGTGGCGCCGCGCGGCGAGACCGGGCTGCACTCCGGCGACCGGCTGCTGGTCTACGCGGCGGACCGGGCGCGGGTCGACCAGGCGGCCTCCCAGCTGCTGCAGGCGGCCACACGACCGCGGGGCGTCTTCGGCGACGTGGTGCTCCCCGCGGACTGGGCCGGCGAGGGCGGCCGTGTGTCGTCGCCCGAGCTGCGGCCCCCGGACGGCGCCATCCTGGTGGCCGTCCGGCGCGGCGACAGCCTCGTCATCCCCCATGGCGACACCGTCCTGCATCCCGGCGACGTGATCACCGTCTGCGCGGAGTCCGCCGCCGTGCTGGGCCAGGCGCGCGACAGGCTTCTGCTGCAGGCCGCCTCCCCGTCGTAGCGCGGCGACGGGCCATGGCGCTCCGGGCGGGGACGCGGAGCGGGGGCGGTGCGCCGCCCCCGCTCCGTCTTCTCGGGTCCTCGGCGGGAGGTGGGCCCCCGCCCGTCCGCGGCTCTACGTGAAGTTGGCGATCCAGGTGTAGGACGTGGCGCCGAGGCCGTCGCCCTCGAAGCCGAAGGCCGTGCCCATCGGCTTGTAGGAGCCGAGGGTGGTCGGCAGGACCGTGCCGTCGCTCATGGTGTTGCAGGCGTCCGTCTCGCCGTTGAAGGTGTTGACTTCCTTGAGGCCGCCCGGGCCGGTGACCGTGGCGGTGACGTTGGCCCCCGTGATCGCGACCACCACGTGCAGCCACGTGCTCGCCGGATCCGAGGTCGAGCCCGCGCCGGGGCAGTCCCAGTCGCTCCAGTCCTCCAACTCTCCGAAGCCGGAGTAGTTGGTGCCGCCGCGGGTGTCGATGCGGAACATGTACCCTGCCCCGGTGTCCGAGGCGCCGAAGACGAAGTCGAACAGACCCTGGGTATTAACATCGAATGAGAACTGGTTGATCGGCTTCTTCAGGTCCGCCCAGACATAGGACTTGTCTCCCGGAAGCTCCAGCGACGGCGGCTTCGGGTCGCCCGTCGTGTTGTCGATCTGCGGACCGACGCCGCCGCTCCCGATGCTGACCTGCCACCCCTTCAGGCTCGTGGCGGTCGGCATACCCGCCGGCGCGCCCGACGCGGCGGCGCTGCTGCTGGCCGCCGCCTTGCTTCCGGACGTCTGCGCGGCCCCGGTACCGCCGCCGGGGGCCGCGGATCCGCACGCGGCGACGATCAGCCCGGCCGCGACGCCGAGCCCCAGGAACGCTCGCGACAGCATGTGCGACGTGTGCATCGACCTCCTCGCCTTTCCCGGGCCCGCGCAGTCCGCTGCCGCCCCATCGATGTCCGGTCGGCCGAACGGGCGACGCACCGCCCGTCTGCGCGTCCTCGGCTTCACGCCGGAGGGCGGCGGATGTGCGGTGCGTATTCGCGGGGCGGTGTTCCGCTCCTTCCGTGCGAAGGTCCGGGGGGGAAGCGAAAGGGACGGAGGAAGGGGCGCTGCCCCCTTCCTCCGTCCCCGCCGTCCGGCGCTCGGGCGGGGTCTCAGGCCGCGTCGCGCCGCGGCCGCCGCAGGAGCAGCGCCGCGCCGCCGAGCAGGAACAGGGCGCCGGCCGCCTCGGGCCACGGGCGGCCGCCCGTGCGGGGCAGCGTGGCGGCGGTGGTTGACGGAGCCGCGCTGGAGGCCGCCGCGGGGCTGGAGGTCGTCGTGGTCGTGGCCGGCGGCGCCGCGGCCGCGGTGGCCACCGACGGCGCCTCCGCCAGGCCAGGGGTCGCGGCGTACCAGATCTTCAGGAAGCCCTGGCCGTTGGCCTGGCCCGGGGCCTTGTCGCCCACGTACTCATACAGCGGCCAGCCGTTGTAGGTCACCTGCAGGGTGCCCGCGGGGCCCGGGATCAGGGAGATCGCGCCGGCGACGCCGGGGCCCAGGGTCAGGTCGTTGGCGCCGCTGACCGTGAGCGCCGGCCAGATGGTCGCGCACTTGCCCGCGCAGTTGTTCACGCCGCTTTGGTCCTTGAGGAAGTAGTACAGGGTGTCGCCGTTCGGCCCGACGAGGACCGGGCCGAGCGTCGCGTTCTGGGCGACGGAGATCGTCGGGCCAGAGGTCGGGGCGGTGGACGAACCGGACGCGGTCGACGAGGCCGGCGCCGGGGCCGCGGCGGTGGACGTGGCCGCCGCCGGCGGGGCCGCGGTGAGGTCGACCGGTGCGACGTACCAGACGCTCAGGATGCCCTCGCCGTTGGTGTCGCCCGGCTGGGCGTCCGCCGCATAGTAGTACAGGGGCCAGCCGTTGTACGTCACCTGCGTCGTTCCGTCGGAGCGCTGGATGGTTCCGAGGGTGCCGGTGAGACCGGTGCCGGCCGTCGGCGCGGACGTGACCGTGAGCGGCGGCCAGATCGCCGCGCACGACCCGGCGCAGTTGCTCACCCCGGCGCTGTCCTTCTTGAAGTAGTAGAGCGTCATCCCGTTGGGCCCGACCAGGATGGGACCGTAGGACGCGTTCTGCACCACGGACACCGTGGGCGTGGCCGCATCGGCCACGGCGCCGAAGCCGCCCAGGGCGCCCAGGCCGGCCAGGGCGCCGCCGACCACCGCCGCCAGCAGGGCCGCAAGGAGCCTCCACCACCGCATCGCCATCCACCTCCCAGACTCGCGCCGCCCGCGTTCCTCCCCCGATCCGCAGCGCGTCCATAGCGGCGCGGCCGGACCGGGGATGGTGGTCCCTTACGACGGCTGGGCGCGCCGCCCTGCCGCCGGCGCTCGCCCCCGCGGATCGGCGTGGGGTCCCGGCGGCGTGCGCACCCTCCCGAGAAGGACTCCCCGCGCGGCCCCCGAACCCTGGCCCACAATATCTGGATGGTGGGGGTGATTCGGAATGAACGCGCGGGGCGGGCCCGGCCGGAGTCGCCGGGACCTGCTGCGCGGCGCGGCGGCGGGAGCCGGCGCGGCGGCCCTGGCTCCCGTGCTGGCGGCGTGTGCCTCCTCGGCGGCCGGCGCCGGCTCGAAGTCGAGCGCGGCGCCGGCGGTGGCCAATCCGACGACGGTGCTGCACTTCGCCCCGAACTGGCAGGGCGCGGCTTGGAACAAGACGGCCCTGGCCCTGAATCAGGACTACTTCGACAGCAACTACGCGCCCACGCACCCCGGCGTCCGGGTCGTCGTGAACAACGGCAGCGTGCAGGGCGGCGCCTCGACCCAGATCGCCGACGCCATCGCGGGCCAGGGCTTCCTCGACGTCTTCCAGGACTGCTGCCAGGACCTGGTCGTGCTCTACACGGCCGGCCTGCTCACGCCGCTCGACACGTACCTCAAGCAGGACAACATCGACGAGGCCCTCTGGCCCGCCGGACACATCGCCGTCCTGACGTTCAACGGCCAACTGATGGCGCTCCCCGCCTACGACGGACCCTGCGTGATCTTCTACCGCCAGGACATCCTCGACAGCCTGGGCCTGCCGTACCCCGATTCCTCCTGGACCTACGAGCAGGCGACGAGCCTCTGGAAGTCCTGCGTGGGCAAGACGAGCAAGGGCCAGACCCGCAACGGCTGCTCGGTGTTCGACAGCGGCTGGGACGAACAGTCCAACTGGTGGCTGCACGCCTTCGGCGCCACCGAGATGAACGCGACGCGCACGCAGGCCACGTACGGCTCGGCCCAGGCCATCGCCATGGCGACCTACATCCAGGAGAACTTCGCCAACGGGGTCCTGGCGCCGCGCTCCGGCTTCTCCGGCCCGCTGAACACGGGGCAGGTGGTCTTCAAGCAGTCGGGCGGCTGGGAACTGCTGCCCGCGGTGGAGACGATGGGCCAGTCGATCAAGTGGGACATCCTGCCCATGCCCTACTTCCCCGCCGGGCGCTCGACCTTCAACAACATCGACTTCTACGTGATGAACTCGGCCACGAAGAGCCCGGACGCCGCCTGGGAACTCATCAAATACGTCTGCGCCGAGCCCGACTACCAGCGGTTCCAGATGCAGGCGACGCTGGTGCAGCCGTGCCTGCTGAGCCTCTGGTCGGAGTGGGAGACCCTGGTGACCGGAACGGCGCCCCTGCTGAAGACGAAGGGCATCCACTGGTATCAGGACGCGGCGACCGGAGGGTATGCCTGGCCGGAGTTATTTTTCGAGTATCAAGCGGTCGCCGCCGACAACCTGATCGTCAACTGGATGGGGCAGGTGGAGGCGAACAAGACCCCGCCCGCCGAGGCCCTGGGCCAGCTCCAGCAGCAGCTGAGCAGCCTGGAGGCGACGGGGGCCAGCGAGGCCAACCTCACGGCGGCGAACTCCAAGAAGTTCCCGACCAACGGCCCGGCGATGGCCGCCATGCCGACAGGGATCTGAACCGGCGGGTTGAGGGGGGCCGGCCTTTCCGGCCCCCCTCAACGCTGTCCCGACGGCCGCCGGCCCCGCACGATCTCGAAGTGGTAGACGAAGGAGCGCTCCTCGGGCTGCGTGTCGTCGAACATGCGGCGGATGTCGTCGTAGGCGGTCTCGATGAGCGCGTCGCGCTGCTCCGCCTCGGGCACGCTGCGGACGTAGCCCTCCAGCAGGCCGAGCTGGGCGACCCAGCGCATCGTGATGTGGTAGTCGATGCACATGGCCGGCTCCGTGAGCGGCGTCGCCGTGACCTGCTCCAGGCCGGCCGCGCGCATCGCCGTGGCCACCTCGCCCGGGGCGTGGGTCAGGGAGCGGGCTCCGGCCTGCCCCATGAAGGGGGTCGCGGCCACGATCAGCGGCGCGACCACGCGCATCCAGCCGCTGCCCAGCTGGCCCCCCGTCGCGGCGAGGACGGCGACCGTCCCTCCGGGGCGGGCCACCCGCACCATCTCCTGCAGGGCGGCGACACGGTCCTCGCAGTAATGGAGGAACTTGCTGCCCACGACCACGTCGGCCTGCCCGTCCGCCACGGGCAGCGCTTCCGCCGGAGCGACCAGGGCGTGCACCGAGACGTTGTCCGTCTCCGCGGCCTTGCGGGCGAGGACCTGGAGCCACGGCGCCGAGGGGTCGGTGGCGAGGACGAGGCCCGTCCGGCCGGCGGCGTGCGCGAGCCCGCCCTCGAAGGTGAGCTGGCCGGTGCCCGCGCCGACCTCGACCACCGCGTCGCCCGGCGCCACGCCCGAGACCAGCACCAGCCGCTGCAGGCTGGCCGTTCCGGCGTAGCTCGTGAAGCCCCGGTCCGCGCCGTCCCCGTCGAGGAAGCAGCCGATGTGGGGCACGTCGGCCGAACGGGCGCGGCCACGGCGGAACTCCAGGAGCGCGCGGTAGCCCCACGGGGTGAGCGCGATGGCGCGGTCCCCGTTGCGGACCTCCAGTCGTCGCGGCGGGCGCGAACCCTCCATGGACGGCGCGGTCCTTTCTCGGGGGCTCCGCCTCGGGCGCGCGGCCGCCCGGGCGGAAACCCGGCTGGGCCCCTTCCGGCCCGGTTCGCGCCGGGCGGCCGGGCCCCTGCGCCCGTCCCGCAGGCCCGGCCACGCCGGCGCCGAAGGATGCCGGGGGCCCCGCCGGGGGCACGTCCGGGAGGAGTGCGGCAACTGGGCGGCGCGGAGGCCGCGGAGGCGGCGGTCGAGGGACGGGAGACGCTTCTCACGGAAGGCGTCCTGCCGAAGTTCCTGCGCTATGTCCGCATCGACACGCAATCGGACCCGGGCGGCGCGGATGTTCCCACCACGGCCGGCCAGTGGCGGCTCAGCCGGCTGCTGGCGGCGGAATGCACGGCGCTGGGGCTGGCCGACGTGGCGGTCGACGCCCACGGCATCGTCACGGCCACGCTCCCGGCCAACCTGCCGCGGGGGCGGCCGCTGCCCCCGGTGATCGGGCTCCTGGCCCACCTCGACACCTCGCCCGCCGTCTCCGGCCGGGGCGTCCGGCCCATCGTCCACCGGGCGTACCGCGGCGGGCCCCTGGCCCTGCCGGCGGGCCCCGTGCTGGATCCCGCGGACCATCCGGCCCTGGCCGAGGCGGTGGGCCTGGACATCGTCACGTCCGACGGGAGCACCCTGCTCGGCGCCGACGACAAGGCCGGCGTCGCGGCGATCATGGCGGCCTGCGCCCGGCTCCTCCAGGGTCCGGCGGTGGCCCACGGGGCGCTCCGCATCGGCTTCACCACGGACGAGGAGACCGGGCGCGGCATCGAGTTCCTGGACGTGGAGGCCTTCGGCGCGTCCTGCGCGTACACCGTCGACGGCGGGGCGCTCGGTGACGTTTCCTGGGAGAACTTCGAGGCCGAGAACGTGACGGTCGCCATCGAGGGCCGGTCGTCGCACACGGGGACGGCCCGCGGGCGCATGTGCAACGCGGTGGCGCTCGCCGCGGCCCTGGCGGCGGCGGTGCCGGCCGACCGCCGGCCCGAGACGGCGGACGGCCGGAGCGGCTTCATCCACGTCGACGCCATCGACGGCAACGTCGAATCCGCGCGCGTCGTCCTGCTCCTGCGGGACTTCGAGCAGGCCGGCCTGCGGGCCAGCCGCGCGTGGCTCGACGCGACCTGCGCCGCCCTGCGCGCCGGCCATCCCGCGTGCCGCGTCGAGGTCCGGCGGACCGGCGGCTACCGCAACATGCGCGGGCCGGTCGAGCGGCGGCCGGAGGTCGTGGAGCGGGCGCTCCAGGCCATGCGGGCCGCCGGGGTCACCCCGCGGCCGTCCTCCGTGCGGGGCGGCACCGACGGCGCGCGGCTGTCGGAGCGGGGGCTGCCCACGCCCAACCTCTTCGCCGGCGGGATGGATTTCCACTCCCGGACGGAATGGGTCCCCGTGCAGTGGATGGAGAAGGCCGCGGAGGTCCTCGTCGCATTGGCCCGGCTGTGGGCCGGCCCGGAGCCGGCCGACCCCGGAGGGCCCGGGAGGTCCGTGCCCGAGGCAGGGCAGGCGGGGGGTGGCGCGCTTGGCGGATGACGGGTCCCAGCCGGGGACGGCCCGTGCGCGGGATGCGGTCGACGGCGTGGCCCTGCCGCTCTGGGCGGGGGGGCCGCCCGGCGGTGCCGGGGAGGCGGCCGCCCCGCGTCCGGAGTTGATCCCGTGCTTCGCCCCCCGGCGCGACCCGGCGCCGCGGCCGGCCGTGGTGGTGTGCCCCGGCGGGGGGTATGCCGGCCTCGCGCCGCACGAGGGGCTGCCGGTCGCCCGGTGGCTGTGCGGGCTCGGCGTGGACGCCTTCGTCCTCCGCTACCGGGTCGCGCCCCACCGGCACCCCGCCCCGCTGCAGGACGCCCAGCGCGCCCTGCGCACCGTGCGCCACCGCGCCGGGGAGTGGGGCGTGGATCCCGGGCGCGTGGGCATCCTCGGCTTCTCCGCCGGAGGGCACCTGGCGGCCACGGCCGGCACTCACGGGGACCCGGGGAACGCGGCCGCCGCCGACCCCGTCGAGCGGCAGTCCAGCCGCCCGGACCTGATGGTCCTCTGTTACGCGGTCCTCACGTTCGGGCCGTTCGGCCACGAGGGCTCCCTGCGCAACCTCCTCGGGCCCGACGCCCCGCCGGCCCTGCGCGCGTCCCTGTCGCTCGAGACGCGCGTGCGGGAAGACACGCCCGCGGCGTTCCTGTGGCACACCGCCGACGACCAGGGTGTGCCGGTCGAAAACAGCCTCCTGTTCGCCATGGCGCTGCGCCGGGCCGGCGTGCCCTTCGCCCTGCACGTGTTCGAGCATGGGCGCCATGGCCTGGGCCTGGCCGAGGAGGACCCCGACGTGGGGGCGTGGACGGTCCGCTGCGCGGCGTGGCTGGCGGCCCACGGGTTCGGGAGCGGCGGGGGCGCGTGAGCGGCGACCGGGACGAGGGCCGGCGCGACCCGGGACGGCCGCTCTGGGCCCCGGGGGGCGCGGCGCCGGCCGCCGCGATCACGGTGGCCGCGGCCGCGTTCGCGGGCGCACTGCTGGGCGGGGGCAGCCTCGGCCCCCCTGGGAACCCCGTGGCCGCGCCGGGCCTGGCCGCGGTCCTCGCCTCCGGCCCCGTCGCCGTTCTGGGCGCCGCCCTGGTGTTCGCGCGCGTCCGCCAGCGCGGCGGCGCCCCCGGGCAGGATGTCCTGCGGGCCCTGGCGGCGCGCGGCGCGTCCGGCCTGCAGCTCCGCCTGCTCGCCGCGGGTCCCGTCGCGGCGGTCGCGCTCGCCTGCGGGCTCGTCTTCCCGGTCCCCGCCGCGGCGCTCGCGGCGCTTCCCCCGCTCCACGCCGCCGGCCGGGGCTTCCTCCCGTGCCTCGGCGCCTCCCTCGCGGCGGGCCTGCTCTCCGCCGCCGTGGTCGCGGCGCTCGCCCTGGCGGCTCCCCGCCCGGGACCGGCCCACCCGCGGGAACGGGACGCGCCGGCGCCGCGACCCTGGCGCCGCCTCTGGTTGGACGTGGCGCTGCTCGGGCTCTCGGCCGCGGCGGGGTATGCCGGCTGGAGCCTCCTCGACGCCCCGGGTGGCGGGTTGCCCGCGCTCCGGCCCCTGGCCTACGCCGGAGCCGGGGGCCTCGTCCTCGGCGCCGCCCTCCTCGCCGTCCGCCTCGCAGGGGCGCTGGCCCGCGCCGCCCTGCGCCTCCGGCCGGACG